>JANPCU010000205.1:0-8796 GCA_031431195.1 Planctomycetota bacterium | reverse complement strand
GGGGGGGGCGGGCCCCCTGGGGGGGGGCCCCCACCCCACGTGACTCGTAAGCTGCCGGATTGGGAGTTAGGGGCGTGAGCATCGTACGACGGACAACCTGGTCCGTCGGCTCCCAAGCAACGTCCAATGCGGCGACGGACTCGGAAGTCCGTCGTACGTGCTCTCGCCAGTCAAGCCCCAGCGAGCGGGGGACGTGAGTCCCCCGTGCCAGTGCGACGAGACCAAACGATACGGTTTGAAAGTGATGCGTACGTCGATCAACACGGCGGACTTACGTCTGCCGCTCGCTGTCGAGCTGATGGATGGCCCATTGGGCGGCTGCACTCACAATCGGGTCGGCGTGCTGGGCGAGGACACGCAGGGCAGGAAGATGGGACACCTCCCCCGAATTCCCCGCGACGACACAGGCGTTGCGGATGATCCCCTGCCAGCCGGGTCGTGAGAGCGGCGTGGCTCCCAGTTGCTGCTTGAACTGCTCCGGCGTGAGGGCCAACCACTCGGCGAGCGAACGTCCGGCGAGACTGGGGTCGGGCTGGAACTCCGGCACGCGCGTCGCCGGAGCCTTGTGATTCCACGGGCAGACCGTCTGGCACTCGTCGCACCCGAACAGCCACTCCCCCATCCCCGGCCTCAGTTCTTCCGGGATCGGAGCGTTGCGAAGCTCGATCGTCAGGTACGAAATGCACTTCGTTGCATCGAGCACATACGGCTCAGGAAACGCTCCGGTCGGACAGACATCCAGACACCGCGTACACGTCCCACAGTGCTGCGTTTCGTGCGGTTGATCTGGCTCTAATTCAGAGTCGGTGAGTAAAGCCGCCAAGAATAACTCACTGCCGATCCGCTTATTAATTAAGAGCGTGTTCTTGCCGAACCAGCCGAGTCCCGCCAGCCGAGCGAAGTCCCGCTCCAGCAGCGGAGCGGTGTCGACCACTCCGCGTGTCTGACAGCCCGGTTGGAGTTCGTGCAGGGCATCGGCCAGTTGCTTGAGCTTTTCGCGAATGACCTCGTGATAGTCGCGAGTGCCCAACGCATAGCGCGCGATTCGCGGCGAGCCCCCGGCGTGAGCCGGGGTGTTCAGTCCCTCCAACCCGGTTCGCGAGGTGCCCCCACCCCCATACACCAGCCCCAGCATCACCACGCTGCGAACCTGCGGCAGCACATGCTCCGGATGCTGATACGCCTCGCGCCGCCGCTCGATGTACTTCATCTCCCCCGCGAAGCCGCGCGCGAGCCACTCGTCGAGATTCTCCCACGTTCCGGCCCGCACCGCCGGAGCCACTCCGACCAGCTCAAAGCCGATTTCAGACGCCCGTCGCTTCAGCGCTGTCGTCAATGAAGGCGGCAATGTGTATCCCAGCGAATCGTGGGTTCCCTCCCGAAGGGGTGTCCGATCTGAACCATTGGTTAAGCGCTCAATGGTGATCTCTCACGGCGGACTGATGGGGGCCATTCACTCGATAGACTTCGGAAGTCTATCGAATAGTTTGCACTGGCCAATCACCTGGGGAGGTCAGTCAGACTCGGAAGTCGGTCCAGCGAATGATTCTTGCTCACGAGAAGTCGATCCACAACCCCACCGGAATTCCGTGTCACGAGCGACATACTGCGAGATGTCATCACCGAAGTACGGTGTCAAATCGGAATTGATATGAAGCCATCCTGGTGGCGTGGTCGCGGGGGTCAGTGGGAGGCGGCTTCGAGAGGCTGGCCCGACAAGATCCGGAAGAGGGGCGGCGGGTATCGATTCTCATCCACTCCGCGATTGCCTACCCTACTGCGATCCGGGAGGTCTGTTGATTTCAATGGTCGCCCGGGATGGATATCCACTTTGTCTCAGCGGGTGCTCTCATGCTCACTCTCGAAGGTTGTCTGGCTCGGCGGAAGCGGTTGTGGAACTCCCTGCCGGCGGATGTCGAGTGGGTGCTCGTCGCCGATCCTCGACACGTCCAGTACCTGGCCAACTTCTGGGTCCAGCCGCTGAGTTTCTCGGGTGGGGAGCGCGGGTGGTTGTGCCTGGAGCGCAGCGGTCGGGCGACTCTGCTGGGCGATAACTTCGCACTGCGGTCCGGCGTCCACAAGGCGTACGTGGATCGCGAAATCGTGGAGAAGTGGTACGACCACAAGCACGCGGTCATCAATCGCGATCATGCGCTGCTCAACGCGCTGCGGCAGTTGCAACCGGAACTGAACGGACGGCGTGGACTGATTGAGGCGGAGACCCTGCCAGTGGCGGCGGGTGATCTGCTGGCCTTGCCGCCCGAGTCACGCAGTGTCTCCCAAGAGGCCGCCGATGGGCCGATCTTCACCGATCTAGGCACCGCATTGCGAGTGGTTCGAAGACATAAGGAACCGGACGAGATCGCCCTGCTGCGGCAGTGCATGCGGGGCGGCGAGGCGGGCATGGCCCGAGCCAAAGACGTGATCCGACCTGGGGTCACGGAACTCGAAGTCTATCGAGCTGTTGCTGATGCGAGCATCGCGGGAGCCGGACGACCGGGTCTCGTGTACGGCGACTTCCGCGCCACAAACGCCACGAAGCCCAAGGTCGGCGGACTCCCCACCGATTACACGCTGCAAGCGGGCGACCTGTACATCCTCGACTTCTCGGTCGTGCTGGATGGCTATCGCAGCGACTTCACGAATACATTTGCGGTCGGATCAATCCATCCGGCCCTGCGCGAGATGCACGCTTTGTGCGTGGCCGGGATGCGCGGCGGGGAAGCGGTCCTCAAGGCCGGAGCCGCAGCCAGTGCCGTCCATGCTGCGGTGTTTAAGCCGTTCGCAGATGCCGGGCGACCCGAGCTATTCACGCACCATGCCGGACATGGGATCGGTCTGGCCCACCCCGAGCCGCCGATTCTGGTGCCCGAGAGTACCGATGTGCTGCAACCCGGGGATGTCGTGACCCTTGAACCTGGGGCCTACTGCGAAGGGATCGGCGGCATGCGGATCGAGCATAACTATCTCATTACGCCCACCGGGTATGAGCGGATGTCGCAGCATGTGATCGCGCTCGATTAGAGCGGACCACTCCGGCTAGTGGTGACTAGAGCAGTTTCAGAATTGGTGTGCAGAACCTCACCAACATCCCACTCTTCATTTTTCTGTCCCTATTTTTCTGTCTTCGTCTGGTCCTGGGTGAGGGCCAGAGAAGAATGAAGACAGAAAAATAGGGGCAGAAAAATAGGAGGACATGTTCTGCCTGTTGACTGAACACCGATTCTGAAACTACTCTAAGTCTAGGTCATCCAGCGGTCACGAACGTACTTGACCACAGCCCTACCGCACTGCCTCGGTTCGCCGAAGGCGTTTGCGATCCTTCTTGGAAAGGTTTCGCCACTGCTCGGGGGAGTAGCCTGCGGGGATCGACTGGGACTGGCTTTCGTTGTCGCTCTCCCCCGTGGCCTCGGACTCCATCAACTCTGGCTCCTCAATCGCGAAATGAGGAGCAGGGATCGGCTGGGCCGGATGGACCCGGGCGGGTTGGATCGCTGCCGGAGCCGGGGGCCGGGGCAATGGGCGAGCGTTGATTGCAGTCGTCACGGGAGCAGGCGGCGGAGCGGTTAGGCTCTCTTCGTCGTCCTCCTCAGCCATTGAGGCGCGTGACTGGCTGAGTTGCTGCAGGGGGGCGGAAGCTCTGGCAGACGGAGACGCCGGGGCAGTGCGGCGCTCTCGTGCGGGCTGCTCCGGTCTCGCACGAGGGGCAGGCACTTCCACCACGGTCGCCAAAGGAGCAGCGACTTTCGTCGACTCCGCACTCAGCAGCGCAGCCTTTGCGGCCCGCGTCTGTCGATAGAGCTGCCACTCTTCGCTGGCCTGGAGGGCGACGTGTTGAGCAAAGGACTTGAGCCGGGCCTCCCAGCGGGAAGAGCGGCTGGGTTGTCGCTGTTCACGCGATGCCTCGTTGGTCACATAGGTGACGTACCGGGCATGGATCAACAGTGTGGACGCAAAGACCGTGGGCCATAAAGCTCCCAGTGCGGCATTGATTGGAGCCACCCATGCTTCGGGCCACAGCAGTGAACCAAACAGCAGACTGAAACCGGTCAAGACCGCCAGTCCCCGGCTCACCTGAGTCCAGGCTTTGCTGGCTGAGCGGTGCAGCATATCGCGACGTATCAAGTGCATGGCCGACAGCAACATCGTTGTCGCGGGGACTAGCCAACAGACTGTTCCGGCATCGACCCACACCAGACTCATGCCCGTGGTGAGCTGGTTGGCGTAGACCTCATGAAATCGGCTGGCCGAGGCGACGCAGAAGATTGAACAGACCGCTCCGACCCAGAACCAGACTCGATACCGACCCCCGAAATCCTTGCGGCTACGTGACCGTCTCCACAGGATTAAATACGACAGCTGCGCGCAGGAGAGCAGAGCAATTGTCGTATAGAACCGCAGTAGCCGTCCCGACCGAATCCCCAGAATGTCCCGCCAAGGGTCCATCTGGTGAATGTCGAGCCAGGCACCGACTCCGACAACCGTCGCCCATGTCATGAACCCACACAACACCAGTAGCGCCAGCACCCAAGTGCGACGCGGAAGCAGACTGGAGACGGGAGCAGCGGTCGACTGCGGCGCAGCTGGGACAGCTTCGTCGCTCTCGGCCGACGGGCGGCGCGGACCCCGAGCCGACTCCGCAGGGGATTCCTCGGGCAGCAATGAAAGCCAACGCCGACGCCGACAGAGTTGTCGGCTGGCACCGGAAAACCCGTGAGACATGGGCATTCGATGTAAGAACAGGGGAGGACGTACCGTTCTGATCGGACGGCAGTGTTCGCCGATTCGACCGAAACTCACCCTGACAGGACCGGTTGCGTGTGTGGCCCGGTCGTTCTCCGATCCTGCCCGCTTCGCGGGCAAAGGTCACGAGATCGTCAAACTCGACGGAGCCGCACGGGTCAGCCTAATCCCCCAAATAGCGCTCGGTGATCAGTCCATACGCATCAATGCGTCGGTCGCGCAGAAACGGCCAGTGCGTGCGCTGCTGGTCGATCAGTGCGAGATCGCAAGGGGCAATCAGTATTTCCTCCTGGTCGACACTGCCTCGCTTCAAAACGTGCCCGCGCGGATCGCAGAGAAAGCTCTGCCCCCAGAACTCGATCCCCTCTCCCGGGATCCCCGCGAACGTCTCGTGCCCGATACGATTCGGAGCGGCCACGAAGACCCCGTTGGCGACCGCATGCGAGCGCTGGATCAACTCCCAGCTCTCATGCTGAGCCGCATTGACGGCTTTGTCCTCGCCGGGATGCCAGCCGATGGCGGTCGGGAAGAAGATCACCTCGGCCCCCTTCAAGGCCGTGATGCGCGCCCCCTCGGGATACCACTGGTCCCAGCAGATCAGCACGCCAATCTTGGCGTACTTCGTGGCGAATGCCTTGAATCCCAAGTCGCCGGGCGTGAAGTAGAACTTCTCATAGAACAGCGGATCGTCCGGGATGTGCATCTTGCGGTAAAGGCCGAGCAACTCGCCATCCGCGTCAATCACGACGGAGGTATTGTGATAGAGCCCCGGTGCCCGCTTCTCGAACAGCGAACCAACGATGACGACCTGGTGCTGCTTCGCCGCCGCACACAGCGCCCGCGAGGTCGGGCCGGGAATCGACTCGGCGTAGTCGAAGTACTGGTAGTCCTCGCTCTGGCAAAAATACTTCGAGCGAAACAATTCCTGCGTACAGATGATCTTGGCCCCGCGCTTCGCCGCCTCCGCAATGGCATCGAGCGTCCCCTCCAGATTGGCCTCCAAATCTTCTCCCGCCCGCTTCTGAATCACAGCCACCGGGACGACGCGAGAGGGGGGCATGGGTTTTCCAAGTGAGGGAACAGGGGGAGGGCAGCCAGTGGAGATCTGGAGCAGATTCTTATTGTCAGTGACTCGATCCCCCTGTCAACGTCGAAAGCACGATTGAGAGTCGGGCAGACATTCCGGATCGGAACAGTCTGCGGGTTCGCATCACGGGGGATTCACCGATACGCTGCTGTTGATCCGTAGCGAATTCTGTTCCCGATCACATGCGGAGTTGCTCAACCATGCCGACAAATCAGTACCCGCCGTATTCGGAGTTCAGCCAGCGCTGGAGTGCCTCGCGACTCCGGTGCTTCGCAGGGCTGCTCGCGATAGGAATTCTCGCGAGTGGCCTTCACGCCGATGAGCCGACGCTGTCGCCGAGCTTTACCGTCCGGAAGCTCCCCGATGCGGCGACCAGTGTGGCCTTCTCGCCCCAGAGCGATCTCCTCGCGGTCGGTAGTTATGAGACCGTGGAACTCTGGAACGTTAGGGAGAAATCCAAAGTCGGCTCGATCCCCGTCAAATCCGGGTTCGCGCGCAGCCTGGCCTTCTCCCCCGACGGCACCCAACTCGCCATCGGGGGCTATCAGAAGATTCACCTCCACGCGGTCGACACCCGCCAGTTCGTGAGAGACTTCAAGGGACATCGCGGGTACGTGACCGCTGTCATTTGGAATGCGGCGGGCGATCGGCTGTACTCGGCCAGCGAGGACAAGACTGTCCGCATTTGGAGCGCTGGGGATGGAGTGGAACAGAGCCAGTTCAAAGACATCCCCGCTCCCGTCATGGGCCTGTCCCTCTCCTCCGACGGAACCCTGCTCGCGGTCGCGGGCGGGGATGAGACCCAGCTGACCAAACCGGGCTTTGCTCAGTTACGAAAGGTCAACGGTGAGGTCGTGCATGAACTGGCCGCCCCGAAGCGACCGGCGACCGACATCGCGTTTACTCCGGATGGAAAGCAGGTCGTGCTGACCGGCTTTGACGAGCAGGCGCATGTCTTCAAGGTGGAAACCGGGGCGCTGGTCGGCGACTACACGGGTCACGCTCGCCCCACGAATAGCGTGGCCTTTGCGGCGAAGGGGACGCTGGCGCTGACTGCTTCAGGAGGTCGGTTCAAGGGGAAGAACGAGCTGCATGTCTGGTCGCTGGCCGATCGTAAACTCGTCACGCTGTTCGAGGCGTCCGAGGCACGGCTGTCCCGAGTGACGGTCTCTCCCGACGGGCGGTGGATGGCGATCGCAGCCGGTGACAAGACAGCCACCATCTGGGATCTCGCACCGCTATCGACCCCCGCAGTTCCTCCCGCAGCCCTGCCCCCCACCGAGGACAAGCCCCCCATGACCGCGCTCCAGAAATCGCCGCGCCTCCAGTTCACTGCTGCCGAGGGAATGCCCCTGAAGCGGATCGGGATCATCGGGCTTGATACGTCTCACTCCATCGCTTTCACCAAGACATTCAACGCCGACCCGCCGGTGGCCGCGCTCGCTGGGATGCGGGTGACGGTGGCCTACCCGCACGGGAGTAAGGACATCGAAGGCTCCGTCAGCCGCATTCCGGGCTACACCGCAGAGGTGCAGACGCTCGGCGTCACCATAGTCGATTCGCTCCCCGCGCTGTTGGAGCAGGTCGACTACGTGCTGCTCGAAACCAACGACGGGCGACCGCATCTGGAGCAAGCACTGGCGGTCTTCCAAGCAGGCAAACCGGTCTTCATCGACAAGCCGGTGGCCGGATCACTCGAAGATGCCATCTGCATCTACGAGGCGGCGAAGCATTACAAGGTGCCGGTCTTCTCGTCGTCATCACTTCGTTTCATGGAGGACGCCCAAGCCGCCCGGAATGGCAGCTGTGGCCAGGTGCTGGGGTGCGATACGTTCAGCCCGTGCTCATTGGAGAAGACGCATCCCGATCTGTTCTGGTACGGCATTCACGGCGTCGAGATCCTCTACACCGTGATGGGGCCGGGTTGCCAGACGGTCAGTCGCAGCTCGACGACCGATGCCGATGTGGTCATGGGAACCTGGAAGGAAGGCCGCATCGGCACCTTTCGCGGGATGCGTGGCGGCAGGTCGGGCTATGGCGGAAATGTCTTCGGAGCCGACAAGTACCTGCCCCTGGGGAACTTCAAAGGGTACGATCCGCTGGTGCTGGCGATTGGGAAGTTCTTCACGACTGGAGAGATGCCGGTGACGGTGGAAGAGACGCTGGAGATCTACGCTTTCATGGAAGCGGCGGATGAAAGTAAGCGCCAGGGCGGGGCCGTGGTCTCTGTGCCGGGCACGCTGGAGAAGGCACTGGCGGCTGCGAAGGTAAAGCTCACCGGGTTGTTGAAGTGATGGGGCCTGCGGCCAGACTTTAGAGCAGTTTTTGAATCGGTCCTCAGTCATCAGGCAGAACAAGTCCTCCTATTTTCGACACTCCGCGCGGGAGCCGACAGCCTTTCCGGAGTGTGCCAGACTCCCCGCCGCACGCCGAGTGTGATCCACATCCGCAGAACCAAGGATTCGTACACAGATCGCACAGATTTTCACAGATTGGAAACCGGCTGGGGCGGCGACCTCTCGCGATCCGCCCCTCTAAATCTGTGGCGATCTGCGCTGCAATCGTTTGAATTCCGAGTGTGCTGAGAGAAAATCAGAGGCCCCCTTCACCCCCGCGGGAGTGGCTGAGATGAACACTTTGCCCCCCTTCGCGTCCATTGCGACCTTGGTGTTCAATCCTCCCCTCGTCGGACGAATCGGGAACACCAAGATCGCGGCCGGGTGGCGGGGTCAGGAGGCTTTGCGGATGGCCCCGACTCGGTTGACGGCCCACTCGCTGGATCTCCCATCGTGGCCTTGAAATGCTCGCTAGAGACCAGTGAATCACTAGGCCGTGTTGACAATCATCTATCCGAAAACGGGCCAACCGGGTAGACCACCGCCTTGGGAATTGGACCTCAAGGACGGGGATTGTCATGCGGCGGTTTGAGTTATCGGACGAGCAGTGGGTGCGGGTCGAGGGGTTGT
>JANPCU010000204.1:0-1818 GCA_031431195.1 Planctomycetota bacterium | reverse complement strand
TGGGTGGCGATGACCGCTCGGGCGGCGGGCGGGAAGGAGTCCCACAGGTCAGCAGGGATGGACGGCGGCCGAGTCATGCCCGAGAATGGCCGCCACACGCCTCACCGGTCAAGCCGAGTCCGACAGGCCGTGAACGGTTACCGCCAGCAAGATGCGTCAAGTGCAACTCAAACTCACGAGTCACATCGACGGCACCGTATTTTGCATGAACAAGTTCGTGCAGGAGCACGCCTGCAAAGTCCCTGAGGGATCTCAACTGGCTCCGCTTGACAATCACCCACCCATTGGTAGGGTCCCAACAGCCGACAGTCTCACGTGAAACATTGTGCTCGGCGCGTAACGTCTCGGAAATTCTAACCTCAAGTACAACGGCCGGCAGTCCTCCTATCAAGGCGACGATGCGATCCATATACCGCCAAACTGCTTGCTCGGCTGGGGTGAGATTCGACACATGCACCCAAGTGTATTGGTAAGATTCGGCTTCTTGCTTCCGGAATTGGTGTAGATCGACAACGGGGGCGTTCCGCAAATCGACGCTTTGGTGAATTTTAGCAGAAAGCGTATTCGGGATCGGAATCAACGTGTAGCCTTGTGCCTTGGCCGAATCGATGGCGTTTGGATCGTTGGCGATCTCATCGGGGGTAGCGAAGACAACACGTTTAGAAGCATTGAGAATGCGCACGGCGTGATGCTGCACGTCTAACCACGTCAATTCGTCACATGCTCGACCAGCGGCATGCTTTTCGAGGTTGGCAGCTAGACGCGATGCTACCTCAGTGCTTGAACAGGCGAGTAGAATGGCCCGCACGCGATCAGAATAGGCAGATCGACCAAGATTCTGTCGTTCTCTGTTGAGCGACTTCTTGATAACCGCGTTCACTGCAGTGATGTCGTAGCTGAAGAGGAAGTTTGGCTCTTCTGCCACCTTCATGCCGTTCACGTAAATCACCCCGAGAGAGCCTATCGGCGGATAGACTCCACCGTATCGCGTCTGTTCGAGAGCGACTGATCTGGTGAACGCGAGAAACATTCCCTTTGCCCGCTCCATCATCTCATCGGTGATGCCCGAAAGGTTGCATTCAGTGCCGAGCATGTGCGGTTGTGAAGGGGGCGAGACGGTGGCATGTAAGGTGACGATGTCCTCAAACGCATGCTTCGACACCCGACTCAGTCCGATGTCGCCGTGCCGAGATCGGAGGGTCACCATTACCCTATTCCTATCGAGTGTGGCCAAGGCGTCTTTCAAACCTACGCCGAACTTGCCAATGACGATGGGGCTGGCGATTTTCTCTGCGTTCTCGCTCTGTATGAGATCTTGGTGCTTGAGTCCGCGACCGAAGTCGCGGATCGTCCAGCACCCAGGTGCTGTCTTGGAGATGGTTGGGGAAGCAGTCCGACTGAGCGTCGATTCATCGAGCGCATTGGCAATTAGTTCACGAATAGCGTGGGCAACGTCCCAGTTATCTAGGATTTTGTCAATGTTGAGGTCGAAGTTCCGGATTGTTGGCTCTGATCCTGACGGAGTTTTCGGGCTTGAAGTAGGGTTGTCAACTACCTCTGGCGTCGTCCATTGGTGTCGGCAAATTGGGCATGTGATCCGGAGCAAGGGCTGAACAGGTGGGAGTCGCAGCTGTTGACCGCACATTGGACAGCGCTGAACGGTGTGGGCTTCACCATTGAGTGACTGTCCCACAAGGGGTGGTCGGGGGCGTAAAATAGCCCATGAGAACTCAATCCTACCCGAGTGATGTGACCGACGAGCAGTGGGTGTTGATCCAGCCGCACATCCCGGTGTACCCCGGCGGGCGGCCCCGCACG
>JANPCU010000203.1:0-6153 GCA_031431195.1 Planctomycetota bacterium | reverse complement strand
GTGTCGCGCCATCGCGCCCAGCCCCCCTTGTGCGCGGTCTGACCAGGTCCTGCCAGGGCGCCCGGCCGCGTACATACCGATGTCTGCCGCTATTTGGGATGACGCGCGGGTCGGTTTTCACGGGCCGTTCGCCCAATGCCTTTCGGGAGGCCACCCGTGGGGCTGTTTGTTGAGGCCGCTATCACCGCTACGACCGGTCACGCATTCTGTCGATCAGTGTCTTGAAGCAGCGTGCCCCTCGTGGCCCCTGAACTACGCTTGATGAGGACAACGGTCGCAGAGGCTGCGGTCCAGAGTTCTGGGGGAGGTCGCTGCGATGTCCAATTTCTATGACACGGTTCTGTCCTACCTGTCGATCTATCGGTCGACAGCTGTGAAGGCGTGGAACCACATGACGCCACAGCAGTATGCGTCGATCTTGATTCTGGTGGCGGTGGTGGGCTTCATCTCCATGCGTAGCAAGAAATAGTCGAACGCCGGATTCCTTTGCGGTGTCTCTCTCAAGGGAGACGGATTTCCTGTCGCAAAAATACAACGGCGCGTCAGCTTACGTGGAACAGTTGAGCTGCACTGAGGATGGCGGGTCGCTGCAGGAAATGGCACAACGCCCGTTGACTCTGTGACTTGGCGCGAGTAGGAATAAGGGAGGAAGGGCGACTTGAGGATTTTCCGACGTTTTTCAGCGTCTGTGAAAATATTGCGTGGACGAGCCGGAGGGACGTGATAGGATGGCCGCCCGATTCACGGGGGACGTGGGTCGTTTTTGCATCCTCTAGTTCAGCGCATCATCTGCCTGAGACTGAGTTTGCGAATCGGTGCGAATTCAGGAACGGTCTGGAATTCGGGGGGCATCGAGAAGGCTCTCAGGGGATCGGCAGGGATTCAGGGAAATTCGGAACGCCATTCAGGCGGGCCGCACGTCTCAAGTCCGTCCGATTCTTGGTCTGCTCAGGCGGGGGGAGTCGGTGTTTCGCACGGAGGGGCGCTTGGTCTGATCGCAGGGGAGGTTCGTGTTTGACAATTGCCTCCGGGTGGTCGTCAGACAGGGATGACCCCGGTGAATCCGAATCAGGGGAAGGAATCCATCACAGAGAGGGAGTCGACAGACAACCTCGCTGGACACGAATCTCGAATTCGTGTGTGAACACAACGATCAATTTCCGGCAGCTCGGCTGCCCACTGGACTTCTGCTCGGGTGGAATGGAGTACCACCGGAGAGGGAAGGTTCTTACTGAAGCCAATTGAGGAGACTGCGCAAGTGCATCGTCACGATTCGGGATTGAAGACGTTGATTGATACGGCCACGGAACGGAAGTTCCTGACCTATCAAATGGTGGACGATTACCTCCCCGATGAGGGTGGGGAGTCGACGATGGTCGAGCAGATCATCCTGGCCCTCGAAGAGACCGGCTTGCCGCTCATCAACGATCCCAAGGCCCCCAAGTCTGTTGCCGATAAGACACGGATGGAGCAGCAGGCGAAAGAGAAAGCCGACCGCCCCTCCAACCACACTCACGAACTCGCCAAGGTGCTGATCGAGCCGGAACGCCCGATGTCGTCTCGGGATCCGATCCGCATGTACCTGAGCCAGATGGGCAACATCCCGCTGCTCTCGCGCGATGATGAAATCTTCCTGGCCAAGCAGATCGAGATCACCCGCAAGCGGTTCCGTCGCAAGATGATGGAGTCGGACTACGCGATCAACATCGCCGTCGACATCCTGGAAAAAGTCCACTCCGGCGAACTCCCGTTCGAACGCACGCTGCGGACCTCGGACACGGAAAACACGCAGAAGGACCAGATCCTCGGGCGGATGCCGATCAACCTGCCGACGCTGCGTCACTTGGTGCAGAGGAATCGGGAAGACTGGCTGATCACGATCTCCGAAACCGCTTCCAAAAAGGACAAGCAGGCGGCCAAAGATCGCATGCTGATTCGTCGTCGCAAGCTTTGCTCGCTCTGCGAGGAGCTCAGCGTCCGGACCCATCGCCTCCAGCCCGTCTTTAAGAAGATGGAACTGATGGCGACCCGGATGGTCCAGTTGGAGCGCGACATCAACGCTCTCAAGCACCGCACCGCTGCCGCTCGCGAAGTGGCTTCGATGACCCGCGAACTGGCCGAGTACGTCGATCAGACGCAGGAAACGCCGACCGAGTTCAAGGCGCGCCTCGACGAGACTCGACACCGGTTCGACCTCTGGACCGATGCCAAGCAACAGCTCTCCGGCGGCAACCTGCGGCTGGTGGTCTCGATCGCCAAGAAGTATCGCAACCGGGGTCTGTCTTTCCTCGACCTCATTCAGGAAGGCAATGCCGGTCTGATGCGTGGTGTCGAAAAGTACGAGTACCGCCGTGGGTATAAGTTCTCGACGTATGCGACTTGGTGGATTCGGCAGGCGATCACGCGGGCTGTGGCGGACCACGCTCGGACGATCCGCATCCCGGTCCACATGTTCCAGAGCATCTCGACGCTCAAGGCCAAGAGCGAGCAGATTCGCCAGGAAACCGGACGGGAACCGACGATCGAGGAGCTGGCCGAAGCGGTCAATCTTTCGGTCGAGGAAACCGAACGCATCATGAAGACCTGGAAGCACCCGATTTCGCTCGACACACCCGTCGGCGAAAGCGAAGACTCCAGCTACGGCGACTTCCTGCAGGACGACAGCGAAAGCACCCCGGCTGATTCCGCGATGCACCAGATGCTCCGCGACAAGATCAACCACGTCCTCAAGAGCCTGACCTACCGCGAACGCGAAATCATCAAGCTCCGCTACGGCCTCGGCGACGGGTACAGCTACACCCTCGAAGAAACCGGACGCATCTTCAAGGTGACCCGCGAACGCATCCGCCAGATCGAGTCCAAGGCCCTGCGTAAGCTCCAGCATGTGACCCGCGCTGAGCACCTCAAGGGGTTCGTTGAGTCGATCTTCCCCGGCCAGGACGCAGTGCTACCGGAAGTGTCCGCTGACGTGCCGGAAGAGGACATTGAAGCCGTCGGAGCGTACTGAGATCAGTCGTTCGATGTGTGAACATCCGAAAGCCCAATGGTTGCGACCATTGGGCTTTTTTCGTGAATGGATCAAATGGTCGAGACGCAGAGTGGGGAATTGCAGTTGAAGTTTCTCATCAGAACCGTGATGATCAGAGTCGAAGAGGCCGATCCTGGATTGCACGTTCCGAGCTTCATTGATGCAACGCTGCATTCGCGACTCAACCTGCTTGGTCACCTCGCCCCGGAGTGGGTCCGCTTCAATCGATTTTATCCTGATTCTCGGAGTGGTGTTGCCGTTGGTGGCCTTCGTCCTTCCCGCGAGTCGAGTGGCGATTCAAGCCTCTTTCGCCTGGTTTTGTCGAGTCACCACCAGCCCTTTTCTCTAGGTTCGCCAGTTCCCACGATCGGTCTTCCGGAGTTTGCCATGAACCAGCCCGCCTCAATTCGCCAGCTGTTACAACGCGTCCACCGCGATGAAGAGGGGGCCGTCAGCCTGGAGACCATCCTGATTATCGGGGCGATTGCGATCCCGATTCTGATCTTCATTTTGAAGGTGGGCTGGCCTCGCATCCGCGTCTTTTTCACGGGTGGGATGGACGACCTGGAGGTCGAACGCAGCAATGCCCAACAGGGTGTGCAGCAATAGTCATGGCCCCAGTCGAACTCTACCGGTCCGTGTCATGGCACTGACGGACTGCTTCACTTCCGGACACGGCCCTCGATTTTTAGGTCGAGCGAATTCGTGTTGGCGATCGGATGCACCCTGAGCCGGTATGGGTGAGCGGCACCGCCTCGGTCGTGGGCGTCTTGAAGGCACAGGAAGTAGCGACCCGGCTCGAGCAGCTCTTGTAATTTCGCGTCGGTTGTCGCCTCTTGATCGTCGTTCGAGGCGATGATGCTTCCCGTGGCGTTGTAGAGAGTGAAGATGCTGTCGAGGCCCGAGCCGAATTGTTGGGCCTGCACCTCCACGCTGAGGTTCGTCTGCTCCGTGATTGCGAACGCGAAGACATCGACGTTGCCATCGCCGTGAATCTGACCATCGATGATCTGCGAGGTCGCGATCGTCTGAGCCGAGCGGAACCCATCGTTCGGCTCTGTCTCCGCCACCACCGGCAGATCGCCGCCAACCAGCAGCGCATGCGGTTTCGACTCACCGTCCTGGGCCACAACAGTCAGCTGTACGCGACCCGATGGGGCATCGGCAGCGACCGTGACCTCGAGTTCTAGCTGCTGATCGCCGATCTGCTTGGCGTCCTGTTTGCCGGGAACCGCAGCTGCTCCTTGCGACACGATCTTGAGCGTGACCTTGTCGTTGTCGCAGCGGACAGCGGTGGCTTTATCGACGAGCCAGCCGCGCAGCGTGACCTTCGTGGTGGCCCCGCTGGGGACGGCCAAGGGACTACACAGCGCGACCCTCGGCGGGACCGGCTTCGCGTCTTCGGCGTGTATTACAGATGTCGCGAAAGCCATACAACACACGAATGCGAACGACAGTCGCCCGCAGGCCCTACTCCATCCCGGAGGGATGAAAGCTAATAGCCGGTGGTTGAGCGCAGCGACACCACCGGAACACGGCTCCCGCGCGGGGCCGCATCTCGAAAGGATGCCAGAGGTGCGGCTCTCGATATGCGTACGTTCTTCGACGACATCGAGCGATCTCTGCCATCCCTCTGGGATGGGTTGTCCAGGGAGGCATCTCTCCGGTGGTGTCGCTGCGCTCAACCACCGGCTAATCGCTGTGACCCCTCCGGGGGCGGATGGAAGCTTACGCATATAACGCCCCGATCTCATGTCCCTCATCGAGGATGGCCACAGGCCGACCATCGGGCGTGTAGAGTTGCTTCTCGGGATCGATTCCCAGTGAGCGATAGATCGTGCAGGCCACATCCGCCGGACGGACCGGCGAGTCGATCGCTTGGCCCCCGTCCTTGTCGGTCGCTCCAATCACGCGGCCCGGCTGGACCCCTGCACCGGCAAATAACATCGACGCGGCTGGGGCCCAGTGGTCGCGGCCGATGTCTTTGTTGACCTTCGGGCTGCGACCAAATTCGCCCATCGCGACGACCAGAACATCGTTGAGCAGTCCGCGCGTCTGCATATCCGTGATCAGGGCCGAAAAGCCGCGATCGAAATCGGGGAGCCGCTTCTCCAGCCCCTCCCAAATCTTGGCATGATGATCCCAGCCGCCGAAGTTGACCGTCACAAACGTCACTCCGCGTTCGACCAGCCGCCGAGCCAGCAGGCAGCTCTGCCCGAACGTCGTGCGGCCATATCGGTCGCGCTGAGCAGTGTCTTCGGCATCAATCGCGAAGGCCTCGCGCGCCTCGCCCGTCAACACCATCTCTGCGGCCCGGCGCTGGAACTGGTCATAGGCGGTCAGCTGATCGTTCCCGTCCATCTGCCGCGAGAGTCCATCGACCGCTTGCAGCATCGTCTGCCGCCGGTCGAGGCGAACCTGGGCCAGCGGTTCGGCACGGGCGACATCGCGGACGCGAAAGTTCTCCTCGTTGGGGTCACCGGCCCTGAACGACTCGTACCGTCCGCCGAGGAAGGCACTCTTACCCAGTTCCCACGTGAACGACGGATTGCGCGGGATCGATACATAGGGCGGCAGCGTCCCCGGAAACCCGCTCTCATGCGCGGCCACAGCTCCCATCGCGGGCCAGTCGCCAAACGCCGACCCGAACCGGCCCGACATGACCCAGTTCGTGGCCGTCTCGTGATGGTCATTGTTGTGGGCCCCGCCGCGATGCAGGCAGACCTTGTCCATCGTCTGCGACATCAGCGGCAACAGCTCGCCGACTTGCAGGCCGGGGACATTGGTGGCGATTGGTTGGTACTTGCCACGCACCTCCTCGATGGCGTCGGGCTTGGGGTCGAAGCTGTCGTGATGCGACATGCCGCCTCCGAGATAGACCAGGATCACCGCCTTGGCGCGGCGGGTCTTGGAGTCGGCTGAGGCGGGTGATTGGAGCAACGTCGGCAGACTCAGGCCGAACGTGGTCAGCCCGCCGACCCGCAGGAAGTCGCGGCGATTGTGGGGGAAGAAGAGGTCGAACATGAGGTGATCCTGGGTGGGACGTGGGGTTGGGGTGCAAGCAGTAGGGAGGGCGGGATACAAGGAGGTAAGCAAAAAAAAACGACAAAAAATGGTAAACGAAA
>JANPCU010000202.1:0-6231 GCA_031431195.1 Planctomycetota bacterium | reverse complement strand
GGCGGGACGCGAACTCTGGCCGATCGCCTTTGCACATCAATGTGTCAAGGACCATTGAAAGTTCTCTGATTGTCATCTTGGCGAGAAGCGGTTGTAAAACCCCTTGGTGAATCTGTCTGCTCCGCTGCCCCTTTTAATCATTCCGCTGATAACGCGGCTGCCCACCCCAGCCGAGTTTCTGGTTCAGGGTTTTGTAGTAGCTGTGACCGGTGAGGCGGGCGAGTTGGAAAGAGACAGCGGCGCGGCGGACGATGATCTCGTCGCCGGGAGAGAGCGGCTCGCGGATCTGGCCGTCGATGGTCAGCATGACGCCAGCGGGCACGCGGGGCAGCGTGAGCCGATATTCGTGGTCGGCCCGGTCGACGAGCGGGCGATTGGTCAAGGTGTGGGGCGAGATCGGGGTGATGACGAATGCCTGCAAGTCCTGCTGCAGGATCGGGCCGCCGGCAGACAGACTATGAGCGGTCGAGCCGACGGGGGTGCTGATAATCAGTCCGTCAGCGCTGTACGTCGTGACGTGGACTCCTCCGACAGACAGTTCCACATCGATCATCGAGAGCGAACTGCCTGCATGGATGGCGGCCTCATTCAGGCCGAGATGCTTGTGTGTGCTGCCATCGGCCCGCCGATGTTCGCATTCCAGCATCAGGTGATTCACCACTTGATAGTCGTGCGATTCCAGCCGGTGAATCTGCTGGCGGAATTCCTCGGGGGAGAGATCCGCGAGGAATCCCAGTCGACCGAGATTGATCCCGATGATTGGCATCTGTCGGGAGCCAAAACCCCGGCAGGCTCGCAGGATCGCCCCGTCGCCGCCCAGCACCACAGCGAGGTCGGCCTCCTGCGTGGGCGGGCCGATCTCTTCGCCAATGATGATCTCCGCGATCTCAATCGACTTCCGTTTACGCAGGAAAATTTCCAGCGAGGTCCAAGCGGATTGAACTCGCTCGGAATCATCTCGTGTAACGATGATTAGTCGCAAAGGGGGGCGAGACATCAGAGGACCGGCGGGATTCGATAGGCGACTGAGCGAGTTCGCATGAACTCATACAATCGCATGATACCTTCATCGACGGAACAGTGCGCGGGGAATCCACGGGGATCATGAGGCCGGGTGGCGGGCCTCAGAAACGTGGCAGCCTCCTCGATTTCACTACGGAGGCACGGGGGCACGGGGAAATCCAGATCCTCTGCAGCTGATGGAAAGCTCTTCGATCCCCAGAGCGCTTCCCCGGTGGACTCCTCCCCGCGAGATCCTTCTTGAAACTCCATGTGCCGCGACAGACCTGACCTTCATCTCCGTGCCTCTCTGGTGTATTTCTACCTATTTTTCTGTTGCACGCACGCGGAGTGCTCTCACTACACAAGTTGAGGCCTCGTCGCAGAGTCACTCGACAGGCGATGGGCCCAAAGCTGCCAGGGTGGCTCTCGCAGGGGGTGGCCCACAGGGGGGAACGCACACTGATGAGCTCCACGTCTCGCGGTCAGGCTAATCGTCCGAGGAACTCCCGCCCGTGAGTCGCAGGGCGTAGTACACCACCGTCAGGAGCGATTCCAACGTGGCGGCGACATAGGTCAGGGCCGCGGCGCTCAGCACCTTTCGTACGGCGATGGCTCCCTCCTCATTCACAATTCCCAAGTCGCCCAGATGCTGCTTCGCGCGGGAGCTGGCGTCGAATTCCACTGGCAGGTTGATCAGCTGAAAGACCAGAACTCCGGCGTACGCGATGACTCCCAGCATCATCAGTTTGGGAGAACTCATGATTGCCCCCAAGACAATCAGGACCATGAACGCCATCGGCCCGTACTGGGCGGCGGGGACGGCCGCACTGCGGAGCGTCAGCGGGAAGTAGCCAGTCGCATGCTGGAGGGCATGCCCCGCCTCGTGAGCGGCGATGCCCACGGCGGTTGCCGAACGGCCATGGTAGACCTCGGAACTGAGGCGTATCACTCGCGCCGACGGGTCATAATGGTCAGACAGGTGGCCATGAGTCTCCTCAATCCCCACATCGTGGACCCCCGCCGATTCCAACATGTGCGCCGCAGCTGCGGCACCAGACAGCGGAGTCGGGATCTGCATGCCGGTTTTGTAGGTCGACCGCAATCGGTACTGGGCCCACAGCATCAGCAAGATCGCTGGCAGAGTGAAAATCAGGAGCCACGGGTTGAAGAACATCTGAACATCTCCCTATTGAGCTGCGACGCGAAATCTTCGCAGCGGAGCGCGATGCGTCGCCGCTCATTCACCATCGTAGGGCGAAGAACGCATTTCGGACAGCGGCGGATCACGGAAATGCCAAAAGCCCGATGGTGGCAACCACCGGGCAGTCGTGAGCGACGAAGAACGCTCCGCTGCGAGGACTTCGCGTCGCAGCTAAACAGTCACTCGCGCGCTACCAGCTTGGCTTCTCCGGCAAATACTTTTCGAATTCGGCGATCAATGCCGCTTCGTACGCCCCAGCATAGGTTCCAGCGAAGAAGCGAGTCATCGCTTCCGCCTGGAACTTCGTCCAGCACTGGTCCTCATGGCCAGGGTTGATCGGGAAATAGCGGGCTTTCACCGACAGAGCCGCCTTCATGTCGCCGGGAGCGTCGCCGATCATCAGCACCTTGTCGGGCGAGTACCCCTTGGCAATCGCTGCGGTCAGGATTTCGGTCTTGCTGCCCATCTCCTGGCCACAGATGGCCGAGACGTACTGAGCGATCCCATGCTCGCTCCACTCGGCGATGAGGGCGGGCGTCGGCGTGGCCGAGCAGACGATCAGATCGGCCTTCCCCTGCAATAGCTGGAGGCTCTCGCGAACACCCGGGAAGGGGGGCACGCCGTGGACCATTCCCTTGACCGTGGCGTCGACTGCCGAGGACCACGCGGACGCCTTCACCAGATCGGCATTCCCGGTCTTTTCGGCTTCGGCTTTGACGGTGCCGCTGGAGAGCTTCGTCTCGCGCTTCACCCAGTCGCGGAGGCCCTGGAACTTCGGCACCGAGAACCCCCGGGCTTTGACCTCGGCCCGCTGCTCCAGCAGATCGAGAGCCAGTAAGTAAGCTGGAAACCGGTTGGCTCCGCGCGTCTTCGAGTACAGGTTGGTGAACTCGGCAGCTTCGCGGGCGTACTTCGAGATCGCCTGCAATCCAAAATAATTGATGAAATTCGGGATGAAGCACTCCTTGTGCTTGATCTCCATCGAGTCAAACGCACAGCCATCCGAATCGATGGCCACCAAGAAATCATGCTTCTTCTGAACGTTGGCAAGGGCGTCGGACACGCGCGGGAACTCCGTGGGGTGATGTCTCACAGCGGACCATGTGGTCACTGGTTGACCTGTGGGAACACTGTGGCGAGTTAAAGTCTGCGTAGGGTATGTCGTAGCGAGTGCCTCAACAAGCGGACGTGAGGGCAACATTTACACAGTGGATGGCATCGAGTTTCGCCGCGAGCCGCCACCCAATCCGAGTTCTGGAGTGTCCGATCCGGCGTGGCGGCGTGGCGGGCGTGGCGAGTAGTCGCCCCGTCCCCCGGCTTATATACTGACTCCCTGGCGACCCCTCGCCACTCATCACCCACTCTGAACGCGATCCGACGGATCGTGGTCCTTGGAAACCAGCTGTGTCTTACGTTCTCAACACTCCCGAACAGCAAGCGGAAATGCTGACGGCGATCGGGGTCGGTTCGATCGCTGAACTCCTGGCGAAGCAGATTCCGGCGGAGGTTCTGCTCAACCGGCCTCTCGACCTGCCGCCCGCTCTGGGCGAGATGGAACTCGAAGCCCGTACGCGGCAGTTGGCGGCCCTCAACCGGACCGATCGCGTCTGCCTGATGGGCGGCGGGGCGTATGACCACTTCATCCCGGCGGTCGTCGACGAGATTACCTCGCGCGGGGAGTTCTACACCGCCTACACCCCCTACCAGCCCGAGGCCAGCCAAGGCTCGCTGCAAGCCTTCTTCGAGTACCAATCGCTGATCTGCCGACTGACCGGGATGGAGGTCTCCAACGCCAGCTTGTACGAGGGCGGCACAGCGGTCAGTGAAGCGATGTTCATGGCGATGCGGTGTACCAACCGGCATGGCCGCGTGGTGGTCCTCGGGTCGGTGAACCCCGAGTTTCGGCAGGTGCTGCGGACCTACACCGAGACGCTCGCGACCGAGATTATCGTCATTCCGGCGACCGCTGGTGTCGTAGACTCGGCTCAAGTGGCGCAAGCTCTCAACGACCAGACGGCGTGTCTCATCATCCAACAGCCGAACTTCTTTGGGTGCCTGGAAGCGGTCGAAGAGCTGACGGTCATGGCCCATGCGGTCGGGGCCTTGTCGGTCGTGTCATTCGACCCGATCAGCCTGGGCGTCCTCAAGCGTCCCGGCGATTACGGAGTGGACATCGCCGTTGCCGAGGGGCAGTCGCTCGGCACGCCGCTGCAATACGGCGGGCCGTACCTCGGCGTGCTGGCGTGCCGACAAGAGTTCGTCCGCAAGATGCCGGGCCGACTCATCGTGCAGGGCAAGGACCGTGACGACAAACTCTGTTACATGCTCGGCCTGCAAACCCGCGAGCAGCACATCCGCCGCGACAAAGCCACGAGCAACATCTGCTCCAACCAGGGCCTGCTCGCTCTGCGGGCGACGGTCTACCTGTCGAGCCTCGGGCCGCAAGGCTTGAAGGAAGCCGCCGAACTCAGTTGCCGGATGGCCCATTACCTCGCCGATCAACTGCAAACCGTCCCCGGCGTGCAGCTCGCGTTTACCCAACCGTTCTTCAAAGAGTTCGTGATCCGCTGCCGCCAAGGCTCCGCCGCCTTCCTCGCCGCCGCCCGCGACCTCGGCTTCAACGTCGGCCCCGAACTGACCCGGTTCCACGATGCGGAACTGCCGCAGGACGGGGTACTCATCGCCGTGACCGAGAAACGAACGCGGGCCGAGCTGGATGCCCTAGTGAGCGGCCTGAAACAGCGCTGGAAGTAGCAAGCCCCCGACCAGCGAGCCCCCGAGGTAAGTCGGGGGTGTTGTGTGGGTGATCAGAGTCGGATGCGAACCGTCCCGGCCATGCCCGCTGCGTCGCAGCACTGGCACGGGTGTATTCTGCACCGGCTGTCCATCGTACACCCATTCCACAGCACCACGCATCATATTTGACATCGCCAAGCTCGACCGCTAGCGTCAGGTACTGTTCTACCGCAGTTCGGCGGCATAGGCAGCCCCCTCCCTGGACAGATCGTATGTCACAACTTGTGAAGTGTCCGACCTGCCAGAACAGCATAAGCATCAATGCATCAACCTGTCCCCACTGTGGCGAGGTTGAGTTCGTACGAACCGTCTACAACACTCCAGTGAAGACACAGAAATCGCCCGAGAACCGATGCTTTAGAATCGTCCGTACGATCGACTTGCGAACAGGCAAAATTCTCAGCAGATGGCTAGAGTCCAAAATCAACGGATTTTGGGAGCGGGCGGAATGCACGTCTGGCTGGCACCCTAGTACCGGACAGCATCCTAATACGGTGACCATCAAAGAGGAATGGGAAGGTGGTTGGTTTCAAGAGATTCCAGGTAACGACTACAATTATTAACCGGTGACCATCACTTTCTTCGAGTAGAAAAGGAAGACATTCATGGCTTGTCCAATTTGCGGCACTCCCGGTGTCACGCGGTCTGAGGACTGCCCCGCGTGCAAAGGGCATCGGTCCATTCGCTACAAGTTCGTGTGTAGCTGCGGGAAATCTTGGTATTCCAGCGCAGCGGATCAGAAGTGCGAGAAGTGTGGTAAGAAAGTCATCGGTCATCCCGACTGATAAGCGGGGTGGCGGGGTCAGGAGGGTGCGGAGGTTGAACGCGCTCAGTAGCTCTACTTCGCGCGGAGAGAACTGAGGGCATTTCGTAGGACGGACATCCTTGTCCGTCCGTGTAAAAAACTCGGGGAGCGACGGACGAGGACGTCTGTCGTATGACTCCATCTCGCCCGCGTGAAGTATCGTTCCATTCGAGGCGGACCTTCTTCAAGCCGCGCAAGAGGAACTGTCTCGCGTCGAAGTGGTGCTTGATGTGGGCGAAGGGACGCTCGCCGCGATGCTGGCGGGCGGCGTATTTTTGTTTCGCCTCGGGAGTGGTCATGCGTTGCGAGTGCGCCTCGATCAGGTCGTCGTGTTGATCGCGGCTGATCTCGCGGTGATCGGCCTTGGCGCTCAGGCACTTCGCGCGCAGCGGGCAGTCGGCACGCGCGCTCACCGGGGCGGCATTGT
>JANPCU010000201.1:0-22101 GCA_031431195.1 Planctomycetota bacterium | reverse complement strand
TACGCCGCAATCGGAGATGTCACAAGAGGGGAACGGCCTTGGGGACGGGAATTCGCCCACCGGGCACTGTTCTCCGCAGAATCCTCCCGCCGATCGTCCGCGACCCGCCGAATTCCCATTCTCATCGGCCCCTGGCACCGGAAGGGAGAGGCTCCTGCCGAGCCGCGACCGCTCACCCATCCCGGAGGAATGGGGAACCACCTCCGTTTCGTCTCACCGGACCACTCAATCGGCGGTAGGCTTCTTCTCACCCGCCAACCGCACCGCTTTCGTGAGCAGCGACGCGGAAATGAAAAAACGCAGTTCGCGGCGCAAACGGACCAGTAGCGGCCCGATGTCGCCACAGAGTCCACGCTCCTTGGCTCGCAGCAGCAGCCCCACCGTTCCGAGTGGGAGCAGCCCCATCTCCCGTGCGACACCGCGACCGGCATCCTCATCGATCAGCAGAGCATCCGCCCGGACTTCGTAAGCGAGTGCGATCGCTTCCGCCTCACCGAGATCCAGGGTCTGACGCAAACGTTCCACCAATTCCGTGTCGGCTGGACTGCTGGCTTCCAGAAATGAATAGTCCGCGATCACCAGACTGACAAATCGGTCAGGTGGATCGAGCAGTTCGCGTACAACTGCAGGCGGAACCAGAACCTTGCCAAAGAGTGCGTGCAACACTGGCAGCAAGTCGAGATGAGCCAGCGCACGAATGGGTGAGGTATCACTGACAACCACGGTCATCGCTCAAGCCAGTTTCTGAAGCGTGCGGAGATCCTCGTCCAGCGACTCGTCACTGATGCGGACAAGGGGCAGTCCCCTGTTGAGGAGTTCTTGTTCAAAATCTCGCCGCGACAGCAGCGCCCAGCGCGCCGCGACCGGAAACGTCAGCTTGCCCGCATCAAAGAGTCGGCAGGCGATTTCCACCCGCGCCTCGTCTTCGGCCATACGCGACTCACTCAATAACTCATCGGAAATGGTCAACATCACGAACGCTCCTCGCCACACCATTCACACCATGTCGGCCACTGACGATCACACGGAAGAACGCCTGGATTCTACTACAACGAGATAGAATCTGTTAGGGCGGGGTGTCCGTGCCGCTGGAGAGATTGCCCACTGGACGCTCGGCTGGCCTCTGGATCTCTCCCCCGCGATACTGGTGCAGACGTGCCCGCCACTCCGTATTGATGGCGAGGTGGCGGGGTCAGGAGGCTTTGCGCATGGCCCCGACCGGGGGGGACGTGGAGTGTCCCGACTTCGGTCTCGTGATTCAGCGTTTTGGCAAGTGCTGCAACCGGTAGATCACGTCTATCCACGCCGGGGCCATCCGCAAAGCCTCCTGACCCCGCCACCCGATGCGATTCAGACCGACCGGGCCACCCCTCGGTTAGACTTGGGAATTGACTCAAGCATCGCCTCCGTTTCCCCTCACCGTGGCGTTGACTATGACAACTCCACCATCCCGGAGGGATGCCAGAAATTAGCCGGTGGTCGAGCGCAGCGACACCACCGGTCAACAATCCACACACTTCCCGCATCCCGGAGGGATGCCAGAGATCGTCAATCCAAATACCTTTCGTCGTATTCAACACCGGCTCGCTGCAGCATCTCGATCAACTCCTCGCGAAACGATACTTGCCGATGATGTTCTTCCTGATGTGAAATGTAGCCCGACACGCCATTCCGTGAATTCGGACTCACTGTGAATGCGGCATACCCTTCCTGCCAGGCAAACCGATCGACTCTGATCTTCGTGTGAACCCAGACCGACGATTGCTTCTTCAACTCGCGCATGAAGTCCGCGAGGCAATGCGTGGCCTTGAGGCCGACGAGCAGATGGACATGATCCGCCACACCACCGATGGCTTGGGGCACGCCACCGAGCCCTTTGACCTCTCCCCCGAGATACTGGTGAAGTCGAGATCGCCACTCCGTATCGATGGATGGGACTCGACCCTTGGTGCTGAATACGATGTGGTAGTGGAGGCTCAGGTAGGTCGATGCCATGAAGGGGAATCTGTGGGAACGAGCGGAGTGAACTCTTCCGGGAGAGTATCTCACTGCACGCCCTCTGGCATCCCTCCGGGATGCAACAGCATGTGGTGACTCGGTTCCGGTGGTGTCGCTTCGCTCAACCACCGGCTAATTTCTGGCATCCCTCCGGGATGAAATGAACTCTGAGTTTTCGTGCCGTTCGCCAGTCGACTTCTGGACAGACGCAAAATGGGCCAGTGACATACTCCGACCCCGGTAGGGGTCATAGACATTAGCCGGTGATTGAGCGCAGCGACATCACCGGAAAAGGAGCCCCGATAGGCAATCCATCCCGGAGGGATGGGAGAATTCGACAGCATTGGGACTCATTAGTCGGATGCCTTTGGACGGACACCTTCTGCGCTGTGTGCAACTATGGGTTGAGTAGCAACCTCAAGGAACTTGGCTCTCTTCACTCGTTCCGGTCTTCGAGTTCCCAGTAACGTCAACCTTCACATCGAGTCTCCCTTTCGACAGATGGAGGTCGAGCTTTCGACCAAGGAGCAGCGAAATGATGATCACAATCACACCACAATACATCGCCTTTTCGACGAGGTTCATCCATTGATCTGGCATTCTCGGTTCCTCCTTCGTTTGTGCATCCAAACGTATCTCTACGTCTGGCATTGCTTGTGACTGTTGATCCCAAACAGCAGCACAGAAATGAAAAAAGCCCGCGAACCTTCGGCTAGAAGGTTCGCGGGCTGTGGAATTCACTTGCCGCTTGGACATGGTTCCCCTGTGTCTTGGGACGAATTGTAAAAGCCTCAACTCGAAATTCAACACAATTCTGTTCAGTTTTATGGAGGTCGCCTGACGTGGCACAAACCAAACCATCCGGCTAACGCCGGACGCTCGCCTGGGAAGATCGAGTCACCGGCAGCTAGCGCCGTTCCGCTCACTCGAACTGCGACTTCCGTCTCAGCAAATGATGATAGTGCTGCGCGAACCGGTGGGCTTCGTCGCGGACGAATTGGAGCAGGCGTAGGCCGAAGGAGTGGCGGCTGAGTTTGTAGGAGTCGGACTCGCCGGGGAGGAAGACTTCTTCCTGCTGCTTGGCGAGAGAGATCGTAAAGGGTGGCTTGATCTCCAGGGCGGCGAAGGTCTCCATGACGGCGTTTAATTGGCCCTTGCCACCGTCGATCAGCAGGATATCCGGGAACGGTTCGCCGTCTTGTTGTAGGCGGCGGAAGCGGCGGCTGACGATTTCGCGCATGCTGGCGTAGTCGTCGACGCCCTCCACTGATTTAATGCGGAACCGCTTATAACCTTGTTTAAACGGCAGGCCGTCGATGAACTGCACCAGGCTGGCCACGGTCTCGCCGCCTTGCAGGTGGGCGATGTCCATCCCCTCGATCCGGCGCGGCACCTTGTCGAGGCCGAACACCTTCTTCAGTCCGTTAATGCCTCGCTTGGGGTCGACGTAGAACGCCTCCGGTTGCAGATTATTTTCGAGGGCACTCTTCAGGCTGCGGTCGACATTCTCCAAAGCCTTGATCGCATCCCGCAACTTCCCCGCCCGCTCGAAACGCAGCTCCTTCGACGCAGTGAGCATCTCCTCCCGTAACTCCTCTAAGAGGTCGGTCCCCTTGCCGTCGAGGAATAGCGTCAACCGGCGGATGTCCTGTTTATAATCCTCTTTGCTAATCCGCAGATTGCACGGGGCGGTACACTGATTGATACTCGCGAGCAGACACGGGCGGAACCACCGCCAGCGCTGGTCGTTCTCCTCGATGTCCAGCCCGCAGTTGCGGAACTTGAACACCTTCTGCAACACCACAATCGTCGCCCGCAGCTTCTTCGCGTTGGTGAAGGGACCGTAGAGTTTGACTCCACTGCTGGCGGGTTTGCGGGTGAACTCGACTCGGGGGAAGTCCTCGTTGGTGGTGATTTGCAGGTACGGAAAGGTCTTGTCGTCTTTGAGTTCCTGGTTGTACTTCGGCTGGATGTCCTTGATGAGCCGCGATTCGAGGAGCAGGGCGTCGACCTCGGTATGCGTTTGGATGTAGTCGAGGTCGGCGATCTCGGGCACCCAATCGGCGGTGCGGCGATCGACGGCTGCGGTCGCATTGAAGTAGCTCCCCGCGCGGCTGCGAAGGTTGACGGCCTTGCCGACGTAGATGACGCGGGCCTGGGCGTCCTTCATGAGGTACACACCGGGAGCATCCGGGAAGGTCTTGACCTTCTCGCGCGGGGTCAGGGGAGTGGGTGAGCTTTCAGCCATCAGCGGTCAGTGGTCAGCCAGAGTGGGGGCACAGATCACATAGATGATAGGCGAATCGATGAAGTGTCGACATCTTCCCCCGTAGCTCACGTCGCTCCGCGACTGAGATTTCTACTACTGGATCGCGTTCGACCAGGGAACTTGCGTGAGCAGGTTGTCCTTCAGGCGAAATGCAAGTCGCGGAGCGACATCGCCTACGAATTTGGACGGACGGGCAAATGTGCCCGTCCCACGCATTCTCCTGACTCTCTCTACCCTCAACCGCTGGCCAGCGTATATTCTCCCGGTCGTCGTCCTCTGTTCCGCTTCCGCGAGGTTTGCGTTGGCCAAAGATTCGCGTCCCAATCCCGGTGTCAGTCCGAGTCTTCCGGCTCAGGAACTCGATGAGACTTCCGCAGCTGTGCGGTGGGCCGGGTTGTTGATCATCCTGCTCGGGATGTCGATGGCGACATCGCGGTTGTTGTCGACGGGGCCGCTCAATAGTGCGAATGACCGGTCGCGGTGGTGTACGGTGTGGTCGCTGGCGACGAAGGGGACTTACCAGATCGATGAAGCTCGGCTGAAGGTCGACCCGGTCTCGAAGCAGGGTTGGAACACGATCGACCTGGTGAAGCATGAGGAGCACTTCTATTCGACCAAGCCGCCGCTGCTGCCGTGGCTGGTGACCCAGCTCTACAAAGGGCTGAAGCTGGCGACCGGCTGGACGCTCGACACGCATCTGCTGACGGTGACGCGCATGCTGCTGTTTCTCATCAACATTGTGCCGATGACGATCGCGCTGGTGCTCTGGCGAGGGATGATCGCCGAGCGGACCAGCGACCCGTTCGCTCAGTTGTGCGCGATGGTGCTGCTGTCGGGGGGCACCCTGCTCTCTCCGTTTCTGTCGGTGTTCAACAATCACACGGTGGCGGCGACGAGTGTGATGATCGCCATCTGGGCCGTCGACCGGATTCACCGCGAAGTGAATGGCAAGTGGGAGTTCGGTCTGGCGGGGGCAGCCTTTGGGTTTTGCGTCTGCAATGAGCTGCCCTCGGCGGCGCTCGTGGGGCTGGTGTTTCTGGTAATGTGGAGTCAGGTGCCGCGATCGATGTGGGCCCTGATGGCGGTGGCGTTTCTGGTGCCGATTGCGATGTTCTTTTGGACGAACTACGACGCTAGCGGGGGTCTGCGTCCGTTTTACTCGTACTACGGCAGCGATAAGTATCGCTTCATCCATGAGGGGGTTCCCAGCTACTGGATGGACCCGAAGGGGGTGGACGCCAATCGGGATGGGTTTGGGATGTATCTGCTGCACTGCACAATTGGGCATCATGGGTGGTTCTCCTTGACACCGGCCTTCCTGTGGACTCTGGTTGCCTGGGCGATTCCGAAGTACCGCGAGTCGGGGAATGAAAAGAGTCGCTGGCCGTTCTTAATCGGATCAGTGTCGTTTATCGTCTTCGCCTTCTATCTGCTGAAGACGGAGAACTACAACTACGGGGGCGGCAGTGTGGCCCTCCGCTGGATGCAGTGGCTGGCCCCGGCGTGGGTGCTGGTGATGCTGCCGGCGATCGAGGGGCTGGGCCAGAAGCGTTTCGGACGGATCGCGGTTCTGACGACACTGGCGATCTCGGTCGTGTTTGCCTGGTGCCCCAGTGATGGCCCGTGGAGGCAGTCGGCACTGTTCACGTTCATGGAGAAGGCGGGGTGGCTGAGCCAATACACTGACCCGAAGCCCAAACTCCCCCGCCCAGTTCACAGCTGGATTTACACGCTGCCAGACGGGATACAGGCTGATCCCGACTACTGGGTCGAGTTCACGACCGACTACGCGACCCAGGGGCGTGAGACACTGCGGATCAGTGACGGGGGCCCTGCTGGTTCGGCGGGGATGCCGCTACGGAGGATCGACTTCTCCTGGAATGGCGGACTGCAACGGGAGTCGATCTTGATCAATCGCGGTTCGTTTCTGGCGGGTAAGCCGGTTGCGGAGTGCGTGGTGATTGGCCCGGAAACCATCCGCTCTGAAAGAGACGCTGTCCGACTGATCAGTGGACTGCCTGCCGCGTCCACTTACATCAGTTCTGCGATTCGCTACCTCCCCACGGCCATTCAGAAGGATGCCATCAAGTGCCACTATGCCTACGCCTATGTGCAAGAGAAATCTGCGAATGGACAGCCAGCTCGCCATTACACTCGAAACGTCTGGTTCAGCGAGGAAACGCCGTTCGGTGTCGTGCAAATGGACATCCAGATCCGGGAGACCGTGTCGGACATCCCGCATGCCGGGCAGAAGTTCTGGATCACGAAGGTCGGCAAGCTACTGGAAGTCGGGAATCGGGAGTAGGGAGTCGTATTCCCTCATGAGGGAAGCTCGGCAAGGAATACGCTATCCTAAGAAGCAGCCCTGTCAGTTTCGTTGTCGCGGGCTTTCGCCATCTGCAATCCAAGAGGCCGGACACATGCCACCTCGTCCCCCTTTGGTCGAACTCATCGACGACGCCATGGCCCGCGTACTGCAAGAGAAGTCGGAGGTCGAGCGGTTGCAGATTGCAGGCCGGATGTGGCGATCCGCACGGGTTATGTTGCGCGCGGCCATTCGCTCTGAACATCCCGAATGGGATGCCCAGCATCTCAACCGAGAAGTCGCGTGCCGAATCAGCCACGGATTGGTCTCCCATGAATTCCAGTGAGCTTCAACCCTATGAACTGATGCAAGTCGTGGCCGATTTCCTGGAGGGGCAAGGAGTCACTTATCGCGTGGTCGGATCGATGGCCAGCATGATGTATGGGGAACCGCGTTTCACGAACGATATTGATATCCTGGCTGACCTGAAGCCCGACGGAGTGGCTCCGTTGTGTGCCGCTTTTCTGCCCCCAGATTACTACGTCTCGGAGTCGGCAGCCCGTGAGGCGACTCTGCGCAGACGCCAGTTCAACATCCTGCACATTCCTTCGGGATTGAAAGTCGACCTCATCATTCCTCCGGACAGCGAGTTTACTCGCTCGGAGCTTTCGCGAGGCCGCCGCCTGACCAGCGAGGGGGAATTCTCCGTATGGTTTGGATCGCCGGAGGATGTGCTGCTCAGTAAACTCGTATTTTATCGGAGCGGTAGTTCCGAGAAGCACCTGAGAGACATTGCCAGCATGCTAAAGATTCAAGGGGATCGTATCGATCGCACCTATATCGAGTATTGGGCTGTTCGGCTCGATGTACAGTCCGAATGGCAACTCGTCTGTGACCAGATTCGAGCCGGAGGCGGCCATTAGCTCTTCCGATCAGTCACACTCGGCACTCGTTCGGGGAGTTCGCTGCGGGCTGGCCGGGCTGGCCTTACTCGGTGCAGTGGGAGGGACATTGCTGTCCGGGTTGGCTTGGCTCATCCCCACTGAAGTGGTTCAAACGTGGGCTGTCGAGCGAGCCAATCCCGCCGATGCCTATGCCCAGTTCGAAGCTCACGGCATGGCCGAGGCGGGTCAATGGGCGGCGCGATGGATGGGGTTAGGGCTGGCCGGACTGGGCTTCGTACTCTGGCGAAAGCGGGCGCGAGTGGCTCCGTGGATCGAGGGAGCCATGCGGGGCTTCTGGCGAGTCACCGAAGGGACAGTCACGACTCCATCGGGTCAGCTGGTGAGTCCCCGGCTGTCGCTGGCGGTTTCGACTCTCAAGCGTATCGCGATTGTCTCTGCCCTTCTGCTGTCGGTCGGCCACTGGGGATTGGCCCTGCGGAAACGGTTCCGGGATTGGCCCTATTATCGGCTGAACGACGGGGACCAAGTGCTGCCGAACATCAGTGACTCCAACCGCGAGGTGATCCGCTACTTACAACGGGCGACACCCGACAACTGTCGCATCCTGGTCGTGAGCGACCAGAAGCTGTTCTTCCTGTCGTATTATCTGCGACCCAGAACTCTCTATCACCGGATGCACCCAACTGCGGAACATCTGATTCCCCGTGCGAACCAGGCGCGGCAGTTGGCCGCCTATCGGTTGGATGAACTCCCCGCAGATGTCTGGGAGTGCCAGCCGGACTATGTGCTGGAATACTTCGAAGGCTCCGAGTACGTCGACAAGGCCCGGACGACCGAGGACCGGGATTGGCTGGCCTTTCTCCGGGCTTACTCCGGGGATTCCAGTCGTGTACCGCAGTATGTCGTTCGCTTGCGCCGCTGGCCGCTGACGGAGGGCCAGCCATGATGGGCTTCTGGATGGCCATCGTCGCGATGGCAGCTGCCACCCTCACGGGGTGGTCCTTGCTGATCTTCATTGAGCGTTTCCTGGTGGCGCGATCGACGACTCGTCACTGGGTCGAGGTGCTGGGGGTTTCAATACTTCTCGGGATGGCGTTTACCACGGCGGGAGCGTTTGTGTGGTCCTACTTCGGCGGTCGGCTGAATGCCCGGTTCTCCTGGGTCCAGGTCGTCATGGCTCTAGTCGTGGGAGTGGTGCGGTTTAGCGTGCGGCCGCGGGCCCTGCCCCTCGCTGCCAAACCCGTGGCGGCTACTCCGCGAGGACCAGGAGCGCTGGCCCGCGTCTGCCAAGTGGCGATTGGCCTCATGATCGCGCTGGCCTTTGCTCAAACCCTGTTAACACCGCAGCGATTCTGGGACGAGCGGGCGATCTTCGCCATTAAGGGCCGGGTGCTGTATGAAGCTGAAACGATCTATGCCCCGGAACTGCGGCATCCCGACTTCGTGCAGTATCACCCGCAGTACCCCGTGCTGATTCCCCTGCTGGAGCGGCACACCTACGCCCTGTCCGGAGAGGTCTGTGACCGCTGGGCCAAGATCTGGTTTCCGCTGATGTATGCCGGGCTGGTGCTCAGCTTTGCAGGGGTGTTGTCGCGGCGATTTTCCCCGGATGAGGGGTGGCTGATGGCGACCCTGTTGGCCACCGTGCCGATTCTGATGCCGGACGAGTATGGGTTCCTGTGTGCCCAGGCCGACGCCCCGATGGCCTGTTTTCACGGGCTGGCGGTGTTGTGCCTGTGGGATGGCTTTCAAGAGCCTCCGGGTGCCGCCCGTCGGCGAGGTCTGTTCCTCGCCGCTTCGTTCGCCGCCACCGCCCTCTTTATCAAGGACGAGGGCAAGGCGTACTTACTGGTGGATCTCATCGCCTGGGGACTGGCGCTGCTGCTCGTGAGAGGTCGCCTTGGCACTGATCAGCCGGGAGAGGGACGCATTCGCAGTGCGAGTCGCCATCTCGCGGGCATGATCGGGTTCACACTTGTCGCTTGTACCCTCGTGATCCCGTGGTCGCTCCACCGACTTTCGCTTCCCACCACGACGGAGATGCACTACTTCGAGCGACTCAGTGCCAGCCGGTTAATCGAACAATGGGCCACACTGAAGTGGTCGATCCCGCATCTGCTGCACCGCATGTTCGGCGAGTGGAGTACGTGGGGCTTGCCGTGGTGGCTGCTGCTGATCGCTCTCGTCACCGCTCCCCGTCGCAGTCTCGCCGGGCCACAGCTGTTCCTGTTGCTCAATCTGCTGGGCTCACTGGCGGCATTCGTGGTGGCCGGGATGTTGGCTCCCGCCGAATTGGAGGAGCATCTGGGCGGATCGAGCCATCGTTACCTGATGCAACTGGTCCCCGTGGCAATCCTGTTCGTGGCTGGAGCTTGGGGGCGCGCGAGTTTCTTTCCCCCTCGTGGAGACCGCCCGTGATTCACGATCAGTGCCTTAGGCGAGCGGTCAGACTTGTCTGACCTGTGGCACGGGCGTCCCGCCCGTGTTCTCCTGTCGATTCACAGGGGCGAGACGCCCCTGCCACGGTATGCTTTCTCTGACCGTTCGCCTTACTCGACCACTGGACTCTTCGGCTGGCGTGAAAAACACTTGTGTGCCAGGTTCCTGAGATTGGGACGCATGGCACCGGAGGTCTTGATGAAGGAGACGACAGCCAGTAGCGAGTTATTGGGGAAGGCGCAGACGAATCGGTCCACATAGCGCGGACGAAATCGGCTCTTGAAGAAATCTTGTCCAGCGGTGTTGAAGATAATATTTAAGTGCTTGTACCAAAATCCCATCACCCACCTGATCCGGGGGTTCGCTTGCTTGGTGTAGTCGTGCTGAGCCCCCTTGCCGGGAACGACGCAGAGTGAAACCTGACTGACCCCCTCGGATTGCAGCTGGTCGATCACCTGCCGAAAGAGAAATGGGATGGTTCCTTTCGGTGCGGTACTGCGCTTACGATAGGTTTCGAAGGCCCAGGTTTTGCCGCCGTCCATCGGGCTGGCGGCGAGAAAGCCCTCGACTCGTCCCGTGTCCTGCTGGCGTGCGACGAAGAGCCGGCGGCGATGGAGCAAATGCGGGTTAAACTCCCCCTCCAGCAGGCGTAACGGTCGCGAATAGACTCGCTCACTGAGGTCATCCGTGAGGATCTCTTCCAGGTCGGCGGACATCTCTTTTTGCTGGACTGGGCAAGTAATCTCCTGGACGGCCAATCCCGCGCGGAGGCAGAAATTCGTTTGGCGGCGAACCCATTCGAACGCCCCCCCCTTCCAATCGATCTGGCCCAAATCCAACATGGGCTCTTCTCCAAACTTGTTCACCGAAAAGCCCGCTTCTCGATAGGCGTTTACTTCGGTGGTCGGGATGGAATACATCAAGAATATACGGCGCTGCTCACGCGAAATCTGCTTGAGCCATTCAATCATGTCCGGCTTCAACTGTGGACTGGCGATCAGTCCGCCAGCGACGTGCCAGTATCTTCCGTCCGGCAGGACGCTCAGGGCTCCCCGACCACAAGGGGTCCGCAACAGGGAACCGCTGGACCCCAAGATGTCATAAGTTTCCGGGGAAGCACTGAATTGGTACGCCAAACGTTCCAGCTCGGTCCACTCTTCTGGACTCAGGCTGGTTCGATTGGTGAGTTGAGCACCAGCTGCGTCCCATGCGGAACTTTCGCCGATTCTCTCGGTGCTTAGAGGCATGCTGGAAATTGGGGAACCGAGGCTGATGGCCATGAGTGATCTCGGGAATGATCCTGGTGGGGCACTATGATTATGGATTCATCTCCAGGGGATGACCGCAGTCGGACTCATGAGAACGATCGCGACATCCATCGCAATCGTATCATTCACTTTAGGGTAATCACATCGACTGGGTGGAAATTGTCGATCCAGCTCTCCTCTTGAACCAACCCCGGATGCTTGTACTGAAAGTCGCCGGTCCCTCGTTTGTGGATCTCGGTTTGGATGTATTCGTCCCAGGCACTTGGCGGCAACCGGAGCAGTCGCGGGGCTCCCACGACCCCCTCCTTCCGCCGGAACCGCCACAGGAAATTGAGGGCAGCCAGTTCCTGATCGAGTTGATTGAGAAAGGCCCGAGCCGTCGTCGCGTCCGGCAGATCGGTGATCTCCACGAGGAAGTCATAGCGTGGTCCTTCCGGTGTGATCCGGCGCGGGACACCGGTGATCAGGTTCAAGCTGATGCCGAGTTGCTGAGCGGCTCGATGGGCTCCTTCGACAATCTGATGCTCCGTCAATTTTTCGCCTTCGAGGTCACCAATACGGTCGTTCTTCTGGCGAAACTCCAGCAACGGAGCCTGGCCACGGAAGCCTCGACACCGGACCACATCGCCCACGTCGAAACGAAAGTAGCCCGCCGAATTCGTGATCAATAGACGGTAGTCCTGATCAACGGTCAGCTCGTGTCCCTCCAGCACCGTCGAAGGATTCTTGCCACTCTCTTCGACCGGGATGAACTCGAAGAACCCGGCTCCAATCGCAGGCACCCCTTCCGGCTTCGAGTTCTCCAAGGGAATCGTATGTCGCCCCTCGCTCGACACCAGCCCCATGTCTCGCAAGGGAGAGTCCCCAAAATAGTCACGCAGATAGCGAGACTGAAATCCAGCCGTGCCGCCCAGCCAGCAGGCAATCACGGGTTGTGACCAGTAGTCCTTGGGCAGCAGTTGCCCGGTCCGATCCGCGATCGCCTGCAGCCGTCGCCCCCCAGCGGGATCTTTTCGCAGGTGTGTACGAGACAGGGCGTCTCGGATCGGCTGGGAGATCTCGAAGGCGTTTGTCAGCGTCCCCTCGGTCACATCGCGAATGATCTCGCTCTTGTACTGATTCCCAATCTCCGCCAGCCGAATCAGCGAGCCGGGATTCATCAGAATGATCCAGCCGATGTTCTCCGCAATACAAAGGCGTAGAGCCACGTAGTGACGGGCGACGGGATCAGGGATGCTGTTTAAGATCTCCGGCAAGGCGTAAAACGGGCGGAGGAACAACGACTGCTGCCGAGCGAGTAATGCACTCACCATACTGATCTGGTGCCCGCTGGGAGTACGCCCCATATCCCAAGCCCCCGCCATCTGCAAGATGCGGTGGCCAGTATGCTGAGGATGATCCGTAAACAGCTTGATCCCCCACACTTCCCACGCCGCTTTGTACTCCCGCAGCCAGGTGGCCGTCACCGGGTTCAGCTTCGGCACTCCGGTGCTGCCCGTCGTGATCGTAAACTGCACCAGCTGGTCTTGCTCGGGAATGAGAGCTGCGGAATCTCCCGACGCAACGGCATTGATGTACGGCGCGAAGTAGCCGTAGTCAGATACGGGGACTCGCTGACGAAACTCGGCGAGATTCCGAATCTCGGAGAACCCATGATCCTGTCCGAATCGAGTGGAGCGGCACATCTCGATGCGGTTCTTCAGCCAGTTGCGTTGGTGCTGGCTGGCATCTACCAGTTGACGCTCAAACGGGGCGTATTTCTGCCGCCGGATCATTTGCATCGAGGCCGACAACACGAATTTGGGAATGAGTGAGACAAAACGGGACATAGGCTGACACAGTCTCTTGCACGTGGAAAGTTCACAGGGCCGGTGACTATCTCCAGAGGAGATGCAGCCCGCCACGGGAGGGCACGTCGACCGGCTGTCCAGTCCATTGCAGCACGAGAAACGTCTCTGGGAACTCCGGGACGAAGTGAGTCCGCAGCATCGGCCAGGCGGGGGTGTCTCCGCAACGGAGCTTGAGGGTGACAACCGCACCCTGGTCCACCATTCGCCGAAGTGCGGCATTAATCAACCGAGATTGACCCCGGCGGGTGGCCCCTTGGAAAGCGATCAAATCGAACACGCCCACGTTCTCCACAGTCCGAGCTTGAAACGGAAGAACATGAAAATTGATCAGTCCAGTGATCTGTCCCTGTTCCTCCAGCACCAGCGTCTGAGTGACCGGACTGCCAGACAGGTGATGCCGCAGGGTGTCCGGGGTCCAATTAATCTGGAGTGCTGTCTTCGACTGTGATTCTGGCAACAGCACCCGACAGGAGTCCAGATCCGCAGGAGAGAATTCGCGAATTGAATCATCTCTGTCCGGGGCTTTGCGGACGCGGGCCAGCGGGGCCAGTACGCGACCGAGCCAGCCCTCGAAGCGGCTATAGTGCCACTGGGCGAATCGGTCCGGGGCCAGCACACGCGCCCAAAAACCCAACTTGCGGTGAAATCGTTTCTGCGGCGAGTTCGTGTGCGGCCGCTCCGCTTGGGAGTGCCGGGAACCGACTTGCCGGTAACTGAAAATCAGCGGCGAGCCTTTGGACTGTTGCCGGCGGATGCGTTCCTGGTCGAGCGCTGTCGCGATCCCCTGCCCTCGATGATCCGGGTGAATTGACAGCCAACTCCAAAGCGAGCCCGGGTGAATGCCAGCGGGTGACTCCAGCATGTAATCCGTCCCGAGCAAGACGCCGACCAGTTTCGTTCCCTCATACGCTGCCAGCAGATTCTCACGCGACCCCTCCGTGTCCCAGCGGAACTGCCAGCGAAAGAACTCGGGCGTCCAGCGGGGAAACGCCATCTTTCCGGCGTAGGAGTGGTTCCAGACGAAGCTGACAAAGTCCGCGAGTTCTTCCGGGGTTCCCGCAAAGGTTTCAATCGTCGCCATTCAGGTTCCTTGAGGTGCCGAGGGCGGGGGCCCTAACAATGAGTGGAGTGATTTGGTGGTTCAGCCAGCAGAAGTCACGAAGGACCGCTCTGCTCGACAATCCCTCGAATTGCTGGCGCTGTGCCCCCTGCCCTTCAATTTCAGCAGTCTGGCCCAGGCATCACTCTGGATGTCTGGGCGACGCAGTAACCGGTGGGAGGGGATGCAAACGGATTCTCCCTGGCGACGCTCGGCTGTCAATCCTCGTGTTGAATTGCAATCCAGACGCTCAACACAGCATCTGGTTCATCCCGTCCCGGGAGGTGAGGCCGCAAAAAACTCAAGAAATGCAACCGGAGGGGTTATTCCTGTGTGCGATTCTTGAGATTATTGCGGCGACTCCTCTGCGACAAAGTGGTCATGAGTCAACTCCCACATCGCCACGCACTTGGCCTGCGAGTCGCGCAGCGACATCGCCGACAGCTGGCCTGTCTTTTTCAGAACTAGCTCTGAATACTTTCCTGTGTCGTGCGTCATACACAGGAGTGGTGGCGTCGACTGGCGGGGATGGTCTTCCAGGGGAGTGGGCACATGCGAGTGATGACCGGGGCGAGTTTGTGTTGGCTGGCTGTTGTGGCGGCGCTTCAACTGGTGGTCTCCGCTGACGAACTCCCCGACCTGGTGATTCCGGCGGACGGGGCTCGGCTCCCCGCGCCGAAGCGGGTCGAAGTGCAGCGCGGGCATGTCGCCTCGTATCCCCGCGTGATCACCGGGAAGATCACAGACGCGGAAGGGACGCCGGTGGCTGGGGCACTGATCGAATGGGGGCCGGACTACCCGCACGACGCCCCGCGCGAATCGACCCGCTCCGGTCAGGATGGCACGTACCGCCTCGAAGTCCAGAAGGCGGGTGGCCGTTACAAGCTCGGCGTCTCCGCTGCGGGCTGTGGCCCCCAGTGGACTGAGGGGCTGATCCCCGGTCCGGTGTCGGCCCCCAGCCAGCACAGCTGGAAACTGACCCCGGAAACGGAGATCGAAGTCACGGTCGTCGGTGAGTCGGGCCTGCCGATTCCGAACCTCGAAGTGATGCCGATGACCCCGCAGTCGGGGTTCAACTCGAGCTTCTCCACCGTTCAGCAACCCGAGCCGATCCCGGGGCACGGCAAGCCCACACAGTGCAACGGCCAAGGCGTCTGCCAACTCCGTCAACTCCTCCCGGCTCCCGTGGTGCAGCCCCCCAAGCCGATCGGCAACACAGTGGAGGAAGTGCGACAGCGGGACTATGACGCTCAGCAGGGATGGCTCCACCTGCGGATCACTCAAAATGGGAAGTGGGTTCACGAGCATCAGATTGACGCCGCAGAGTACCTCGATACCAAAGGCAAAATCCGGGTCGTGGTACCGGACTACCGCAACCCGCTCGTCGAACAGCTCTACACGGGGACGCTCCACGGACAGGTCGTCGGCCCTACGGGTCAACCGGTGAAGGACTATCACGTCACGCTCCGTCATCGCGGGGAGCCTCTCGTGGTGAGTGACCCCGAAGGCCGGTTCCAATGGGGAAAGACCCTCGACCCGACACGGGAGTACGAGGTCCGCATCTTCGCCAAGGGGTTCGCGCCGCAGCTGGCCAAATTCACCCCGCGCTCGACCAGCCGCGAGAAGCCAGAACGGATCGAACTCACCCCGCACCCGTCCGTGGAGTTCCAGCTGCTGGATGAGCAGACGCTGAAGCCGCTCCCGAACGTGCCCGTGTTGACCGGGATCTCGAAGAAGACCGGCTGGAACTATGTGGAGTGGCACAGCTTGAAGGATTATGCGGATGGCAGCTACGGGTTGGACATGGTGCTGCACATGGTGACCGATGCCGAGGGGCGGATGTCCGTGCCCGAGGGGGACGAACCGAAGACGCTGATTTTCCTGACCCCTGGCTATGCGAGAATGGTCGTCACACCACTCCTGCGGCCCGATCCGGATGCGAACGGGCTGGTCCAAATTCCCGTCGCACCCGCAGCGGTCATCCGGGGAGTTCCGGCTCCGGGGTCAAAGATCAGCACCGGAGAGGGCGGGGTGTCGCTGCATTACACCGCAACAGATGGCTTTGACCACATGTTTCACAACCTCAAGCAGGACGACAAGGGGGAGTGCCGGATCGACTCGCTGGCGGCGGGGGAATATCTCGTGATGCTGCAACACTCGAATGGCAACATGTTCACCGCCTGCTGGACCCGAAAGGTCACGCTTCAACCGGGGGAACAGCTGGAGCTTCCGCTGGGCGAGATGACCGGTACGTTGACGCTCAGTGGGCGAACGACGCCGTTTACGGATGTCCAAATCACCCGTAAATCGAATCTGCCCGGAGTTGATGTCGCCCAGCTGGATGATGGCTCCAGTATCCGTCACGTGGCGACCATGTCCGATATCGATGGGTATTTTGAGATCAATCGCGTCGAGGCGGGAGCCTATTCCGTGGAGATCGGGAGACTCGACCGCTTCGGCGGCGGGTTTCGAAGCGGCCCCGGCACAGGCCCGAGGGAACTCCTGCTCATCGAAGACACCCACGTCGACTACACCACCGGCAAGGTCACGCCCCCGGAAGCGGCAGTCGAGGCTCCGAAAACGGCCAAATAATCAGCCCCTTTATCCCGAAGGGATTCCAGCCCATAGCCTCGCATCGAGCGTGGGCCACCATGTCTGACTCAGGCTGTGCCACCTGACCACCAATCACGAGGCGACCCAATCCAGCTTCGGATCGCCCAGTTGCCACATCACAACGACTTCTGGTTCGTCTGCCTGAGGGAGATTCTGGGCAACACCAACGGGGAGCTTCATCCTTGTTGCCGTCGGCCGTGAGAATACGAGAAAGCCAGCCCAGATCCCCGCAAGGGAAAGCACGGTATCGAACGTATTTCCGAAGTTGGCATTCGTGCGCAAAAGGACTCCCTCATTGAATCGGATGCGGAGCCCTTTTCCCTCGGGGTACTGGATCGACGCCCCGATTTCGAAAGACTGGTGTCTCCCTTGGAGTTCATGGGGGATCGGAAAAGCGATTCGGGTAACCCCAAACCCAGCGGGAGGGCACTCGACCTCGAACACCATCGGATCGATGGGAGCGCGTCTCATGAAGATCCCACGAGCGGGGCGTAGAGCCACGCGGGCCACCGATGGCTTGTCGTACTGTGATTGAAAATAGGTCTTCATCCACGCAACTCCCCCCTCGATTGTCACTTCTGTCGCCAAACAGAAACCATCACAATTGAAATATGTACTGTTCACTGAACGTAAATAATCGCACGCGATATCCCGACGAAAGTAAAGCCTGAGAAACAGCCCGGACCCCAGAATCGCAGTGACTACTCCGCCAATCAGAAAACTCCATACAAGGGCGTCAGGACGATCAATCATCCAAGCGATCCCGGCAACGATCCCGCCAGCCAATATCAAGCAAGCACAGTCGACACGAGTTGCTCCGCCCATACAGATTCCATTCATGGTTGAGCGTGGGGATCAAGAAGACTGACACCAATGACCGCATTGAGCGACTTGTGTGAGAGCAAAGATAGATTATATCACGCGGGCGAAAGACCGAGCAATAACCGCCACCGAGACAAACTCCCCAGTGGGGGCTGCTAGGCACATCACTGGGGTAAATCGGGTATTCCATTGGTTTGCTCTGGCCGCATGGCGAGGGTCAGGTGGCAATGATTTTCGTTCGCTCGCCCAATCGGGAGCCTAACAACCCCGAATTCGGCAATCGTCACACGGCATTCCAGTGCCAGCTACTTGCCAATCTCTTGATCCGCCGCGCAGTAGGCCCGAATCTCATCACGAGCGCGAGCGGCGCGATTCTGGAAGACTTCCGGTGTCGGTTTACGTCCCAGCGGAGTCACCGTGATCTTGATCTCAACGCGATTCGTGCGCCGCGTTTTGTCGACGGCTCCGATCTCCACGATGATCTGGATCGGCTGCTTTTCCAGAGCAGAGCCCCAGCCGCCAAACAGTGTGGACTCTCCGACCGTCATCTGGAACCCGTCGGGAGTCACGTTTCCGAGCTTGGCACGGTTCGCGTCCACAAACCCCGCCAGCTTTTGATTGATCAAACTGGCGGCCACTGTGGTAAAGAACGAGGCTTTCAACTCGAAAGGATTCACGACCGGCTTCGGTTGCGTTAGAGCAGAGATTTCCTGAGTCCCGTCCCGTTGGATTCGCTGGCAGGTCCGATTTCTTCCCGCCCGCTTGGCATCAAACATCGCGGCATCGGCCCGCCGCAGCAGGCTGTCCACGGAGTCGCCCTCTTCGAGTTGAGCGACGCCAAACGATGCAGTGACCTGCAAATCGCCGGGTGATGCGGACTGAATCGCTCTCCGCAGTCGATCGGCCCGCTGCATCGCGTCCGCGAGCAGGGTTTCCGGACAAACGACCACGAACTCTTCGCCGCCGAACCGGGCCACGAGTTCTCCCGAGTAGAGTTCGTCCTCAATGAGATGCGCCACATCAACGAGCACTTGGTCCCCGACCTGGTGACTGTGGTCGTCGTTGATGCTCTTGAAATGATCGATGTCGAGGAAGATCGCGCTGAACGGCACTGCTCCGGGCACCCGCGATTCCTCGTAGATTTTCGCCAAGCGGGTCTCCAGCGCAGCCCGGTTCGCCAGTCCCGTAAGCGGATCACGCGTGGCGGCCATCTGCAATTCCTGGTAGCGCTCGGTGCCCCGGCGGCTAGAGTTCTGGCGATGGATGATCTCGCAGGCCCCACGAAAGACGGACTGCTGATCCCAGAACGGAATCGCCTGGACTTCGGCTTCGATCTCGCCTTGCTGGGTCTTGACTTTGGCCGTCACCATGAAGGGACGCAGGCGGGCGATGGCCGTGCTGATGACGCTGTCACTCATCCCTTTCACTGAGTAGTCGACGATACTGCGAGACCACTTCGTTCCGAGCACAGCGGACCGTTTCTTGTTAAACATCTTCTCGGCCCCGCGACTCCAGACCACGATCTGGGACTCGCCATCGATCAAGTAGTATGCGTCGTACAGGCTCTCCAGCAGGGTGAGGTGGGAGAACAGGTGGCAGAGACCGCTGGCCTGCACCACCGCTTCAGGGTCATTCTGATTGTTCTCGCGGAGGGCCTGCTCGATCTCGGAGGCCTGGTCCAGTTGCTGGGACTCTTCCGAGGTGAGCCAGTGCTCCAGTGCCGCGACCACATTGCGGTCGAACTTGGCTCCCTCCGTATTTTGGAGGTGCTGGAGCGCTTGCTCGCGAGTGAGCGCCCGGCGATGAGCCTGGTCATGGGTCAGCGAGTCAAAGGCATCCGCCACCGACAGAATCCGCGCTCCGAGGTGACGACCGAGCAGGCCTCCACCGTCTCCGTTGATCGACTGCGAATCGCGAAAGATCTCCAGGGTCGTTTCTGTAAATCGGCTGGCCTGCAGCAGAATTTCGGCCACGTCATGCGCGGTCCGGATCAACTCCCGTTCGTCGGCGTTCAGCTTTCCGGGTTTCAGCAGGATATGGTCGGGGACTCCCACCTTGCCGAAGTCGTGCAGGAGAGCGGCGATTTCCAGGTTCTGGACTTCCTCCGTCGACCAACCCAGTCGTTGTGCAATCCCCACACCAATGATCGCCACTCGACGCGAGTGGAAAAAGATCGAGTCGTCCCGAAACCGGATGGCAGCCAGCATTCGCCCCAGCAGCGACAATCGTACATCGGGATCCTGATGGTTTCCCACCTCGCACAGCCCCAGGAGGCCCAGGAAGTTTTGCGAGGAATTCATGGGGTGCAACGCGGTCAGCGAATGCCCCTGAGTGAGTACAGAATTCATGGAACCAACTCCCGAGTGCGGCCACCTCACTCGAAGACGCTATGACTTCACGTGCCCGGTGGATGCCGATCGTCAACACTAGGTCACAGCCCCCTGCTGTCAAAAAGAAACAGGGACTCTGATCAACAGTGATCGTAGGTAATAATCGATCTCACGATCATCTGGGCGGCAGAAATGGCTGAAGCGTAACACTCAGTTTATCGAGAATAATCCGATTCTTAGACAAAACGAGAATAATCCGCAAACTCCGCTTGACCGGAATGCCGATTTACAAAACAGCGGCTGACGCATCACGCGATTTCAGGGGTTCCACTCCTCCGGCTCGTGGATGAGTCACCAATTCCCGTATTTCTGCGCTCGCGGTGAGTTGCCGAAATTTCCACTCGAATCACACAACGGAGCGTTCGTATCCTGGTGGATGCGAACCGTGTCAGCCCGGGCGCCGGTCGGTCAACGGCGTGATGGAATACTGCAAACTGTCATCTGGCCGAATCAAACTGAAAAGGACTTGCCATGCAATTCTCTCGCAAGCTGACACATGCCGTAGTTGCCCTCACGTGCATCGGTATGGTCATTCCCCAAGTCACTTTGGCCGCTCCCCAGGCGGCAGTGGCCGCCGTCAAGGCACGCGATGTCGCCTTGAATACGACGGGGAACCTGTCCGGGGCGGTTCTCAATGCCCAGGCGAAACCAGTCGATGGCGCCAAGGTTGTGCTCAGCCGCAATGGCACGGCAGTCGCTGAAACGATCGCCAAGAAAGACGGCACGTTTACCCTGCCACAAGTGAAGTCCGGCTCCTACGAGATCGCTGTCGGGGAAGCGAAGGCTTCCATCCGTGTCTGGACCTCGGAAGCAGCTCCCGCTCATGCCGCTCGTAAGATGGCTCTCGCTTCCGAAGGCGTCATCCGCGCCCAGAATGAAGGTGAAGAATTCTTCTACGAAGATCAAGGCGGCGTCATCGGTGGTTTGGACATCATCACCCTCGCAGTGCTGACCACTGCCACTGGGGCCTTGGTACTCGGTGCGATCAACAATAAAAAGCTCAACGACATCAACGATAAGCTGGATGACGTGGTCAGCCCTTAATGGAGTGCTGGTCCAAACTTCCCAACGACTCTGGTCCCAGTCCGACTCTCTTGTCGGACTGGGATTCTTTTGATTGGTGGAGAATCGTGGGCAGCGGGAGATTCTCATCCTCGCTGCGTCCCAATTGCCAAATACAGTCGGGCACGCAATCATTCCCATATGCGATCAGACAACGCTTCGACGGACGGAGCGCTGGTCCCCTGCCCTCTATTCCGTGAAGCGACTCGTCCCGATGGCGCGTTTGTCACAAGCTCGACTGCAAGAACTCAACCACTCACTCAACGACCGCACGCCGGACGAACTGTTGCATTGGGCGGCGGAAACATTCGGCAACCGCCTGGCCGTCATCTCCGCCATGCAGATGGCGGGCAGCGTCGTCTGTCATATGGTCTCCCAGCTGAAGCTCGGGATTCCGGTGCTGTTCGTCGACACAGGCGTCAATTTTCAGGAGACGCTGACGACGCGAGATCGGATCGCCTCCGAGTACGGACTGACCGTGCATACGCTGCACCCCGTATTGACGATGCAGGAGCAGACCTCCCAACTGGGGATTCTGTATCTCACGTCCGAGGGGCAGGAGCAGTGCTGCCATATGCGTAAAGTCGAACCGCTGCTCACGCAGAAGGGCAAGTACGACTGCATGATCGGGAGTCTGCGCCGGGCCGATGGCGGCAAACGCGGCGTCTGCCCCGTCATCGCCGTCGACCCCGAGATGAACGCCGTGCGGTTCAATCCGCTGGCCAACCTGACCAACGAGCAGATGGACGCCTACATCCGCGAACACCACGTCATCGTGAACCCCTTGCATGAGCAGGGGTTCTCGACGATCGGCTGCAACCGCTGCACGACGCCAGTGCTGCCGCATGAGCACAAGCGGGCCGGGCGGTGGCGGCATCTGGGAGCCTCCGCCCAATTCTGCGGCATCAACCCGACCGACCTGGACGATGCGACCTCCGCGTTCGTCGATCTGCCCCAAGATCTGGTCGACCGCATCCTCGGCATCAAAACCGACTTCATGATCTGAGTCACCGTAGGGTGGGACCAGCCGCTCTGGGCGCAGGCCCACCATGTGCGACGTTGTCTCCAGGAATGGTGGGCC
>JANPCU010000200.1:0-45642 GCA_031431195.1 Planctomycetota bacterium | reverse complement strand
AAATTCTTGCGGCAACATCGTCCACGCACACCCCGTTCGCAACCGGTAATAGATCGCGTTGACCACCTCGCGCAAGTTCACCTCACGCGGCCGTCCGCCACCCGGGGCCGGAGGCAGCCTCGGCTCGACCAAGGCCCACTGCGCGTCCGACAAATCCGACCCATACGCCCGCCGTCCCGTCTCGTTCGACATGCTCGACCTCCCTGTCGCGCTGAAGTTCCGTCCACCAAAACGGAGTCTCCACGGTCTGGCGATCCTCGCCTAGACCACTTATCTTTCCGGATGGGCTCTAAGGGGGATGCTGACTGTTCCCCAATTTAACATGTCTATGAATGCCGTTTCATCACACCAGTCCAGCCGACTACGGCTCCACAATCACGTCGGGAATCTTCCCGGTGGTGTTTTTCCGCCCGTTCCTCAGCCCTCGATTTTCCCCATCGGGGGCGGTTTGATATCCTGCTGCCCTGCCTGGATCCGGCGGAGGCTGCCCGTGCAGCGTTCTGAGCCTCGAAACTCGGTCCAGGAAGACAAACGGGGTGGCGCTGACCGCCTCGTGGATTCTGGGGAGTGCATTGCGTGTCTTTGATCGTGCAGAAGTTTGGCGGAACCAGTGTCGGCACTCCGGAGCGGATTCTTTCCGCAGCGAAGCGGGCGGTCGCCGCGAAACGGGCCGGACACCAAGTGGTGATGGTCTGTAGCGCGCGCGGCAAGAAAACCGACGAGCTGATTGACCTCGCCAACGAGATCACGCTCACGCCTCAGCCGCGCGAGATGGACATGCTGCTCTCCACCGGGGAGCAGGAGGCTGTGGCCCTCGTCGCGATGGCGATCGGCACGCTCGGAGAGCAGGCGATCAGTCTGACCGGGGAGCAGATCGGAATCGTCACCGACCAGACCTATACCAAGGCCCGCATCAGCCTAATCTCGACCGAGCGGCTCAAGCGGGAACTCGACTCCGGGCGGATTGTCGTCGCCTGTGGGTTCCAGGGAGTCAGCGAGAACGGTGACATCACCACACTCGGACGCGGCGGCAGCGATACCACTGCCACCGCCCTCGCCGCCGCTCTCGAAGCGGACGAGTGCGAGATCTACACCGATGTCGACGGCGTCTACACCACCGACCCGCGCATCGTCCCCGAGGCCCGCAAGATCTCCCGCATCTCCTATGACGAGATGCTGGAAATGGCCAGCCTCGGTGCGGGGGTGATGCACTCCCGCAGCATCGAGTTCGCCAAGAAGTTCGAGGTCGCTCTGCGCGTGCGGCACGCCCTGAACAACAACGAGGGCACCCTCATCGCCGCCACGGGGGAAGAGATCGCCCGCAGCGTGACCGGCATGGCGCTGGTCCGCGACGAGGTCCGCGTCAGTCTGTGCGACATCCCCGACCGCCCCGGCGTCATGAGCTTGATCTTCGCCCAGATGGCCGCCCGCAAGATCCCCATCGATATGGTCGTGCAGAACGTCTCCGTCGACAACAAGGCCGAAGTCTCGTTCACCGTCCCTGCGAGTGAACTCGCCGAAACCCTGACAGCTGCCCAAGAAGCCGTGACGGAACTGGGAGAAGGCCAAGTCCTCAGCGGGACGAATCTGGCCAAGGTCTCGGCCGTCGGGCTGGGCATGCGGTCGTGTCCCGGAGTCGCCGCCCGGATGTTCCGCTGCCTGGCCGATGCCGGAATCAATATTCAGATGATTACGACCAGCGATATCAAGGTGTCAGTCCTGGTCGACCGCAACGTCTGTGAACAAGCACTCCGCACCGTGCATCATGGCTTCCAGCTCGACCGCGACCAGCCCGCTCCGGAACTGATCGTGGCGACCTCCCATGCCGTGGCCTCCGCGACCGCACGGGCCAGCGAACAGGAACGCCTGGCCGCTGTGGTCAGCCGCCTGCGCAGCATGGAAGACATCGTCGTCAGCGAAGTGATTCTGGACGAGGGCCAGGCCCGCATCACGGTTCACGATGTGCAAGACCGCCCCGGCATCTCGGCAGAACTGTTCGAGACCGTGGCCCTGGGCGGCGTTTCGGTCGACATGATCGTGCAAAACGTGGGCCGTAACGCGAAGACGGAGGTCTCCTTCACTGTGGACGCAGGTGATTTAACGAAGGGGCTGGAGGTCATCCAGACGCTGCTGAAGAAGTGGCCTGGCTCTAGTGTCAGCCATGAGCGCGACATCGCGCTGTTGTCTCTGAACGGCATCGGGCTGCGAACACACACGGGCGTCGGCGAGCGGATGTTCCGCGCCTTGGCCGATGCGCGGATCAACGTCAAAATGGTCAATACCTCGGAAATTCGCATGAGCGTGGTGGTCGCTCGCGCTCAGGGAACCTCTGCCCGGGCCGCATTACAGAAGGCATTTGGTCTGATTTAGAGCGGTTTCGAGAGTCGTCTTGACACTCGCCCCCCACAGCCCCTCTCCGAGGAGGAGCATTGGTAGCGACACACCTCCTCACCCCGCAGGGGTCACAGCCCATAGTCGGTGGTGAGCGCAGCGACACCACCGGTCTCGGACGCGGAGTCTCTTGTATCCCGTAGGGATTCCAGCCGTGCTGACCAGTTCAGTGACGCGAAGGGCTGCAATTCCTACGGGATAGAGGGTCAGCAATCTACTTTAGTCCGGTGGTGTCGCTGCGGTCACCACCGGCTATTCGCTGAATTCCCTTCGGGAATGACCACCTTGGAATCCCTGCCCTGAAAGTCGTCACCCAGGGCGGCGTTCCGCGACATTCGTCGCGACACTAGCCGCAGGGCAATCGAGTGGCTGCCCCGTTGGGGCGTCGGACGGGACTATGTGAATGACAGCTTGCGGCTGTTTTTTATATGTAAAAACCAAAACTGCAGCCGCTCCCATCCGCCCGCCTCGAACGCAGTTTGGCAATGCAACAACCCTCGCTGGTCAGTGAGACCAGCGAGGGTTTGCGATTGCTGAAACCACATGACTTTAAATCATGGGCTGGCTGGCTGATTGTTGTTGTTGTCCTGTGCTTCGTCCAAGGCCACGAAGCCCACGACTAACGCGGCCACAGCCACAGCGAGGGGGAGAACGTGGCTCCAGATTGGATAGCCTTCACCATCCACGAACTGTCCGCGCACAGCGGTCTGAGCCACGGTGAACTGATCCTTGGCCGCTGCTGGTGCAGCGGCTTTCGACCACAACCGGACGGGGAACTGTCCTTCGGCCATACTGATGGTGTGGTTTCCGCTGGACAACTCGGTCACGGTGTAAGATCCGTCAACCTTGGTCACAGTCCGAGCCACTTCCTTGCCGTTTTTGGCAACCGTTACGACGGCACCTTCCACAGGCTTCCCATTGGCATCCAACAGCTTACCGTTGAGCTTGCCCTGGGTGATCACCAGATCGGTTCCCTGACGAACTTCCTTGGAAGCTGTCTGAGGTGCAGCGCTGACCGGCATGGCCGGCATGATCATCGCGACGCCAGCGGCGCAGGCGACAATGCGAGCATAAAGAGAGTTTTTGAGCATGGGGTTCAGAATCCTTTTCTGGAACGGTCAGTCGGACATCAGCCGACCACGAACACCGTCGTGATCAGGAGGGCAACATGAGAATCCATTCCAATGAATTCACTCAAGTCCCTGGTTTAGCTTTCGGATCACACTTGAGTGTCTGTCAAATACAAATGACGTGACAATCCGAAGTCCGGCCAACGCCTCAGTCATCGATCCGTCTTTTCGGCATAAGTGTCGCGATCCTATCCAGACTTACCAGCTCCTCACACTTGCCTGACCCGATGAGAATCCGAATTATCCAACAGTTTGAGGAGAGGCTACCATTTTAACTTAAGCCACCGAGCTGCCGCACTCCTTCGTACAACGCGGCATTGACTGTACTCGCCAGATTCAAACTGCGGACCTCATTGTGCATCGGGAACTTCACACAGTGTGTGGCGTGCGACTGTCGCAATCGCTCCGGCAGGCCACTCGACTCACTGCCAAAAACCAGCACATCCCCCCGCTCGAACTCCGCCTCCCAAGTCAGCCGCGTCGCGGTCTTGGTAAACAGCCAGAAGTTTCTGCCGGCCAGCTTCTGCTCGATCGTGGCCCAGTCATCCACCGCTTCCCAGTCGAGGTGCTGCCAGTAATCCATCCCCGCTCGCTTCAAATAGCGGTCGTCCAGATGGAACCCGAGCGGGCGGACCATCCACAATTTTGCCCCCACCGCCACGCAGCTGCGCCCGATGTTCCCGGTGTTTTGTGGGATCTCCGGCTGATACAGAACCACATGCAGTAGTGGCTCGCGTCGAGGTTTGTCGGGTAATGGCGACTCAGGCGTGACCACGGGCTACGCCACCTCAAACAGGAACTCGATCTCCACCGACGAATTGAGCGGAAGTGCATTCACGCTCACGGATGTCCGGGCATGCCGACCTCGGTCGCCCAGAATCTGCACCAAGAGATCGCTCGCCCCGTTTCCAATCTGCGGCTGGCCCTGGAATCCATCCACACTCTGCACAAAAACACCGACCCGCACCACCCGCACCAGCTGTGACAAGTCCCCACCCAGTTCGGCCCGCAGTGCCGCGAGTCCATTCAGCACACATTGCTTGGCGGCGGCTTGTGCCGTGGAAATATCGACCTGGGTGGGCACGGTTCCCACGGCCAGCAACTGGCCATTCAGAAATGGAAGTTGTCCGCTGCAGTACACCAGATTTCCAGTCCGTACCGTCGGAATGTACGAGGCCACCGGCTTGGCAGGCTCGGGGAGAGTGAGTCCCAGAGCGGCGAGTTGAGATTCGATCGACATGTGCATGCTCCGTAGCTGCGTTCGCCAGAACGCGGGCGATCGCATGGTAACGGCTCCCCTCCCCAAGTTCTGGCGAACGTCGCTACAAACAGGAATTCAAGCCGCCGCTTCGACGGACTCGGGGCGAGCCTGTGCGACCTGCTTCCCCGACGAGGTGAGACGATACCTCAAACCGACTTGGCGGTCGATCAACTTGAATTTCAAATACCCCAGCGCAATCACACGCCCATGCAGCGTCGACATCTGGGCCGTCTCGATGCCTTCGATCGAACCAATACGTGTCACCCACCCGGTGGTACTCTCCTCCACTTCCGTGTCCGAAGCCACAGAGATGATAGGTGCGGCAGACACTGCCGGTGGTGCTGCCACCTTCGCGAGCGCCGCCTCCGCTGCGGAAGCAACTTCTTCAGCCTGGGCGTACGCCAGCAGCAGGCGCAGCCAGTCCTCGCGATTCTGAAAGCAGTGGGCTTCAAAGTCTTGCATGCCGAGGCTATCGGCACCGGCTCTCCCCGCGCTTGTCCCTCATGGCCACGGTCATCACGGCCGAGTTTTTTCGACCATTCATCGACTCGTCGGCCCGATTTCCCTCATGCTCGAATTGGCCATCCCGATCCGGCCCTCGACTTTGGCCTCCCCTGTCGCGTGTGCCTCCGAATGGTCGACAGAGCTTCATCACCGATCGTCAGACACCGGCAGAGCACGGGGTCTGGAACCAAGCAGTCCAGGAAATCCCTCGACCCAGCGCCTCGGAAATTGGAAACGCAGAGGGCGCGGAGGACGCAGAGAACGTCATTACCGCAGAACTCTGCGTCCTCCGCCCCCTCTGCGTTTCTATTCCTGACTGTGGAAAACGAATGTTCACCTCCGGATGCCGCGAACGATTGTGGGGGAGAGGCGACTAGATTTGGGCTGCAGACTTTTCTGTGACACACACTCCCCGCCTGTTCCAATTCGGAACCGGCATTGACCCCATTCACGAACTGGCAGTAAAAGCCGCTTGTGGAATGGGAACACTCTCCCGAGCGAGAGATCGCCCACGCGCTGGCCAGGAGGCCGCTCGAGTTCAGGGATGGGATGACTCACAATGCGCAAGACATGCAGTTGGATTTTGGTGCTGGGTTTGATGGGCTGCGGAAACAGTGATCCGGTCCCGACCGACAACTCCGCCCCCACGGCCACCGTGACGGCTCCGGCATCCAGTTCGCCCGGGGAGCCACAACAAATCAGTCCCGAGCAGGCCGTGACCATGGCCCAGGGTCTGATTGAGAAACGCAATCTCAATGATGCCTCACTGCTACTCAACGAGGCGATTCGTGCCAATCCGAAGCTGGTGGATGCCTACTTCACACGGGCTTCGATGCTGGCAGACGCCAAGCTCTACACCCGAGCGATTCAGGACATGGATGTCGTCATCCAGCTGCAACCCGAGAATGCCAAGTCTCTGAACACTCGCGGCTACTACTATTTATTGCTTCAGGACAATGAACTGGCCATGGAGGATTTTAACCGGGCGATCGCTCTCGATCTGAAATACCCCCAACCACTCAACAATCGCGGCTTGGTCAGAATCTCACTCGAGAAGTACGACACGGCCGTCCTCGAATTCGATGCGGCACTCAAGCTGGACCCGCAGTACGTTGACGCGCACAACAATCGCGGCTTCGCACTCTCTCAAGCTAAGAAGTATGACGAGGCCATCGTCAGCTTCACCCACGCCATCGAACTGAACGACAAGTACATCAATGCCTGGAATAATCGGGCGCAGGCCCAAGTCCTCGCCGGTCGACCAGAAATGGCCATCACCGACTTCACCAAGGTGATTGAACTCCAGCCCACCACCATGGAGTATTACGAGCAGCGTGCCGAAGCCTACCTGGCGGCGAAGCGGCCTGAACTGGCTCGCCAAGACCTCGACCATGTCGAGTGGTCCTACGAACTCGATGCCTTGAACCGTCAGCTGAATGCCGCTCCGCAGGACCCCCAAAACTGGGTCGCACGTGGCAATCACCTGCAACAGGTCGCCCGCTGGGACGAAGCCGTCACTAACTACAACGACGCCCTCAAATTCGATCCCCAATGTTTTGCAGCTCAAGTTGGATTGGCAGCTGTGCTGTTCCACCAAGGGAAGACCGACGAGGCCTTGACCGCCTGCAACACCCTGTTGAAGGCCGAGGCGAATCGCGAGGCCTACTCGCTGCGAGGCGACATCCTCTACCAGCAGGGACAGTACGATGCGGCGATTGCCGACTACAAAGCCTCTCAGCGGTTTGACTCGCTGGTGGCCCAGGCCTACCTCAAGCGATCCGAGCAACGCAAAGCCAGCGGCGAGATTCAACAAGCCAGCGCGGACTTGGTCCAGGCTGTCCGGATGGACCCCCGCTTGAGAACTCACGCCCCCGAGATCGTCTTCCCCGAAGACGAAGCCTCGGCAACTGTCGCCCCTGGGGCCTTCCCGGTCGATGCGGCCGATGCCGTTCCCCTCGCACCCGCCGCTCCAGCCGCTGTCGAGCCTGTCGCCCCGACCACCCCGTAGGCGATGTCGCTTCGCGACTCGCATTCCTCGCAACTCCCCTCAGCCTCGCGCCCCAGTCGCGAGGCTGTTGTCATTCTTATCGAGAGTTCCCGTCGCGAACCGACTCTCCCGACTTTCCTGTAAGTATTTCCCTAAGCCGTCGTACATCCTGTGAGTCCGACTTCAGCCGGTATTCGCGGTGAATCACCGCCCTTCGCTGTCGTCCACCGCGCAACAGACACGGTTAGGTTTAACCCCTCTCCACTCGCCTGCGATTGAATCTGCACTCGAGTGTGATGAGGTGTGAACTTGCTCTTTCATCTGTGGAACTGCGTGCCCCCAGCCCTCCTATTCTCGGAGATCAAACATGTCTGTCGCACGTCGCAATGGAACCAAAGTCGTTCTGCCCCGCACCGGAGCCGATGAGTTCTGGCAACTGGTCCACGACCACTTTGCCAACGCCGATGAGCGGAAGTGGCGCTATCTCGCGATGCTCGCTCTGCGCGAGAACGCCGGCTGGCCGCTCGACCGGATCGGGAATGTCTTCGGGCATCCCAAAGGCCACGTGACCCGCTGCCTGGCCCGGATCAAGCAAGAGATGCGGCTGACATTCCACGCCGAGCCCGAGTTCCTCGACTCGCCCGATGAGGACGTGGAACACGCCGCGTGAGAAGTTGTCAGTCGTCAGTTTTCAGTATTGATCCGCCAGCCAAAGCCCAGGGGTGGCAACCCCTGGGCTTTCTCTCTGAAAGAACGTTGAGGGTTGAGTGTTGAGTGTTGAGCGACAGAACTCAACTCTCAACTCTCAACTCTCAACTCTCAACTCTCAACCCTCAACCCTCAACCCTCAACCCTCAACGATCCCCCCATGCTCATCCAAACCATCCCCCTCGCCGACCTCCAACCGGCCCCGTACAACCCGCGGCTGGCCCTCCAGCCGGGTGACAAGCGGTGGAAGAAACTCGAACGCTCGCTGGCCGAGTTCGAACTGGTCCAGCCGATCATCTGGAACCGCCGTACCGGCCACATTGTTGGTGGTCACCAACGGTGCAAGGTCCTCAAGCACCAAGGCCACACCGAAGTCGAATGCGTCGTCGTCGACCTCCCGCTCAGTCGTGAAAAAGCCCTCAACGTGGCCCTCAATAACTCCGAAGTCGGCGGCGATTGGGAGGCCAACAAGCTGATGGCCCTGATCGCAGACCTCGCCGAATCCCCCGACATCGATCCCACCCTCACCGGCTTCGATCAACACCAACTCCACAGCTTCCAGTTCGAACCAGCTGCGCCCCCCGAGGTCGATTCCGCAGACGCTCCGGCCTCGAACAAGGTCATCGCCACGCTGGAGATCCCCTACGCCCGTTGGGCTGCGGTGCGAGAGAGCCTCGACGATCTCATCGGCGGAGAGCCGACGGTCAGGTTGCACGTGAAGTTACCCGAGTGAGCGGCACGGCGCTAGCCGCCGGTTCCCCTGACCGCTGTTCCATCAGAATGCGAATCCGAGACGAATCACGCTCTGGGAACCGGTGGCTAGCGCCATACCGCTCACGACCAAGTCTCTCGGCCCGCGAGGCGAAGCAGAGCTTCGGGGATATGCAGTCCCAAGCGGAGCTTGGGACTGAGACCACCCGACCACTCGACCTCTGTCGATCAACCATCAACCATCAACCCCCTTCCCCCTATGCTCCTCACCGTCACCTACCCCGTTCTCCCGAAACGCAACTCCGTCCGAGCGTCGCTCGTCATGGACCACTTCGGGATCAGCCAGGACTCCACTGAGCACGTCCTCGCCCGCGACTTAGAAGTGCCACTCCAACTCGGCGATGTCGTCCTCTTCACCGGAGCCAGTGGGTCGGGGAAGTCGTCGCTGTTGAAAGCGGTACTGAGGCAGTTGGATGCGGCCAGCCCATCGGTCGAGGGAGATTCACCACGGAGGCACGGAGGCACGGAGAAGGAGCGGTCAGCAATCAGCAATCAGCCGTCAGCCGGAAAGAGTCCAACGGTTGTAAACGTTGGACTTTCCCATCAACCATCAACGCTCAACGCTCAACTCTCATCGACTCCCCTCCGTGCCTCCGTGCCTCCGTGCCTCCGTGGTGAATCCCATTCCGTGGGCACTGCTCCGGCTGCTGTCGATCAACCATCAACCATCAACCCTCAACCCCTCTTCCTCGATCTCCCGTCTCTCCCGCTCGGCACGCAAACCCTCGTCGACGCCATCCCGCTCCCCTTCAAAGAGGCTCTGCAACTGCTCGCCATGTGCGGCCTCGGAGAGGCCCCGCTCTTGCTCCGAACCCCGCAAGAACTCTCCGAAGGCCAGCGCTACCGCTTCTCTCTGGCCCTCGCGGTCTCGATGAAACCGCAGTGGATCGTCGCCGATGAATTCACAGCTGTCCTCGATCGCACGACAGCCAAGGTGATTGCGTACAACGTTCGCCGGATTGCAGATCGGTATGGCGTGGGGTTCTTACTGGCGACTGCACAAGGGGATGTCGAGGCCGATCTCTCGACCGACCTGTGCGTGACATGCGACCTTGATGGGCGCGTGACGGTGACCCGCCGCAAGGAAGAGGCAGACAGGAATGTCTGCTCTACTTCCGACTCCGGCTCCCCTCTCCCCCCGGGAGAGGGGCTGGGGGTGAGGGCCAAGCCACCACGCAGCGTTCAAGGCCACTCTCCCCTCGAAGACGGACGGGCAAACGTGCCCGTCCCACCTCCGTCGCTCAACCCTCAACCCTCATCTCTCAACGCTCCTCCTCGTAAAAAAAAAGACCACCCATCTCCTTCCACCGCGACCTCTGGATCAGCACCGCCACCCGTGGCGACTGGCCGTACTTCGCTCGGTGGCATTATCGCAGTCACCACATCGGGCTGATGAAGTTCGGCGTCCTGTTGTGGCACAAGGATCAGCCGATCGGGATCTGCATCTTCGTCGCACCGCCCCGGTCACTGAAGCCGCGCAACCAGTTCTTTGGTCATCGAGGCGGGTGGAATCGCGCGACGATGCTCGCTCTCAACAAGCAGATCGTCACGTTGCAGCGGGTGGTGATCCACCCGAGCTATCGGGGGGCGGGCTTGGCCTCAGCCTTTGTCAGAAGGGCCTGCGAGCTGTGCCCGTCCCCCTGGATTGAAACGATGAGCCAGATGGGCCAGATCAACCCGTTCTTTGAGTCCGCCGGATTTCAGCGGGTCGGAGTGATCACGGTGGAGTCGGAGTCGCGTGAAACCCATTCCAGAATCTTTGGAGGCCGTCGTCATGGAGCCCAAGCCCTCGTCACGGAAGAAACCTTCCTCAAAAGCCGCTACGCCAACCCGGTCTACTACATCCTCGACAACCGACGAGCTTGCGAAGCCGCGAAAGAGAGCGGCACGGCGCCCGCCTGCCGAGGCGAATGAGTCTCTTCCGCAGTCGCCGAAATCCGGACGGGCAGATGTGCCCGTCCTACCCGATGCACCCTGCCTGCTCCCCACCACCGACGAAGTCAACACCCTCACCCGCCAGCAGCAGGACGAGTACCTCACCCTCCTCACCAAGGGGGCCTCCGCAGCTGCCGCCTGCCAGAAGCTCGGCATCTCCATCACCGCTTTGCTGGTCACGATGGAACAGTCGCCGAAGTTCCGCACCCGCGCGACCGCCGTCTCCGATGTCCTCAGCCAAAACGTCGCCGCCCAACTCTACCAGACCGCCATGAAAGGCAGCGTCACCGCCCAGACGTTTTACCTTCGCAATCAACCACCGCCAGAATGGCCGAGCGAAGAGGAAGATGTCGCTGCCTCTCCGGATCTGGCGACGCTCTCCACCGCCGAACTCGAATCTGTTGACGCCGCCGAGGAGGAGGAACTCCAGGCGACCAAGAGAAGGCGAAAGCCCCACAAGTAGGATGGGCAATCCTGCCCGTCCCCTTCTGGAGTGGGCGGCCTCTCTCCACATCCCCGTGTCGAGCGCTGGGGCCAAGCGTCTTGGCTCACGACGAAGCGGAGCTTCGAGGATCTGCAGTCCCCCGCAGAGCTAGGGACCGAGGAAGTCGGACGGACTCCGACCGTGGGACGGGCACATTTGCCCGTCCGTCCAGACATCGTCCTCACACAGCATTCGGTGTACCGGAATCCAGGAGGATGGGGAACACTAATCTCCTCTGATCTCCACTAATCCAGAGATCTCTCTGACAGGGGAATGAAAACACCACCACCTCTCTTTCTGCATTAGCGTTGATCAGTGGAGATTAGTGTTCCCCTCTCTGATGTTCCCGAAAACTGGTGAGCCACCAATTCTGAATGGACCCTATGCCGCGCCGCTCACGTCGCCATCGACCGACACCCGACGCCGAGCAACGACGGGCGCTCATGGCTCGAATCGAACGGCGGCGCCTCGTCTCGAACTTTTTTTCACTTCAATCCCCCTCACGGTTTCGTGATCGGCTCTTACTCTCCGCGACACCGTCGCGATTGCTCCGCGATGAAATCCAACCCTGGCAGACCGCCGACTTCGAGGCCCTCGACCCGGCGTGGTGTCGACTCGCGAGTGTCGAACCAGACACGTTGAGTGGTCGCTCGGCCCTCACCCCCAGCCCCTCTCCCTGGGGAAGAGGGGAGCCGGACGCCCCGATTCGTCGAGCCTATATCGAACGCCCGCGCGGGCACTCCAAAACCACCGATATGGCGGCCCAGATCGTGTGGATTCTGCTCGCAGCGCGGACCGCTGTGACGGGTGTTGCTGCAGCTGCCGACCGCGAACAAGCGGCCTTACTGCTCGCGGCCATCAAGCGTCTCGCCGCACTCAATCCCACGATCAGCCACGACCTCGCCTTCGTCGAAGGAGCGGTCCGCAACTCGCGCACGGGGAGTCGTCTCGACCTCATCTCGTCCGATGTCGGGTCGTCCTACGGGATCTTGCCCGACTTCGTGATCTGCGACGAACTCAGCCATTGGCCCGGACCGGAGTTGTGGTACTCGCTGCTCTCCTCAGCGGCCAAGAAGCCCGACTGCGTCCTGGCCGTCCTCACCAACGCGGGTGTCGGACGCGGGTGGCAGTGGGAGGTCCGCGAGCAGGCCAGCCAGTCGCCCCACTGGTATTTCTCTTCGCTCGATGGCCCTCATGCCCCGTGGATCACACGACAGAGCCTCGACGAGCAGCAGGCCCTGCTCCCGCCCGCTGTGTATGAGCGGCTGTGGCTCAACCGCTGGCAGCACTCGGACGGAGAGTTCGTCTCGCTGGCCGAAGCGGAGGTCTGCCTCGACCCGACCCTCACCCGCGTCGACCACGGCTCCCCGCAGCACCAGTACATCGCGGCCATCGACTACGCCGAGAAGCACGACTACGCCGTCGGCGTCATCGTCCACCGCGAGGGAGACCGCACCATCGTTGACCGCATGGATGTGGTGCGGCCCTCGCCGCTGTGTCCGACGCCGATCGCCTGGGTCGAGAACTGGATCGATCAAGCCGCAGCTGCGTTTCCGGGGATCGCGTTTGTCATCGACGAGTTTCAACTGCTTTCGACGTACCAGAAGTACCAGACTCGTTACCCCATGAAGCGGTTCCAGTTCCTCGCGGGCCAGGGGAACCACGCCCTGGCTCTGCACCTGCGACAGTCGATCCTCCAGCGAAAGGTCGCGTGGTATCCCGGTTGTGGGACGTACCCGACCCAGGCGCGGTCACTGTGGCAGGACGAGCCTCCCCAATCAGCCGCGCGTGACGACCTGACGACCGAACTCGCCAGCCTCCTGTTGAAGCAAAGCAACTCCGGCCGTGTCCGCATTGACCACAAGTCCGATGGCATCCACCACGACGATCGCGCTTTCGCCCTCGGGGCTGCCTGCCTGGAACTCGTCGATGCCCCCTGCCCCGAGGCCAGCTTCATCAAGATCATCCAGCCAGCGACCAATGGCGGATTCGCTTGGTGATCACCGCTGCATGAACAAGACCTCTCAGCAAGTTGCGACGGCGATCCGGACCATGTCATGTCTACGAAGCGGTGTCAGTTCGCGCGATCCGAGAGCAATTTCAGAATCGGTCTTCACTCAACGTGAGGTGGGAAAGGGGGACTGGAACACGAATCTCCGCGAATCTTCACTGATCCAGAGTCTGGATGAGTGTCGATCAGTGGAAATGAGTGTTCCAAACTTCTGAATGAACACGAATTCTGAATCCACTCTAGAATGCCCCGTCTGGCAACGCCGGAATAAATGCCTTCCAAGCGGCGTACTTCCTGAGCATCAGGTGGCGGGCAATCAGCGGATTGCGTTTGGGGCGGACCGGCTCATTCAGTAGTCGCATCCCCGCCTCTTGAGGAGTACGGCCACCCTTACGGACATTGCAGGTCAGGCACGCACACACCACGTTTTCCCAGGTGTCCGGGCCACCACGGCTGCGCGGCATGACGTGGTCGAGGCTCAGTCGCTGCACCGAGAACCGACGTTCGCAGTACTGGCACCGGTGTTCATCGCGCAGGAAGACATTCCGGCGGTTGTACTTCACGGTGTTGCGGGGCACGCGGTCGTACTTGAGCAGTCGAATCACCCGCGGCACCTCGATCTCGAACTGGACCGATTGAATCCAGTCCTCATGCGGGTCGCGCATCCCCAGTTGCAGCTTGATCTGCGAATGCTCACGCCACGCCTCGAAGTCGAGCGAGGCAAAGTGCCCCTCCTCGACATGCACGACTTCGGCCATGCCCTTACAGAGCAGGCAGAACGCGCGCGGGGCCGAGAACAGATGGACGGGGACAAAGTGCCGGTTTAATGCCAAGACACTGGCCTGCATCGCGCTCGATCCGGTCCGCAGGGTTCGCCTGGGCACGGCTCCAGCCGGTGTGTCCTCATCCGCGAAATAGGGTGCTGATGCAATCATCGCACGTCCCGAGAGCAGGAGAACGCTCGACGGTAGGCCGAGCGTGGTGATTCTAAGCACGTTGCCAGAGTCGGACAACCACGAATGCCATGAAGTTCGCGATTCGATTCCGCGAAGGATCGGTTCAGGGTCACGGATGCACTGTTTCGAGGAGCCTGTCCAAGCGAAAATCGCGCTCGCCCCAGAGACATAGACATGATCGTGGTGAAGTCCTGCTCCAAGAAGTCGTTATTCCACAGCCCGCTCGGCGATCTTCTGGTAGATCTCCAGGGCCTTGCGGTACTCAGCCACTTCATCGTCGGCCAGGACACCGGTGTGGCGGACGATCTCTTGCTCCATCCGCTGGATGAAGTAGTTGACCTCGCGTTTCCGGGGCTTCACCGGGCCGTCGATTTCGAAGTAGACCGGGGCGGTGTGGGCGTAGCGGAATCGCGATTTCTCGGTGGGTTCGGTGACATCGCGATTGTCTTTCGTCAGCCACTCATGATCCCTGTACTCGAAACAGCGGACAGCCACCCACGATGACTGGCTGATGTGAAACGTTGACCCGGAAATTTGGCTACCAAATGTGGACCGGCTTTGAGTGGTATCACAACAGGAAACAACCTGTCCATTCACGATCACTTCCACCTTATGCCTCCGTGATGAGGGGAGGAAGCAGTTCACGACGACTTGAACCTCACCAGCCTTGAAGTCATGGAACACGGTCCCCGGCGGTTGTCCGTTGATGGTCACCTCCAACATCGGCCCGGTGGACACGAAGCTCCGCCCCGCGTTCAACCCCTCCATCCATTTCTCGTACCTGAACTCACCCAGACATTGCACATAGACCCGCCCGAACCCCGCTGGAACCGGGTGATACCCGCTCCCCGTCCCGCCGGTGGGGCGCATGCGGAACCCGCAGTTGAGGTAGGCGTAGTAGGTCTTGAATCCCCAGTCGATCCACCCGCGTTCGGTGTACCCCTGCGGATCGGTCTCGATCTCCCAGTCCTTGGGCAGGACATCAGCTGTCCAACCCTTGTTGAGGAACTCGGTCCGCCAGATGTGGTTGTTGGCCAACTCGAACAGGTCCGCTTTCATGACCGGGACGATCATCGGTGTCCAGTTCCAGGTGTGCTTATCGAGGTCGAAGATCGCCCCTTCCTCGCGCGCAGCCTGCGAAAGCGGTCCGACCGGCGGGGCTCCGGGCCGCAGCGGGGTCTTGTGGTTCAACACCAACACAGCCCCTTGCGTATGCGACTTCCCGTTGACCGTGAACAGCTCATACTCCGTATTGATCGGCCAGATGAACCGCTTGAGCGGCGAGCGTTTCGCATCCGCCAGCGGCTCCTCAATCGTGATCAGCTTTGGCTCGGGGTTCCCATTCACCGGGAATTGCTCCGGTGCCTCATACGCGCCTCGGACCCAGTAGGTCAGCGGTAAGGCGACATGCAGATCCTCAGCTGCGACGATGTTCGGTACGTCCTCCAGCTTGCGGTGCAGATGCGTATCGCCCGAGTACCAGCCGCGCGCGGCCATGTCGATCCAGCGTTCGAGCTTCAACTCGACCGGCGGCACATCGCCCGTCTCGGGCACGGTGAGCGACTGCTTCGTCGCAAAATACTCATGCCCGCGCTCGACGGTGAAGGTGTACTCTCCCGGTGCCAGATCGACCTCGAACGGATGTGCGGAAAGCGTCACATGTTGCTCGCGGCAGGTCTCCGACCGCTTCACGTCGTAGACGACAGCTGTGCCCTGCGGGGCGGCGGAGTGGGCAAAGTGAAACGTGCCCGGTGGTCCTTCGATGTAGAGGCGGGCGGCGACCGGGAGGCCATTCTCGACGATCCGACCGCTGACTGGACGAGACTCGGCGGCTCGGATTGGAACCGCCAGCGAGGCCAGAATCAGTCCCAAGCCAAAGAAGCGGATCAGTCGGGACTTCATCGCGGAACTCCTGGGTAGTTCGTAGCAGAAGTTGTGAGACGTCTGCCTGAATCCGTGGGATAGGCTTCCAGCCTGTCGTGGCACGTCGAGAAGACAGGCTGGAAGCCTATCCCACGGCCCGACTTCACCCTACTTCGGGGCCTTCTCCCGATCCGCCTGTGGCACATAGGCGGGCAGCTTCTGACTCGCAAAGATCGGTTTCATCCGGGCCAGACGCAGGCGGCCATTGATGATCGGCAGGCTCACCATGTCGTCGCCAATCAGCGGGCGGGCATACTTAATGAAATCGTCGGTCACGTCGGTCCCACATTTCGTGATCCAGTGGTCCGGAAACTTGCGGTCCTTCTCGGCGACCTCGGCCAACGGGACCTTGTCGTACTTGACCTGATAGTTGTCCCAATCGGTTCGCAGGATCGTCGCCATGTAGCCGTGTTCACCGGCAGCTGCGAGGAGGGCGGCCTTCTGCCCGACGTAGTAGGACTCATCGAGGTCGACCGTCGAGGCGTAAGCCATGCTGTGCCGCTGTTCGGTGCCGGGAACGTTGCAGCGGGCGGCTCCCTTGGCGGCCAGCTTGAACTTCGACTTGTCGTTGAGGGCATTGGTCAGCAGTTGAGCGACGGTCGTCTTGCTGGCTCCGAAGCTGGCGTGGCCGAACGAGTCGCGGACGATGAACTCCTCGGGAATCGGCAGGTCGTCGATCTGCAACCCTTCGCTGACGACGATCATGCAGCGGCCGTTCTTCTTGAGCGAGTTGTTCACGTTCTCGAAAATCTGGTCGATGTGAACCTTCCGCTCGGCGAGGTAAATCTGCAGCGGTAACTCGCGATTCGGGTCACCGAGCCGGGCCGCTGCCGGGATGTACCCAATCGCGCGGCCCATCGCCTGCATGACCAGCACCGGGTCCGCCGGGCAAGAGCCGTTGTTCTCTTCGTTGGCCATCTGGACATAGTGCGCCCAGTACCGAGCCGTTGACCCGTACCCCGGCGTGTGGTCGACCAGCTTGAACTCGCTGTCTCCGACATCGTTGTCGATCGTCTTCGGCCCGCCGATGCCGACGATGTCCAGCCCCCGCTGGCGAGCCAATTCAGCCACAGTATGAGCTGTGTGCATCGAGTCGTTGCCGCCGATGTAACAGAAGTACCCGACATCATGGGCCTTGAAGATCTCCATGATCCGGTCGAAGTCCTGGTTCTGCCAGTCCTTCAACTTGTAGCGGCAGGTCCCGATCGAACCAGCGCCGGGAGTGGTGCGCAGCAAGGCGATCTCGTCGGCACACTGAGCGGAGAGGTCGATCAATTCCTCCTTGAGAATCCCCTCAATCCCGTGCCAGCCGCCGTAAACGGTGCCGATCTCGGACATCTGCCGGGCCGTCTCGACGATGCCGCGCAGAGTGTTGTTGATGACAGGGGACGGACCGCCCGACTGGGCGACGATCATGTTTCTGGGCATGGGATCAAGCTGGTCTGGGGAATTCGGGTGCGACGCACATCAGGGTTGCCGGACCATCCGCCGGGGCCAGTCGTCGCCGGGACGGATGATAACCGATCATGATCGGCGGACAAAACAGAGCCACCGGTAGGAAATCGGAGTCCGGGCTCTGCTGCAACCACACATCGTCACAGACAGAATCCGATTCGGCTTCTCCCATCCTTCTGGCTGCCTCACACCGGGAGGCTCGTCAGGAGACATCTCCCGAAGATTCGAGACATTCTCGACTTGTGGTCATTCTGTTCAGTGTGGGGCCAGATGTCAAAAGGGATCTCTCCGGGACGGGGCCATTCCGGTCCACGGCATCGGCTTGTTAGGCACCCCGTTCGAGCGGGAGGGGAAACCGTCCCGCGACGATGCCCGGCACGGTAATGTCCTCGTCCAGTTCTTCCCAACGCAGGGCATAACCGTCCAACTCCAGCGTGACGTTCCGAAGTTGGTCAGCTGAGGCTTGCCTGAGCCGCTGAAATCGAATGGACGGGAATCCGATGATCCGTCCGTCGGTCAACTCCAGAAACACCATGCGATCATCCACCCAGACGCGAACAGCGGCTGGCTCGGTAACCACAGCAGACTCAGCGATTGTGGGACTCATGAAATCGTTGGACCAACAGGAGGAGATGCTCAAAGACTCGGGCAAGCGGCGCGAAATCAACTCCCGTAGCTGCCCCTCGCCAGAGAGCGGGCACTCGATCCCATTCGCCCGTGTTATGGCGAACGCAACAACGAAATTCGGGGAGACTATCCCACGCGCGGCATTGAGTGAGACGTTTGGATGAGTCAGATCTCGGAGTTCTGGCGAGCCCCCGGCGTGAGCCGGGGTGTTCGTGCGAGGGAACGTCCACTGGCCCGAGTCGACTGTTGCGATGCGGCCTGACCGGGGCCAAGATCAATCACGGCGAGGCGCTGTCGGACTCGAACACCCCGGCTCACGCCGGGGGCTCGCCAGAATGTCTCATTCCACACCGCGTGAAGTCTATCTCCCACCTGGTGTCTTACTCCAACGCCACGTCGCTACTCGGGCCGCCCTGGAGCTTCTCTAAACGCTCGCGGGTGTCCCTGTAGTTGTAGTCGACGACCAGCACATCCCCGTAGTGCTTCTCGGCCCCGACCAGATCTCCCAATTGCTCCAGCACGCGCCCGAGCCAATAATGGCATTCTTTGTATGAATCGGGATCGTTGTTGAAGTCCAGGTCTGGTACCGCACGCTCCAGTTGTCCGCGGGCCATCGGCAACTTCTTGTCTTTGATGAAACACAGGCCCAGCTTGAGGAGTGCCTTGCCCTTCAGACGCGGATCCTGACTGGATTGCTGCAGGAGTGGGATCGCCAGGGACCACTTTTGCGCGGACATGAACCGCGTCGCCAGTTCGTACTTGCGGCTCATGTCCTTGGGATACCGCTCGACGCGGGCACTGAAGATTTCGATCTCGCGCTTCAGCATGTCCTGCGCGAGGGCGGCGATGTTCTCCCGCATCGTGGCGTCGTTTGACTTGGCGGCTTTCGCTTTGCCGATATCGATGTTGGACTTCATCTTGTCGAGTTCCACATCCTCCAGCAACTCGCGCACATCGGGCGAGTTCCCCGAGATTTGCAGCGCGGTCGTCAATGTCTCGAACGCCTCGTCCAGCTGCTTGTTCTTGTGATAGAAAGTGGCCAGCTTGGAGTAATTGGCGACGTTGTTGGGCTCCTTGCGGATCGCCTGCTTCAGGTCGTTCTCCAGCGATTCGCCGGGGGCGAGGCCCTTCGACTGGGACATCCCACCCGTCGCGTAGTCGTCGTAGGCAGTCTTGTTCTTCTTCTCGTCCTTGTTGACCGACACATCGAGGGTTGAGGTCGCATCCTCGTACCCCCCGCGATGCGTCGTCTTGAGGGTATGCATGCTCGTGATCATGTTGCGAGCTTCGCCGTCCAGCGGGTCGAGCTTGTAGACCTGCTCCCAGGCACTGGCGGCCTCGTCATACTCGCCCTTGTCCTTGAGGATCGCGCCCAGCTTCCGCCACAGATCCTTGTTCGTCTTGTCCCCCATGCAGGCCAGCTTGTACGACTCCTTGGCAATATCGAGATTGTTCAGGGTCTTGTGTGCCTCACCCAACTCCGACAGCAATTGCGCATCCCACGGGTTGATCAGCAGCCCCTCTTCCGCCGCCTTGTCGACATCGGCCCAATCGCTTTTCTTCTTCGAGGAGGAGATGCGGCTGCGAATGCCCATCAGTTTGGTCTTGGCCAGCATGCCCGCCCCGGTGCCGTTGTCGTTGTACTTCTTACGAGTCGCCGTACGCAGTAATTGGCGATAGACGAGATTGCCGCTCACGATCAGTGAGGCAATCCGGAAGTTCTCGATGGCGAGATCCCAGTTCTTCTTTTCCAGCGCCTCGACGCCACGCCGGTAGTTTTGGGCCACCCGCTTGTCGTGCTCACCGTCTCCGGCACCTGAAGCGACAGCTGACATCTTGTTGATCCTGAAATGGACGGCCCCGGCCGGGCCAACTCGCATCGAGTTCTGACTCCTGAATTCTACGTCAGGAGAGAGGCGTCGATGCGGAAGAACACACCACGCCAAGGCCGTTTTCTCAAACGCCCCGGCTGAGTTGCGGAGGATACCAGAACCCGGAGTGGGACGGCGAGCGTCCGGCGTGAGCCGGATGGTAAGTCAGGTCGATCGAGAATTCACCAAGTGTTCGGTGTCATCAGGGTCTCGCCTCGGGGCCTCGGGGCGGCCACGCAGCGGATGACCTGGGGGGGGGATGAGCCGGAATTCGGTCCTACCCTACCGGGCAACGACGTTTGAGAGGCCCACACGATAGTGACTTGTCACTTGCGATTTACCATCCGGCTCACGCCGGACGCTCGCCTTTGACTTCGGTTCCTTGACGCGGTTCCGCGATCTCCGACAATCTGTCACGCCTCAGTGGCCTCAGCTGGCTGCCGGGGTCCGACCGAAAACACGTTCCTCGAGTGGTGTCATGAACTTCCGACTCTCCCCCGCTGTCCAGACTCTTCAGCCCTCCGCCACGATTGCAGCTGCGGGCAAGGCGAAGGCGCTCAAAGCGAGCGGGGTGAAGGTGTTCGACTTCACGCTCGGCGAGCCAGACTTCAACACGCCGGCCCATATCCGAGCGGCAGCGACAGCGGCGATGGACGCGGGGCATACGCACTACACTCCCTCGGGCGGCATTCCGGAGTTGAAGAGTGCGATCATCCACGCCTACCAGCGGGACTACGGGTTGAAGTTCGAGGCGAACCAGATCATCGTCTCGAACGGGGCCAAGCATGCGATTCACAACGTCATCGCCGCACTCTGTGGGCCGGGGGATGAGGTCATTATCCCGACGCCCTATTGGGTCAGCTACAGCGCCCTCGTGGAGTTGACCGGGGCCAAGGCGGTACTCGTCGCCACCACGCCGGAGTCAGGGTATGTCCTCACGCCCGAGCAGTTCGAGCAGGCGATCACCCCGAACACCCGCTTGTTGATGCTCAACAGCCCGAGTAACCCGACCGGAGCCGTGTACCCGGTCGCGGCTCTGGAGGCGCTCGCCAAGGTCGCCGTCAAGCACCAGATTCCGGTCCTCTCTGATGAGATCTACGAGAAGCTGATCTACGACGGTGCCGAGTTCCGGTCGTTCGCGTCGTTTGGTGAAGAGGTTCGTAAGCTGACCATCATCGTCAGCGGCGTCAGCAAGGCGTACGCCATGACCGGCTGGCGGATCGGCTGGTCGATCGCCCCGGCGGAACTGACCAAGGTGATCGACAACCTGCAAAGCCAGCAGACCTCGAACCCGTGCAGCATCAGCCAGCACGCGGCGATTGCGGGCCTGACCGGACCACAAGACAGCGTGGCCGCCATGCACGCCGAGTTTGTGAAACGGCGGGCGTACGTCATGGACCGGTTCCGTCAGATTCCGAATGTCAGCTTCGTGGAGCCGGGCGGAGCGTTCTACATCTTCTTTAATGTGAGCCACTACTTCGGGAAGACACTGCAAGGCGGCAAGGTCGTCCAGAACGCGACCGAGTTCTGCTCCGCTCTGTTGGAGGTCGCCCACGTCGCCCTGGTGACCGGCGACGCCTTTGGGGCCGAGGGGTACGTCCGACTCTCGTTCGCCACGAATATCGAGACGCTGGGGCAGGGGATGGATCGTCTGGCGTCGTTCCTGAACCCTTCGGCAGTCTGATGTCGTCGTGCGGACAAAGCGTTTTCGCTGAGTGATCTCGTCTTTCCCCACTCCCCGGTGCTTCGATATAGTCCCGGCCCTGTGAGACGGCAGGGCCAAGATGGCCCGCAGCCGTTTGGAAGACATGGAGTTCTGGCGATGCGCACAATTGCAGTGATGAATCAAAAAGGCGGGGTCGGCAAGACGACGACCAGCGTCAACCTCGCAGCTGGACTGGCCCGGCAGGGGAAGCGGGTGTGCCTGATCGATCTCGATCCGCAGGCCCATGCGTCGATCCATGTCGGCGTCGACCTGCATGGGGGGACCGACACGATTTACCAGGTGCTGACCGGCAGCAAGTCGTTTAATGACATCCGCCAGTTGGTCGGGCACAACCTGTGGCTGGCCCCGTCCAATCTGGATCTCGCGGCGACAGAACTGGAGTTGCTCGACGCTCCCGGGCGGGAGTTTGTCCTGCGGAAGGCCCTCGAAGCGGCCAACGCCAGCGAGCAGTTCGACTACATCGTCATGGACTGCCCGCCGTCGCTGGGGGTGCTCACGATCAATGCTCTAACAGCGGCGAGCGAAGTCTTCATCCCGCTCCAACCGCACTTCTTCGCACTGCAAGGTCTGTCGAAACTATTCGAGACGACGGCTCTGGTCACCCGTCGGCTCAATCGCCAACTGAAGGTGTCGGGCATCGTACTTTGTCTGTTCGAGACCGGCACCCGCCTGGCCACCGACGTGACGGACGACCTGATGCGATTTCTCCAAGGCAGTGACCCGCAGGCACCGTGGGCCGGAGCCCGCGTCTTCGGCAGTAAGATCCGCCGGAACATCAAGCTGGCCGAGGCTCCGAGCTTTGGGCAATCGATCTTTGACTACTCACCCGGATCAGCCGGGGCGATGGACTACACGGGGTTGTGCCAGGAAGTGATCCAGGGGGAAGTGGCTTTGAAAAAGGTGGCCTAGAATCGCCCATGGGATAGGCTTCCAGCCTGTCGAGAAGGCCGAAAACGACAGGCTGGAAGCCTATCCCACGGACGCAGCTACGGGAGCCGCCCGAGCAGTGCTCGCACCTTGGCCCCGATATCGGGCGACTTCATCAGCGTTTCGCCGACCAGCATCGCGTGGACGTTTCCCGCGATGAGTCGTTCGACGTGTTCGCGCGAGTGAATCCCGCTCTCTCCGACGAACAGCACGCTGTCCGGCACTTGAGACCGCAAGTCGATGCAGTGTTGGAGATTCGTCTGCATCACCTTCAAATCGCGATTGTTGACGCCAAGCATCACCGGGTCGAGTCGCAGCACACGCTCCAGATTGACCGCATCGTGCAGCTCCACCAGAGCCTGCATCCCCAGCCCAGTCGCCGTCTGATACAGGTCAGCCAGCTGGGTGTCGTCGAGGCATTCGGCGATCAGTAGCACGCAATCAGCCCCCGCCGCTCGAGCCTCCAAAATCTGGTACTGGTCGAGGATGAAGTCCTTTCGCAGCAGGGGAACGGACACGACCTCTCGAATCTGTCGCAGGTAGTTCAAGTGCCCCTGAAAGTATTTCTCGTCGGTCAGGACGCTGAGGCACGCCGCTCCGTTCTCGGCATAGGTGCGGGCGACCTGAGTGGCCGAAAAGTCCTCTCGGATCAATCCCGCTGACGGCGAGGCTCGTTTCACCTCGGCGATCAAACCCATGGGGGCGCTGCGACGAAGGGCAGCTGCAAAGTCGCGGACGGGGGGGGCGAGGCGGATTTGCCGTTGGAGTTCCGCCTCAGAGACGCGGGCTCGCGCCGCGGCCACTTCGGTCCGCTTGTGAGTCATGATCTGCTGAAGAATGTCTGCCATCACCGATTCCGTGTGAGTTGCCCCGATTGTGGAGACTTACGATAGCATCTCGGGTCCTGTCCCGTGTAGGCGATGTCGCTCCGCGACTCGCATTTCGCGGCGGGGAGAACCGTTCGCTCGAGGTATCCTCCTGGAATGAGTGCGAGTGATTGGTCAAAGGAATCTCAGTCGCGGAGCGACGTGAGCTACGGTCAGTGACAGTTGTTTCACCTGACTGACACGAGAACGGAATGAATTCCGTTCTCCGGCGCAGCGGTTGCTTAACACGTTGTCGGGCCTCCGGACGCGACTCTCGTTCCGGAGTTCGTACCGCGAAATCGGCCTGGACTGGGAGCGTGTTTCATGCCAGACATTGATCCCTTGATGCTGGTCCTAATCGGGTCGGCAGCGAGTGGACTTTTGATCCTGTTGGCGGTGGGGATGGCCTACCGACTCGGGCGGGATCGAGGGCTGCGCAGTCGGTCCGATCGGTTTGATCGCCTGTATGTCGAAGCAGCCTTCGGCGACACCCATTGGACCGTGTGCGACACCAGCGATGCCGTCTCCGCAAAGGTTGTCGGCACCATGAGTTTGTATCAATCGGGCACGCGTGTATTGGCCGAGGGATTCGACTCTCTGGACCGGCGCTGGTCTGCCGAGGGAGTGGCCTTCCGGCGGGGGGTGCATCTGCTGTTTGTCGAGCGTCGCGAGCGGGGGCATGCGGTCGGATCGTTGCACCTTTCACTGGACCTCAGCGGCCAATCGATGACGGGGATGAAAAGTACCTGGGAAGGGGAAAATTCCGGGGGGGCGATCCAGACGGTGGTCTGGCACAGAAGCCCCGACAGGATCACTCTCCCGTCGAATGCGGACGTTGACATTGAGAAACATGCGCTCGCCACAGTGGCGAATCGGCAACAGCGGGTCAACGTGTTTCGCCCTGTTGACAGGCTAGCAACGGATGTTGTCACCGTGTCTCCCAACTCATCCCCGAGCGGTTTCTGACCGGATAACCGGTCGAGGCATTGCCACCCGCAGTCGTCGGTAATCTCCGGCCCCGAATCCATCGGAATCTGTTGAGTCCGTACGCCAGTTGCAATTCAAGTCCAGTGGCACGTGTTCGCTCCTCGTCGGACGACCGCGCTGCCTGTCCCGTGATCTCGGTAACAGAAGGAAGGCACCATGTTCGGAAACAAAACTCCACAAGGGAAGAACGCTCCAATGGCCACACCCGCTCCCGCCGCCCCAGCTCCTGTCGCTCATGTCGAAGAGCGTGCTCCCAAGGCTCCCAAGAATTACATCTCGTCCGGCACGGTCATCGAAGGGAACATCATCTCCCACGAAGATCTGCGGATGGATGGCACCGTCAAGGGAGACATTCGGACGACCGGCTGCCTGATCCTCGGCAAGGATTCCAACGTCGAGGGGAACATCCTCGCTGCCGAAGCCGAAGTGGCTGGCCTCATCACCGGGACCGTCGAATCCAAGGGGTCGCTGACGATTCGCGCCACCTGCAAGATCTTCGGGGACATTGTCACCCGTAGCCTCAACGTCGAGTCCGGCTCGTCCTTCAACGGACGTTGCAAGGTTGGCGGCGAAGCCGATGAACGACCCGCCGCTCGTCCCGCTGCGGAAGTCGCTCGTCCAGCCGCCCCTGCCGCCGCCCCAGTGGCCGCAGCCGTTCGGCCCAAGGTGTAAACACCCTGACTGGCGAGTGTCCCGCAGAGCGGAACGGACTTGTCAGCGAGATTTGCGTACGACCCAGAGGGCCTCGCCCGTTCTCCATGCCTTCCAGAGAGGCGGGCGAGCTGGCCCCGGTCGTGCCCTGGCACTGTGAATTCTTGATTCTGAGGAGTGGCCCGTGACGCGGGATATCGTGGAACTCGAAGAGCACTTTCAACGGCTGGAAAGCTCACGGTTCGCGCTGTCTGCGGAGATGCGAGCCACGGCCACCCGGCTTCGCGACCCGGGAACAGTGCCAAGCGATCAGCTCGACCGAGTGTTCGACGACTACCGGATGATGTTTGATCGTTTCCAGGACGAACTGGGAATCACCACTCAGGAAGTTGAGTCGGGAGTCGGGTCGACCTGGGACATGTTTCACGATCGACTCAGTGTCTGTCGAGAGGCCCAGGAGGCAACAGAGCGATTGCGATCGGTGGATCGCTTGAGCGTTTCCCAGGGGTTTGAAACCACATTGGAGCCGGTTCGCCATGCGTCACGCGAGGCGATTGATCGGCTGGCGACATCGCCCTGGAACGAGTCGGACCTCATCCACGAGGTTCAGGCGGGTCGTCACCCATTGTGTCGTCTCGTCTCGCTCGTCGAGCGTCTGGATGTTCTCTCCGATGACGAGTGGACCACGGAGATGGCCGCCGTCCAGCAAATATATGGGGTTCCGCTGTCGACGGCGATCGCCCGAGGCAAAGTGATTCTGTCCGATTCTGGTCTGACGATTTGAGTTTGTGTTGTGAGGGTCTGGTTCCAAATCCAGAGCCTCACTCACGCGAAAGGTGTGCATCATGAGTAGTGGACAATATCGACGGCTGCTGACCAACCTCCCCTCGATGGCGGCGGTGGTCAACACGTTCCAGTCACCCGATGTCCAGCTGGCGGTCTACCGCACGCTGATCGATTCGCTGTTGGAAGCGACTGCGGAAGAGGCTGGCACTCCCTCGACCTCTCGAATCGTCAAGAACCGGACGCGGCCCGGTGAGTTGGACTTAGTCGAGGGGGACAACATCCACTCGATCGCGACCGAGTAACTTGCGCCCACTGGCGTCACACGGGCTGCTCGTCACGATTCACCCGCTGGACCTCGCACGATCAGGAACTCTGACATGTTCATGGAAACCCAGACACTCCGCGCACGACTGCATCAACTGCGTCAAACGGGACTCAGTCTGGCCGACCTGCTGATGTGGGACGCCGATCGTCTCGACTCCCAGGGCTGGCCACCCTCACGGACACTGTCGGATGATCTCCGCAGCTTTCGTGAGCAGATTTCTCGCTTAACCTCCCTGCTTCAAGAGGGTCTGAATGAGCAAGCACCGCCGCGCTATGAGTCGTTAACCGAGCTGGCCGCCGAGTTGGACTACCGTGACATCGCGCTGCAAGCCACTGCGATTGCTCGTCAGATAATGTTAATTCAAAGCCCTGAAGGTCAACACCCCGCCGGTCTGAAGGAGATTCAGGACGCCGCTGCCGAGATGATCGCCACGCAGGGGCTGGACTCGCCGCGCGAGTTGATCCACTCTCTGGCGGATGGCCGGCATGCGTGGGGTGATCTGCTCCGCATGATTCGCGAGGGTCATACGCTGCCTGATGCCGAATGGACCGCGCTGAACACGTCGATCGAGACGGCGCTCGGTCGACCATTGGCGGTATCGGCGGCGCGGGGACGCTTGGTATTACCGCTGCTCGCCGAGCTGGAGTTGCCCACGGGACTCGAACGGGGCTCGCCTGTACTCGAAGAGCCGGTCGCATTCGATCGCGTAGCACTCGACACCCGAGGTGCGGACTTCTCCAGCGAGTTACTCCGTGATGAGCCACTGTTGAGTGCAGTGTCCGAGTCGCCAGCGAATCCGATCGAGATGGTGACCACGGCTCAGCGTCCCTCACTGCGCAGCTCCGTGCTGGAACGGGCTGTGGCGAAGTCTCGATCCGAGAGCAGTGTGATCCGCGAGATTCCTCCCGACATCACCCAGTCGATCTCAGAGGGACCACTCAGTCCAGTGGCCGAGATCGACTTTGTTCACTCCTCGGTCGCTCTAGCGGAACCGTCCTTCGCAGAGACTGATACCAAGATTACCAAGATCGAGTGGCCGACATCGCAACCCGCAGTAGACCCGGTCGAAGCGTCGAACCACTCCGTGTTCGATGAAATCGAACTGGTCTCACTGCCACATCGATACGATTCTCCGGAACCCGTTACGTATAAGGCCGAGGCGAAGGCGAATCCCGTTCAGATGGCCGCTCCCCAGTCGGTCTCCTCATCCAGCATTTTCGAAGACGATGCGGACGAAGCCGATGAACTGATTCGTGATCGGCACGAAGACCTGCCAGGAACTCAGAGTCGCGAGGCCGATTCCGCGAGTCGCTTCCCGACATTGATACCGTCTCCCCTGGCCGAACAACTTCTGGCACAGGCGAGATTCGTCGATGCCACGGGAGTATCCGCCAGACTGGCGACCACGATCCTGAACGGTCCTGAAGCCGAGCGGGTGCAGTTGATCCCCGATTTAATCTTTCACTTGATTCACGAGGGACGACCCGGGTTGGCCTACCACTTGGCTCGCAGCCTCGAATCGCGCTCTGCGGTCCCCCGTCCATTTGTCCCGTCCTGGCTCATCCGGACTTGGACCTTTGGGCACGCGCTGGTGTTTCCCAAGGGGCAACTCGCCGGACAGCTGCAAGATGATCTTCAGGGCAGGTCCACCTCTGGCCCACGGGACACGTCGCCAGACTGGAATCTGGCACTCTCGTTTCTGGTTCGCGCGGCCACACTGCGGCCAGCCATCATTGCACCCTCCACACGAGCCGCGTCAGTCTTGAGAGACTTTGATCTCCAGTCGGGCTGCGTACAGCTCTACAACTACTGCTCCCGTATCGGCGCTTCTGGGGAACGGATTCAAGGGGTCTTCCCTGGCCTGTTTAAGCAGACCACGGCCAGCGTTCCGTACTCCGACCAGCTCTCGACTCTGCGGGCGGACATCGCCCGCTGGCGTGACAGCAGTGAAATCCTGACCCAGAAATTCCAGATCGCGACCCAGCTGTTCCAGAAGACCGGTTGGAGCCTGCGAGCGGGAATGAGTCAGCGTCATCCCGCTGCGGCCTTTGACTGGATGAACTGGCAGATTGCCCTGCGGATGGGGGAATCGCTGGTCACTCCCGTGACAGAAGACCTCCGCACGGAGCTTTCGCGAGTGAAAGCCATGGTCGAGGAGATCTCCACCAAGCTCACCACGGACGAGTCGGGTGAAGGTCGCCGCCGCTTGTCTCAGCCGGATATCCGAGCGTACCTGCGGCAGGCCACGACGTTCGCCCAGCGCTGGATCGGTTTGCACTCGGGTGCGGCCACGAGTGAAGCACAAAACTATTTGCCGCAAGCGGCCGTTGAGCTGCGGTCCGACATCCTACATCGGCACTCACAGGTGATGGAGGAACTGGAGACTCTGGCCACCGAGCACACCTCGTTCGAGGTCCGGATGGCCGTGGCTTGCCTGATGCTGTCGGTGCAGGAAATCCACGACCTGGTTGATCCGAATGTCGTGACCGAGACCCGAGAGCCCGACCCGCGGCATCTGCTGCACGCCGAGTTACTCAAGATTCCGGATCTCAGTCTCACGGCGAACTGGGAGCCAGAGACTGATTTTCATACGATCGAAGACGAAATCCTGAATTTCCTGAGCCAGCCCCAACCCGATTGGACGACTGCTTTTCAGATGCAACTGGCGCAGGGCCATCATCAGGTCGCGGAGCGCATTCTCTCCCTGACAATCTGGACCCCTCAAGAGCGTGACGCCTTGCAAACCGTGTTGGACCGAGATCGAGGTCGTCAGCGGACCGACTTTGTTCAGGAACTCCAAGATGTCCAGCAGCTGTTGAATGAGTCGGTGCATCTCGACATTCTGCAGGAGACCGAACGGGCGGGCTTCGAGACTCGTCTGACCCGGCTGCAGCGGATTCTTTCCACCGACAATGACATCTCGTCAGGTATTCTGGAGCTGGAACGAGTCAAAGACTCGCTTGTCAAACGACGGGAGCGCGAGGCCGATCGCATCCGGACCCGGCTCAAGCGTCTGAGCGGCCAAACGGACGTCGTCACGCCACTGCCCCAGAGCGGAGGGGCTGCTCCTGGCTCGGCACTGCGGGGCGAGTGGGTGATGGATTTCGATCGCTCGTTTCCCTGAAAGTCACTGCTCCGATGAGACACACACAGCCACTGGTTGACAAGAGTTCGAAAGTCCCGACATGACCCTCCCGATACCCGCCGACAACGCCTGGAGACCGAGTTCACTCCTCGGTCGTGAAGCGTTGCTGCGCACACTCGGGCTCCGGCTCTCCGCAGAATCCCGCCTCTTGATCGGGGTCGACCCCGTGCTTCAGTGCCGGGTGGGCGTGGGCCGCACGCAGTTGATTTCAGAACTCTTGCGGCGTGTCACTCCGCAATACACTCAGGTGATCGCTCTGTCCGGTTCGTCGCCCGCCCACTGGCACTCGTCCTTGCTGCAGGCGGCTCGTCAACTTGAAGTTCGGCAAACCGCGTTTCGTCGTGCCTCTGATCTCACGGCAGCGATCCGTGGCTGGCTCGGCAGTCACGAGAACTGGCTGCTTGTCGTTGACCACGTCGCTGATCTCGATGACTTGAAAGAGATCACCGAAGGCGTCCGTACGGGGCATTGGATTGCGATCCTCAACGATCCCGCTCAGGTCTCCTCCGGAGACTGGCCCGCACCGATTCCACTCGGTTCCCTTTCGACCGAAGATGCTCTGCTCGTCTTGCAAGCGGCCATCGGTCGAGACTGGAGAAATACCGCAGAGGTCGTTGCAGCCACACACATCGTCAATCGCTTGGAGCGAAACCCGCTGTGCCTGGAACTGGCCGGACGAACTCTGTGGCTGGCGGACCTCGACCCCCTGGAGTATTGGCAACAACTCAGCTCCGCATCGGGAAGCATGCCGCTGCGGTCGGTTCTGGCACTGCTCCTGGCCATGATTGAGGATCACCAGCCAGCAGCGCTGGCCCTCCTCGCCTTGGGTGTCGCATTGGGGCCCGCACCCATTCCGGTCCAGATCATCCGATCGATTTCTGATCGTCTCTCCGATGCGAACACCTCGTGGCAGCTATTGAAAGATTGCGGGCTCTGGCGACCGACGAGCGAGGGACAGTTCGTCACGATCCCTGCCGTCGTTGAGTTGTCCACCCTACTTTCCCCGGAGACACAACGCCTGGGGACAGCGCTCATCCGGTCCACACTGCCGACACGAATGGTCAGAAACCGACTCCGGGAACACGTCTGCGGCGAGACCGACCCCGAGCCCGATCCACTGGCCATCCAGCGGATCTGGCTCGGGCAAACCACTGCGGCGGCGGCGGTCCTGGTCCTCGACCAGAGCTCCGTGATCCGGCAGGCGGCGGATGCGGCGCTGGATCTGTTGTTGCCGAAGATCGCTGTCAAACTGTTGGGACGCACGCTGGACCACGCCATTGAGACTGCCGAGAGCGACTCAGATCTGTTGGAACCACTCGTCGATCTCGGGGCGGCCTATGTCCTATGCGAGCAGTTCCAGTTGGGTCGCAAACGCTGGCGACAGGCGATGGAGATCTGCCCGACGGAACACCCACTCCAGACCGAATTGCTGTTGGCCATTGCGGAGATCGATGTCAACGAGAACCGTTTGGACCGCGCCGCCGGGCGGCTTAGCCTGGTGTCCTCCCTCTGCAAAACTCAGCCGCCCTCACCACTCAATCAGTTGCTGGCCGGGCAGCTCAAGTTCCTGAAGGCTGGAGTGTCCCTGGGACAGGGGAATGTGGAACAGGCCCGCAACCAGTTTCGAGCGGGCCTGGAGCTGCGATCGCCTCTACTGCCCGTCGATCACCCGCTGCTGATGCGCAATCGATTGATGCTGGCGCGAACGGAATTCCTGCTCAAGAACTACGGAGCGAGCGAGCAACTGCTCATCGACGAGGTGTCCATTCGCGAACAGTCCCCACGTGTCTCCGAGACCGAATTGGGTGTCGCCTGCAATTTCCTGTCGGAGCAGTATTACCTGAGTGGTCGGCTGTCCGCTGCGGAACCGGTGTATGATCGCACGTTGGAACTGCGACGGGCCACGCTTCCGCGCGGGCACCGGCAGATTGGGGAGATGACTAACCGTCTGGCCGTGATTAAGTCGGCACGTGGAGCCTACAAGGAGGCCGATGTCCTGTTTCGCGAGTCGCTCTCCACATTGGAGCAGACATACGGAGCCGATCACCCGGAAGTGGCGAGGGTTCTGAATGATCTTGCCGAAAGTCTGTTCTCTCAAAACAAAGTGGAACCTGCCCGGCGTTTGCTGGAACGAGCACTCAACATCCAAGAGCGCGCACTACGAGCCAATGATGCCCGACTCGGCCGGACCCGCTGCAATCTCGCCGCGGTCTATGTGGCCCGTGGGCGATTTGTGGAGGCGGTGCGTCTCTACGAGCGAGACGTGACGGAACGTCAATCTCATCAGACGACTGACCAGGCGTCACTCGCGACAGCACTGAACAATCTGGCGGAGGCGTTGCGGTCACTCGGGCGTTACGGGGAAGCGGAAGCAAGGCTCCGGCAGTCGCTGACCATTCGCGAAACGCTGGTCGGCCTCGACCACCCGCAGGTGGCACAAATCCTGAACAATCTCGGGTATCTGTACCTGCAACAGCACCAATTCGACCAGGCTCGTGAGTGCTTGCTTAGATCCCTGAAGATTCGCGAGACCAGTTTGTCTCCCGTGCATCCCCATGTCGCCACGACGCTCGGGACGCTGGCCGAGGTTTACTTCACTGAGGGGCAATACGCTGTCGCCCGCCCGCTGTATACCCGCGCGGTTGAGATCTATATCGCGGCCCATGGAGAGCGCCATCCCCATACCGCCACTTTGCAGATCTGCTCCGCCCGGAATGAGCTGCGACTCGGGCATGTGGGTCGTGCGGAACTGATGCTGTTGCGAGGGCAGGGAACGATCTCCGAGATTCTGGGAGCCGATCACCGCATGACCTCTAAAGTTCTGCTCGGGCTGGCCGAACTGGCCCACGCTGAGAAACGGTACGAACCGGCCTTTCCCCTGCTCGAGCGGAGCCTGTCCATCCAGTATGGCACGATGTCCTCGCAGCGGTTGGAGATTGCCGAGACGCTGGGGCTGATCGCCCGCAATCTAGTGGCACGCGGCCTGCACGCTGAGGCTCTGCCACGCATCACTGAGGCGCTGGAGATTCAGCAAACGACTCTGGGTTCCCAGCACAAAGAGTTGATCCCGAATCTGCTCCTGCTGGGGAGGATGCAACAGCATGTCGGCAATACCTCTCAAGCGGATGAGGCCCTCCGTGCGGTTATTGAGTACGCCGACCCCGACACGCAGTCCGCTCTCGTCGACGAAGCCCGCCAGGCTCTCCCCGATGTGCTCATCCAGTCCCAACGGTACGACGAAGCCGTCGTGTGGCTGGAGGCACAAGTCCACGCACTCGAATCACAAGCACCGACAGCCGACCTACTCAAAACTCTCAGCCAACTCGCGGGAGTCCATTATCTGCGGCAGTCCCCCGCTGCGGCCGCACCTCTGATGGAACGCTGCGTCGAACTCAGCGAACAGCTGGTCGGAGCTGACTCTGCCGAGACCGCCAGGCACCTCGACAATCTCGCGGGCGTGCGGTTTCTGCTCGGCGACTACGACCAAGCGGAGCCGGCCATCCGTCGAGCGATCGGCATCCTGGAGCAGGAACGTCCAGTGAGGAGCGCGGCCTTGATCAAAGCTCGCCAGAACTACATCCAGTTGCTGCGACAGACCGATCGAGCGGCGGAAGCCGAGCAACTTGCTTCGCTCGTCACTGCCGGTCCAGCGGCCACCCCGCCACAGATTCCGTCCGGTCACGTTCTGGATGACCTCTAAGGAAAACACGCATGTCCGCCATCGCACACGGGGATCTCGTTCGCATTCACTACACCTCACGCTCGCTGGAAGGCAGCGTGATCGAGACCAGCGACCGCCGTAACCCGCTGGAGTTCCGCGTCGGTTCCGAGGCGTTCATCTCTGGCTTGAGCCTGGGGCTGCTCGGTCTGCAACTCGGAGACAGCCGCACGATCACCGCCCCGCCGGAACGCGCCTTCGGTCGGCATAGTCCGGATCTCATCCAGACAACGCCGCTGTCGGTCATCCCGGAAGAAGCCCAAGTCGGGGAGCAGCTTTCCGCATCCGTGGGTGGGGTGACTCTGGATGTCTGGATTCAGAAGCTCACGGCCACGGAAGCCGTGGTGGATGCCAACCATCCGTTGGCGGGAGAGACTCTCGTCATCGATGTGAAGGTCGTCGGGCATGAACCGGCCTCCTGATCGGACGATGACGGTTGTGACGCTCGTTCCGATCCGTCAACACGGGAATCGGTGGCTCGATCACTGAGCCGAATGGCCCGAGGTCGAATCACTTCGTACAAGGATGTTGGCAGTGACGGACCACGCAGAGCGTGGTGCTGTTCTCTCAGCGCTAGGCGGGCGGGCCGGGAGGGCAGCGAGTGTGGAGTCGCAGCGTACGATCCGGGGATCGCTGGCTGCGAGTGAATCAATTCGGAAGTACGGCAGTCGCCGCACTTCCCCATGTGTCTGGTGCAGGACGAACTGATTATGTCCCTCAAACTGACTGCGGAATCGTTCCTCACGGGGATCAAGCAAAGTGGCTTGGCAGACCCAGAGGCGATCGAAACGCTCATCAAGACCCTGCGCGGGGAAGGGGTTGACATCAGCAACTCCGCCGCCGTCGCCTCCGCCATGATCGCCAAGGGCACCATTACCCCCTGGCAGTCCGAGAAGCTGCTGCAAGGGAAGTTTAAGGGCTTCATCCTCGGGCGGTACAAGTTGCTCAATCTACTGGGCAAGGGGGAGATGAGTTCGATCTACCTGGCCGAGCATATGCGCATGAAACGGCGCTGTGCGATCAAGGTGTTGCCCGCCAACAAAGTGCGAGACACGTCGTATCTCGGGCGGTTCCATCGCGAGGCCCAGGCCGTGGCCTCGCTCGACCACAACAACATCGTGCGGGCCTACGATGTCGACACCGAGAACGAGGGCGGAGTCGAGATCCACTTCCTGGTCATGGAGTATGTCGAAGGCAAGGACATCGAGAAGCTCCTCGAAGTCCGGAAGCTATTCACGGTGATCGAAGCCACGGACTTCATCCGCCAGGCCGCAGAAGGTCTCTCTCATGCTCACGAGAACGGTCTCGTCCACCGCGACATTAAGCCGGGCAACTTACTCGTCGATACCAAGGGGGTGGTCAAGCTGCTCGACCTCGGTCTGGCTCGCTTCTTCCGCGACACGGAAACCGAATCACTGACGATCAAGCATGACGAGAAGGTCCTGGGCACCGCCGACTACCTCGCCCCGGAGCAAGCCGTCGACAGCCACGCGGTCGATGAGCGGGCCGATATCTACAGCCTCGGCTGCACGCTGTACTTCGCATTGACCGGGCATCCGCCGTTCACGGACGGAACACTCGTGCAGCGATTGCTGGCTCACCAGACTAAGGCTCCCCCCTCGATCCGCAAGCAACGCCCGGATGTTCCCGAGAGCCTGGTCGCGATCGTCGAAAAGATGATGCAGAAACGCAAAGACGACCGCTACCAGTCCGCTGCGGAAGTGGCAGCTGCGCTGTCGAAATGGCTCGTGGAGAATGGGGGCGATGCTTGGCGACAGGCACATGCCGCTCTGGTGGCGAGATTCGCGGGACTGGAAGCGGTACAACGGAAGCGTCCGGAGTTGGACTCGAGCATCGACCGCCGCACGCCCGAGGTCGGTTCGGTCCCCACTCAACCAGTGACGCCCGTTGAACGCCCCAGTCAGTCCGGGAAGTTTAAGAACGGCAAGGGACCGAGACGGCCAGAGACCGTACCGGCTCAGTCCGGGATCTCGACAGAGAAGCGGGAACTTCCGGTCACTCCTGCGGTTGCCGTGGCGATGGCCATGCAAGATCCGCAGAAGTCCAATCCCAAATGGATCGCCGCGCCTCCCTCGGCTCCGCTGGTTGCTCCCCCGTTGCCGACAGTGGTCAGAACCTCACCCCACAACCGCATCGACCGTCGTTTCATTTATGTGGCCGCGCTGGTTCTGGGTGCCGTGCTGCTGGTCGCGGGGGTGGGTTATAAACTGATCGCCGATTCCGATGAGGGACAACCAGTCCCTCAGAATTCGGTTATTCCTGAAGGGGCGGGCGGACTCATCAAACCGTAGCACTCGCCTGTCGCTACGGGGACCAGCGGGGTGGTGGCGCTGATGACATCGCACGCAGCCTACGACGACTCAGCGTGCGTCGCGGCGTGCTTCCCAAACGACGTGGGTGGCGCGGTCACAAGGCTTTGCGCATGGCCCCGGCCCAGGGGAGACGCAGCTTCAAAATTCGATCAAGCAAACGAGGGACTCACTCGTCCCGAATAAACCTTTCGAGGCAGCTGTCGGAAATCGGGCGAGCGAACGCTTCCCCTGCATCGGGGCCATCCGCAAAGCCTCCTGACCCCGCCACCCGGCCACTATCCTCTGACGACTTCAGTGACTCTCCGCCGCACAGAACTTCGCATACGCCGCCGCATCGAGCAGCTGCTCGATTTCTGCCGGTGCAGCGAGTTCGATCTGGATCATCCAACCTTGGCCGAAGGGGTCGGTGGAGAGTACGCTCAGGTCAGACTCGAGGGCATTGTTGACCTTGGTCACAGTCCCGGAGACCGGGGCGTACAGGTCGCTCGCGGCCTTGACGCTCTCGACCACGCCGAAGATTTGCTTGGCTTGGAACACCTTCCCGACAGCCGGTAACTCGACATAGGTCAGGTCGGTCAGTTCCTTGACCGCGAATTCACTGATCCCGATCGTCGCGGTGTTCCCCTCGATACGGACCCATTCGTGGGATTCCGCGAATCGCAAATCGGCGGGATTGGACATGGAGATAATCCAGAGTAGAGGGCGTGTCAGTTCAGAAAAGATCTGACGGAATCGCACGAGCAGCAGGGCTAAATCAGGCGAAGACAGAGCCTGTGTCCCAAAGGATGATTGGAACACTAATCGACGCTAATCAAGTGGGGATTAGTGTCGATCAGTGGCGATTCGTGTTCCCATCACTCATGAATCTGTTTGAGGCTTCACCCGCAGCACGCTCCGCCTTCTGGGGAGGTCCCCTGTTCCTTCTCAATCTCGAAAATCTGATCGATCCGGCGCTGGTGGCGGCCCCCTTCGAATTCAGTCCGAATCCACAGGTCAACAATCCGGTTCAGCAATCGCTCACCCAGCATGTCCGCCGACAAACACATAATGTTGGCGTTGTTGTGTCGACGACTGGTCTCGGCCGTCACGTCATCGTGGCAGGTGACAGCCCGCACCCCGCGAAACTTGTTCGCCGTGATGCTCATCCCCATGCCGGTCCCGCAGATCAGGATGCCGCGATCCACGGTTCCCTGCGACACCGCACTGGCCACCTTCGACGCATAGACCGGGTAATCCACAGGCCCCGACTCATCCGGTCCCATGTCCATCACCTCATGGCCCAAGCCACGCAGCTGTTCCAGGATCAGGCCCTTCACATGGACCCCTCGATGATCACTCGCCACGGCGATACGCATGTCCCACCCAATTCTTCAGTCTTCAGAATTCACACAATCCAACCAGTGTTCCAGACACTGCCGGATCTGATCACGGCACTCCACATAGACCGAGTAATCTCCGCCGATGGGATCGGCGATGTCATACCCGTCGACGCAGATTTGTTCCACCTTGGACACACACTGCGGGAATGCCCCCGTGAGTGCCGAATGATGACGCGAGGTCATCGCCAGGATCAAGTCGGCCCACGCCACCAGTTGATCGGTCACCGGCTGGCTGGCGTGATCGGAGAGGTCGATCCCGTCCTCTCGCAGAATCTCCAGCGTCTCTGGACTGGCTGGAGCCCCTGGAGTCGATGCCACCCCCGCCGAGGCCACGATGAATCCCCGCTGGACCAACTCGGCCTCGCTGCATTCTAACCGTTGGCAGAGCAGACTGCGAAACAGTCCCTCGGCCAGCGGGCTGCGACAGGTGTTCCCGGTGCAGACGAACAGCACCAGCTTGGCCATCAACTGAGCAATCTGCGCCTCGGAGTACACTCCCGGCTGCGAGATCGACCACTCGCTGGACTGGGCGAAGTGGACTCCCGTGGCCCCTTGCGGACACGAGACGAACCCGGCGTTCACGATCAGCCCGATCCGCTCGCCCCACCCTTGCGCCAACTCTAACCCATCCGCCGACGCCCAGCTGCCGCCTGCCGGAGCGGGCATTTCAACCACGAGCAATGGCTCGCGCTGCGATCGCGCCAACCCCACATGCAGCGGGTGACCAAAACTCGCAAACCGTAGCGGGTGACGTTCGAGATACGCAACCAGCGGGGTAGCCAAAGGAGGCCCCGACCATTGGCCCGTCGCCTCAAACTCTAGAACCACCGGCCCCGGCCAGCTACGCTGAGCGAGCCGGATCGCCCGCGGCGAGACCAGTTCCACATAGTCCGCGATCTGCCCTGCATGAGACAGGCACAAACACGGAGCCCGCCCCACCGTGCTGGCCACCTCCAGCAGGTGCGACACCGCAGCTGCGTTCCGCGACGAGGTGGCGAGCAGATACCCGCTCTCACACGGCAGCCCGACCAGCTGCGGCTCTCGACTGGCATCGAGAGCCGCCTGCACGACCGCGCGGTGGTCGCCGGGAGCGGAGTAGTCGATCACTCGGGTCATGAGCCGTCAGTCCGTCACTCGTTACGTCAGAAGTCCGGAAAGCCCACGGTTTGCAACCCGTGGGCTTGGTCGCCGGGGCTAGTGTGCCCCCTCTGCGGCCTTTTCCTCAGCGACATTCAGGGCCTTGTAGCCTCCTCGTGCCTTGAAGTAGAGGATCAGCAACAGGTAGCACAAAGCCATCGTCGCAGGCACATAAGCGGTCAGCTTGAGAGCCATCTTGCCCCCGTAGACCCCAGCGTCCCCGACGGGCTTCTTGTCAACATCCGCGGTAAGCTTCGCCGTACTCCACCAGTCGGCCAGTTGCTTGATGTTGCCGTTGTCATCAGCCAGCTTCTTGTCCGCGACCAACCCCATATCGCGATCGAGTTCCTTGCCACCGTTCTCCAACACGCCCACCTTGGCCCCGTTCAGACCAGCGGCTTTGAATCCCATAAACTCGCTGGGCTTATCGGCCATGTAGCGTTCAAACGTCTCCTTGGATTCGGCCAGCTTGGCCGAGGCATGGAAGTCCTGCTTAAATCCAATGGCCGGTCCACCCAGCAGACCAGCCGACAGCATTCCCGCTCCACCCAGCATTCCGATCGCAATGGCCCCGCCCTTGGGGAACTGCTCCGAAACCACCCCTAGCATGGTCGGCCACAGGAATGTTTTCCCCAATGCGTAAACTGTTGCGGCGACGATACACATCGTCACCGTTTCAGCACTACCCAGCAGCGTCAGTCCTGTGGCTCCCAGAATACCGCTGACGAACAGCAGTCCGAGCGGCGAAATCTGGTGGACGATCGGACCGGCCACGAACCGCAGTGCAAACATCAGCATCGAGGTATACACAAACAAAGCCAAGCCATACGCCGGATTGTTCATGATCGATCCAGTGATCTTGCTGATCCACGAATCGGTCCCCAATTCGACGTATCCGACCATGCCGTGAATCACGAGCAGGAACAGCATCAAGGGAGCGAACAGCGTCCCCAGCATTTCTCCGATTGACACACCGGCGGTCGCAGCTTCGGATTTTGGGAACCGTTGACCCAGCAGCATCGCCCCGTAAGCAATCACGGGGATCATGAACAGCGACATCTGGACTTTCCAGTCGACGGCAGCACGAACAATGGCGTCACCATCCCGCACTTCCGACATGAAGAACGAGGCCAGACCACCGAGTACGAGTCCAGCGGGCCATCCGGCATGCAGGATGTTCAGGTAGTGCGTCTTGTTCTTGGGGAACAATGTGGCCGTGAGGGGATTGACTACCGCTTCACACAGACCGTTGCCGATGGCGAAGATGAACATGCCCCAGAAGAGACAGTTAAACGCCGCGTCCTTCCCACCCGATGCGAACGCAGCCGGTGCCGAGTATGTCAGCACAGCGGAAACGACGTGGCACAGAAACGCCCCCGCCATCAGCTTGCCGTAACCGACCTTATCCGCGATGAGCGAACTCAGAATGATGACGATGCCAAAGCCCGTCAGGCCGCCCCCGGTGATCCCCCCCAGTTCGGTCATTGAGAACCCGAATTGAGTCGCCCATTGCCCCAGAATCCCCCCCCGCACGGAGTAGCCCACTCCCGCAGCCAGGATCGCCATGAATCCGGCCCACAGCAGACGGTATGCGTTTGGTGCAATGGCATCGCCTGCATTGCTTTTCAATTGATCGGTGCTCATGCCCTGGGGACTCTCAGAAGTGGAATCGAAGAGGTCGCGACCCGGGTGGCCAGAACTGGCACTGCGCAGGTCCACACCCAGTGAACTCGCCCCGGAAATCGCATCAGAATGCTGCGATCCTAACCACCCGGAGACCAGATTTCTACGGATGGCCACCCATTGCGGGGAAAAAGCCTGCCGACTTCATTGTCCGAACAACCCCAGATCGCTCTTTTCCTCCTGCGATTCGTGAGGTATGAATACGTTCTTGCGCCTTAAGGTCGCTTCACGCACGGCGAGTAAGCTCGTCGGCGAACAGGTTGTGCGTCCTGTGTGAACTCTTGCCAGCACCCGAGTCCCCTCCATGAACACCATCCTCGTCACCGGCGGCTGCGGCTTTATCGGCTCGAACTTCATTCGCATGGAGTTGGCCGAACATCCCGAGTTGACGGTCATCAATGTCGACAAGCTGACCTACGCCGGAAACCCCGAGAACCTCGCCGACCTCGAAGGCAACCCGCGCTACCGGTTCGAAAAGGTCGACATCTGCGACCGGGCCGAGATCGAGCGCGTCCTCGGTAGTGCGAAGATCGACGCAGTCTTGAACTTCGCAGCTGAGAGCCATGTCGACCGCAGCATCCTCGACAGTGGGCCATTCATTACCACCAATATCATCGGCACGCAGACGCTGCTCGATGCCTGTCGCAAATTCAACATTCCCCGCTATGTGCAGGTCTCGACCGACGAGGTCTACGGCTCGCTGGGCGAAACCGGCCTCTTCACCGAGGAGACGCCCCTCGCCCCCAACAGCCCCTACTCGGCGTCGAAGACCTCTGCCGACTTGCTCGTGCGTGCGTACTACCACACGTACCACTTCCCGGCGATCACGACCCGCTGTTCGAACAACTACGGGCCGTATCAGTTCCCGGAGAAGCTGATCCCGCTGTTCATCTCGAACCTGGTCGCCGGTCAGCAAGTGCCGGTGTACGGAGCAGGCACGAACGTCCGCGACTGGATTCACGTCCTCGACCACTGCCGAGGCATCGACGCTGCACTCCGCAAGGGGCGCGTCGGCGAAGTCTACAACTTTGGCGGTCGTTGCGAGATGACGAACATCGCCCTGACGAAGCTGTTGATCAAGATGCTGGGCAAGACCGAGAGTTCCATCCGCTACGTGGCCGACCGACCGGGGCACGACCTGCGGTACGCCATCGACTGTGCCAAGGCCGAGGCCGAACTCGGCTGGACCCCGCTGTACACCTTCGACAAGGGGATTCAGGAAACGATCGACTGGTATCTGTCGCACCAAGACTGGGTCGCCCGCATCCGCTCGGGCGACTACTTGAAGTATTACGCCGAGCAGTACGGCAAGCGGCTGGGGTAGAGCATTTCCCCGAGCCGGAAGCGTCAGCGCCCGGAGTCCGCCCGCCCGCTCACGGCGAACCAGTTGTAATGCGTGATCGGGCTTCCAAGGTCGTTGCCCGCAGCCTGATTTACGGGTTCTTGTCCCGCAGGGACGCCCGAAAACTTCGCGGTCTGGCGATCCTGGCAAGGACCACTTATGTTTCCCAGGCACCTGATTGTTCCTGAGAGGCCATGTGTGCGAGACGCACTTTGTAATTGCAATGGGAACGCGAGGCATTGGACGGCTTACGAGGCACGGTAGATTCGTACACAGATTTCACAGATTTTCACAGATTTCAGAGGGCAGCCCAGCCCTCTGAAACCCGCTGTCTAGCCGTAAACTCTCTTCGGATCTGTGAAAATCTGTGGAATCTGTGGACCGCACCTCTTCATCGATCGTCCGACGTCGACGGGGAAAAATCGATACTTCGCGCGGGACAGATTGAGACATACGACGGACATCCTCGTCCGTCGCTCGCCGAGGTTTTCCACACGGACGGACGAGGATGTCCGTCCGATAAATTACCTCATTTCTCCCCGCGAAAAATATCACACTGGAAGTGGGTGATGGGGGCTGTGTCTGGGGACCACATCCTGGCCGCTCAAAGTGCGTCTCGCACTCACGAACTCAGTCTATGTAAGCCAAACCAAGGCTAAAAGGAGTATGTAGAAGATGATCACTCCCCAGCGCCTGATGTCTCCGTTTTCATGAAACATCATTCGACGGAATAGATTGGCCTCCCCCAGATTCCAAAAGTCAGGATCGGAAAGCCACCGTAATCGCCTGCGACCAACTGTACAGAGCAATATCCCCAGAAACACAATCACACCAGTCACGACCATCTTGTCACTGACTGCCATGTGAATCCCGCCTGAGAGGATGCCCTTTGAAATGATTCGTAGGAGCAAAGCGATTGGCCGACTTCACACGACCGACAGCCCGCTTTGGTTCAACTGGAGGTTGGCGAGCAGCAGTTGGGTGGCGCGGAGTTCGCGGGAGATGCCTTCGACGAGGGAGGGCTTTTCGCCGGTGGGGAGGACGTCCCAGGTGTAGGTTTCGACTTCGAGGTGGGGCGCGTAATTCAGCAGTTGGACCTGCGTCAGGGCTTTACGCAGGTCCGCGCGCGTGGTGCCGAGCAGGCCGAGGGACTCGGCGTCGACGGGGACGTGGAAATGGACGCGCCAAGTTTCGGCGTCACTGAACCCGACGGGTGGGTTCTCGCACAGAGAGCGATCGAGGTCGAGGAAGTGGATCACCTGGCCGGAGGCGGAGCGGGCGAACGTCTGGTGCAGATAACGCGGTTCGACAAAGCGGGCCAGCTCGGCGAGCGAAGCGGGCGTCGGTTGCCGTACCTCGATCGCGCAGGTGATGTGGACCTTGTTGATCCGGATATCGGCGTCTCCCAGTTCCCGGATCGAGGCAGCCACATCCTCGAACTCGACCGACTGATGGCACACGTCGTAGCAGACGCCGATGTGCCGGTCGACAGCAGCTCGGTCGCCCGAGGCATCCGCGGCCTCCCGCAGCTGGGTGAAGAACGTGATTGTCTCGGGCGTGGTTTCCAGAACGCAGAGCGGCTCCGGCTCGATGGCGAGCCGGATCACTTGGCCGGTGTCATCGTGGAGTTCGTCCATCGACCGGGCGAACTGGATGATTTGGCGAATGCACGAAAATTGGAAGTCAGGGGCAGTGCTGAGAGACTTAAACCCCAGCGGGACGGTCGAGAGGCTCCCCTCGACCCCTTCGGGGAGTAGCTGGGCGAGGATGCGGGCACAGTCGACGGTGTATTGCAGGCGGGTGGAAGTCGTCCAGTCGGGCTGGTAGACCTGCTCCTTGACTCGCTCGGAGTGGAAGTCGCCGTAGGGGAAGGCGTTGAGGGTGTACGTCACCAAGTTCGCATTCGCCAGCGTCTCGCGGAGCAGTTCCAGCTGGGACGGGGCGGCCACCAGTTCGTGGATCACGGGTTGAGAGAGCCAGAGCCCGGCGGCGATGGGGCGTCCGAGACTCCGCTGGATTTCCGAGGCGTAGACGCGGAGCCCCTGGACGACTTCGGCGACGGTCACGCCAGGATGCACGTTCGTGCAGTAACTGAGGGGGAGAGAGCTGAGCGACATGGGGGATACGGGCGTTGGGGGCGAGAGTCGAACGTTTAGCTGCGACGCGAAGTCTTCGAAGCGGAGCGGGCTTCGCTGGTGGGAGTTGGGATCCACTCCAACGTGGAGATCTGCGTGGTCGCTGGGGCTATCGTATCAGTGGCGAGCGAGGATGTCTTGGAAACAAAAAACCCCTCGGCCAAATTGGACAAGGGGCTGTGACTTGGTGTTCCCCAGACGCGGGAGCGTCTGAGGGAAGCCGTCGGGAGACGGCGAGTCAATTACGGATTGGCTGGAGGAGTTCCGCTGCCAACTTCTGGGGCTGGTACAACTGGTTCGGTCGTTGGAGGAACAACAGTCTCAGTGGTCGGGGCCACTGGCTCGGTGCCCGCCGGTGGTGTGGTTTCGGTGGGAGTCGTGGTGGTTGGTGCGTGTGCTTCGTGAGAAGCTGGGGCAGTGGGAGCTGGGGGGGTGACGACTGGAGGAGCAGCAGCTGGCTCGCAACCGACGAGCAGGGCCAACGACAACAGTCCGAGGTACTTCTTCATGGCAATCTTCCTCAATCAAGCCCGCGTTCACTCTGTCGAGTCGAACGACGACGGCAGTTCCGACCAATTCTTCTCAGCTCGCGAGAGACGCATGTTCTCAGCTGTGGTCTTTCGAACAGTAGAGAGTGATTCCAGCGGAAGTTATTCCCGGAGAACCGGAATGGTTTGGAGAACATTAACAATACGCTGTAACCCTATTCCAGGAATGGAGATGTGGTCAACCCAGCTTTCTGGAGGACGGTGAGAACAACCCGGAGAACCGTCAAAGTCCCTTCAAACGGCATTTCCGTTTAACTTTTCTGCCCTTACAGGCCGAAAACTCAGAGTAACTGTCTCTAGCGGCAGAATCGGTCTTGCTTGACTGATTTGCCTAATCGACCCAGTTCGGCAACGACTGCCGAAGGGTTGGCCAGGGAGAGTCCCCTCAGATGGCGGAACTGTCGCAAGTGCGAACAGTCGTCTCTCCGGGGCATGACGGTGTGTGCTGCATGCGGCACTCACTCGAAAGACACAGCAGGAAGCTGGAGCCATCAATGAAGAAGACATGGAAGCGCTGGCTAGGAACTGTTGCGGCCGCTCTGGTGACCAGCACCGCATTGGCTCAAAGCCCGAATGAGGCTGGGGTGGTGACGATGCGTGGCCAGTCGCCCACGTACTCGGAAGAGGGTTCGGTCCAGATGGGCCGCGCTTCGGCCAGTGCGACAGGGACCGGGATTCGCCAGAGCCAATTCACCGTCGACCCCGGGGATGTCTTTGAAGACGCCCTCGGTGGGAACCCTGGCGGGTACTACGCGGAAAATGGAGGCGTCGGCTTTGCCTCACCGCACAGCCTGAGCGAGATCCAGTGGCGGGTGGGCAACCAGAGCATGGAAGCCTCTGGGTATGACGGGGGGTACTCGAACATCAATGCGTTTATTCCGCTGTCGACGGACGGAGAACAGAGCCTGATCTTCCTGAATCCTCGCGTCAACATGAGCGGTTCCGGAAACGGGGGCATCAATGTCGGCCTGGGCTATCGGTTCTTTGATCCCGTCGATGATCGCGTTTACGGGGTGTCGGGCTGGTTTGATTACGACGCGGGCCATCGGGCCGAATACAACCAGATGGGGGTGAGCCTGGAGAGCCTCGGGCGGTATTTCAGCGCTCGCTTCAACGCGAATATGCCGCTCAGCGATTTCAACACGTTCAGCACCACGAACGCCTTTGGAACTCCGTTCTTCCAAGGGAACAACATTGCGTATCGGTTCAACTTCCTGCGTGAGACCAGTTACCAGGACTACAAGCTCGAAGTCGCCTCGCCAGTTCCTCTGCTCGGTCGATTCGGAGCGGAATGGGCCATCGGTGGGTACGGATTGGTGGCGAACACCTCCAGTGCCAAGAGTTCCATGGGCATCTCTGGGCGGTTCGAACTCCAGGTCTCGGAAGACTTCTGGATCAACACCGTGGTCTCCAATGACAAGATCTTCGGCACGAATACCAGCATCAACCTCGAAGTGACGCTCCCCAATGGTCGGCAGACCCGCTGGTTGCGACCGAATCGGGGTTATGAAAAGCTGCTGGCCTCGGTCAAGCGTCCTTACCGAGTGTCGACCGCGACCAATACTGTCACGGAAACTCAGTTCTTCCGAGATCCCAAGGACGGCACGCCAATTCAAGTGGCCCACATCGACCCCACAGCTGTGAATGGGGCAGCGGCCGGATCGGTGCTAAATCCGTTCGGCAGCATTCAAGACTACATGAATCTGACGACAGCCCAGCGCACCCCGTTTGACATCATCTATGTGGGACGGAACGTGGTGGATGGTAGCGACGTGGACCTGAACACCACAATCGAGTTGCTGAATTGCCAGCGACTGCTCGGTACGGGCACCCTGGCGGATGGCTCGGTCCATCAGTACCGGGCTCGGGATCGAGGCGATGGATTGACTTCGTTTAATCTGCCTGGATTTGGGAACGGGATCGCGCAGTCCTCGGGAGCC
>JANPCU010000199.1:0-7648 GCA_031431195.1 Planctomycetota bacterium | reverse complement strand
GGCCTCTACGGCCACCCGCGTCCCCTGCGGTGAATCCTCTTAGAACTTTCGCGAAGTGGTTTCGGTCCAGTTCCGAATTGGACAGCGCCACTTTTCGGAAACGGCGGGTGGCGGGGTCAGAAGGCTTTGCGGATGGCCCCGGCGTGGGAAATCGTCCCCTGCCGGTCGCGTCTCGGGCCAACGTAATGACCCTCACCTCACAGCCTCGAAGCTCCGCTTCCCCTCGGTCGGGGCCATCCGCAAAGCCTCCTGACCCCGCCACCCCGGTGTTATCCTGACGGAAGGCGACAAGTGACGATGTCCAATTGAGTGTTCCCACCTGGCCGCACTCGTACCGATCAAACCGCCTTTACCGGTCAATCCGGTCGTGAGGAGTGCGGCTCTCTGGCGACATCCCGTTGCGGTCGTTCTCACTCACCGGCCGGTCCAGAATGCCTCATGCTTCTTTCCGGCATCATCGCGATTGTTGAGCTAGGCTTAATGATTAGTCGTGTTCTGCAACAACGGAGAGGTTCTCGTGGCTCGATTTCTCGTCACTGGCGGTGCGGGGTTCATTGGATCGCACATCGTGTCTCGTTTGGTTTCCGAGGGGAACCGCGTGCGAGTGCTCGACAATTTGTGTGCTGGCTCACTCGCCAATCTCGCCCACTTGGGAAACTCGGTCGACTTCCACGAGGGAGACCTGCGTGACCCGGTCGCCGTCGCGAAAGCGGTCGAAGGAGTCGAGGTCGTCTTCCATCAAGCCGCCCTCGCCTCGGTCCCGCTCAGCATCGAACGGCCACTCGACACTCACGATGTCTGCGTGACCGGAACCGTGAATCTGCTGGATGCCAGCCGCCAGGCTGGTGTCCGCCGCATCGTCTACGCCGGGTCCAGCAGTGCTTACGGCGACTCCCCCGAAATGCCGAAACGGGAGTCCCACAATCCCGAAGTCCTCTCTCCCTACGCAGCTGCCAAGCTCGCGGGCGAATACTACTGCCAGGCGTTCGCGGCCAGCTACAAGATGGAAATTGTGCGTCTGCGCTACTTCAACGTGTTCGGTCCGAGGCAGGATCCCCAGAGCCCTTACTCGGCGGTGATCCCGCTGTTCGCGAGTGCCTTGGTCGCGGGGCGCACGCCACGCATCTACGGCACCGGGGAGCAGTCCCGCGACTTCGTGTTCGTCGAGAACGTAGTCGATGCCAACATCCTGGCCTCGCAAGCTCAAGGGGTCTCCGGCCAGGTCTTCAACGTCGCCAGCGGCGAGACGATCAGTGTGCTGGAGTTGTTGAAGCTGATCTGTGACGAACTCGAACTGCCGTTCTGTCCAGAGTTTATGCCGCCTCGCGTGGGTGATGTGCTGCACTCGTGGGCGGACATTTCCGCAACGCAGCGTGACCTCGGTTTCTCCGTGCGAGTGAGCTTGCACGAGGGACTGAAGAGCACCTTGGCCTACTACAAGCACGCGAGTCGCCGCCCTCAATCCTGCGGCGCGAACTGATCCCGAACATTCCCAGACATCTGGACATTCAACCGGCATGGACTCCATGCGGGATTGCCTGATGGAGACCGAGACGTGAGTGACCGATCCAAGCTGCCCACCGGCGAACCCGAAGTCGATTTCGCCCCACTGGGATTCCGCAAGTCGCAAGAAGGCCGCTCGATCGACATCGTGCGGTTCGCGATTTCGATGTGGAAGTATCTCGCGCTGGGCCTGATCGCCGGGTGCGTTCTCGGGGTGCTGGCCTACCTGTATCTGGGGCCAGTTTACGTCGCCCACACTCAGGTCATGGTCTCCAAGAAGGCCAGCGTCAGCGACCAGGAAGCCCGCCGCTACGGCGACCGTGGCGAGCAGATTAAGGTCATCACGGGGGATGAAGTCGCCCGCATCGCGCTGGATAAGCACGGCCTTAACGCCTTGTTCGGCCAGGCCAAGGACCCCACCAAGGAAGTTTGGGAGAACCTCGAAGTCAAGCGAACAGCGGGGCAGGACTCCTCCTTCGACAACATCTTCTCCATCGCCTGCACGAATGCGGACAAGGAAGTCGCCAAGAAGGTGGTCTCCGCTGTCGTGTCGGCTTATGAGGACTGGCTGGCATCGAGAAAGGGGGTCGGGGCCCAGGAACTCCTGAAGAACCGACTGGTCCATAAGAAGGAGATGGTCGGTGACCTTGCGGTATTGGAAAACGAGTACGCGAAGTGGCGGGAGACGGTGCCGGTCTTTATCAGCACCTCGCAAGTCGTCACCGTACAAGGCATTCCCACCGCAGTTCCCAGCCCCTACCAAGCCGCCATGCAAGACCTCGGCGTCCGCGTACGGCTGAATGAAGACCAGCTGCGCAAGACAAGAATCAAAGTCGAACTGCTCAAGACCATGATGGCGAATCCCGAGGAGCGGGAGTCGCTTCAATCCTGGGTGTTGAACTCGATCGCTTCAGGAACCTCCGGGGGAGCGGGCGGAGAGGGGGGCGGTACGGGCGGCCTGCTGAGTGCTCCGATTGGTAAGGCCGAACTCGACCAGCAGCTGCTGACCGCCCGCCTGTTGGAGCGGCGATTGTTGCAGGTTCTCGGCGAGAACCATGCGGACATCCGCAACGTTCGTCGTCAGATCGACACGATCCTCGACTTCTACGAGCGTCAGGGGCTGACACCACCTCCCTTGGGAACAGACAGCAAGGATCGATCTGCAGCGAACAAGAACAGCACGAACATCCCGCAGACTTACCTGACGATTCTGGAAAGCCGTATGGAGGAGTTGCAGGACGAGAAGCTGAGTTTGGCCTCGGCGTACCAGATCGCCGTGAAGGATGCCAAGGACGCGAGTACCTATGAAGTGCTTGACCAGCGATACAAGGATGATATTTCGCGCATGAAGAGGGATCTCGACTCCGTCGTCAAGCAGATCACTGATCTCGATCTCAACCGGGACCAGGAAGGCTATACGCTCAGCCGGACGAACGAGGTGCGCGTGGATCGCTCGATGAAGCGGGTGCTGAAGATCGTCGGAGCCTGCGGGATTCTGGGCCTGATGTCGGTCTTCTGCCTCGCCTACTTCCGCGAGTGGTACGACACGACGCTCAAGACCGCCGAAGAAACCCGCAACGTCATCGGAGCTGCGGTGATGGGAGCGATTCCTCACTTCCAGGGCGGGGCCGCTGCCGAACGCCAGGCGAACCAAAACGGGCTCAGCCCGGCACTGGTCTACTATCACCGCCCCGGTTCGCGGGAGGCCGAAGCCTATCGCTCGTTCCGCACGACGATCTACCACAGTACCAAGGACACCAAAGACAAGATCATTCAAATCACCAGCGCGGAACCGGGAGATGGCAAGTCCACCACTTCGGCCAATCTCGCGATTGCCATCGCTCAGTCGGGCAAGAAGGTGCTGCTGATCGATGCCGACTTGCGGCGTCCCACGATGCACACGCTGTTCGCCCTACCCCAGGATATCGGCCTGACCGATGTGCTGCTCAACGAGGTCGAATGGTATGCCGCTGTGCGGACGACCCGTCTGGAGAATCTTTCGGTGCTGACCGCCGGACTCTGTCCACAGAACCCAGCTGAGCTGCTCTCGTCGCCGCGTCTGCCCGAGATGCTGAACCATGCCCGGCCGATGTACGATGTGATCATCATCGATACTCCGCCGATCCTCGCGGTCAGTGACCCGGCCATCGTCTCGCCGTTCATTGATGGGCTGTTGCTGGTCGTGCGAATGGGTAAGAACAAACGGGCCGCTGCCGAACGGGCCCGCGAGTTGATCGACTCGCACGGCATCCGGCTCTATGGAGTCATCATCAACGACGTCAACTACGCGAGCGAGGACAGCGTGGCCTATTCCCAGTACGACCAGTACTACAACTCCGACGCCCCCGCGTTGCCGACGATGTCGGCGAGAGAACCGGTGGCGAGAGCCAAGTAAATCAGTGATGCTTGGAAAGCCCAGTGGTTGCAACCACTGGGCTTTTTATCGATGAATGATCCGTAACTCACCGCTCTCTCGATCCAACACCGGGACCACGGAAAAAAGATCGACCAGGCTGGCCCGCTCAATATCTCGATCAAACCCGAGCTCAACCAGATTCCGCCCGCCCGCACTCTCCCGCATGGTCTGCAGTCGCTCGCGCGGCTCGACTCCGTGCTGTCGCCAGAACTCGGCGAAGATCTGCGACTCGCGCTGGATGGTGAAGAACTGCGAGAGTCCCTCGGCAATCCCCCCCGCGACCAGTAGGTCCTCGCCCGTGATGCGGTTGTCCGTCCCTGCACACAGAAGATGCACCGGGCGAGTCTCCCCTCGCAGGCTCTCCACCACAGCGGAGAGATTCGCGAAGGCTGCGATCCGAATCTCCGCTGCCTGCTCGGCCCAGCGGATCGCCCGCGTCCCATTGGTGGTGGTGAAGACGATCGTCTTCCCCGCGACGACTTCGGGGGAATAACTGAACGGCGAGTTGTCGAGATCGAACCCCGCGATCGTCACGCCGTGTCGCTCACCGCCGAGTAACCGGTCCTGAGCGGGCCAGCGACTGGCTGCCCGACGCGCCTCTTCAATCGAAGCCGCCGCGACCACTGCTCGTGCTCCTTGAGCCAGCGCGTGGACGATGACTGTCGTCGCCCGCAGGACATCAATGACCACCACCACTCCCCCGGCCAAATCAGCGGGTGCGACGGTCTCGGGCAATGGGTGGATAACAAGTTCGGGCATGGCGTGGGTGTGTCGTGTGACGCAGTTGTGGATTCAATGGGCGAGTTTGCGATACTAGCGGAACACAGTGAAGGCAACGAGTGTCACCTGTCGGGGCCGAGCATGAATGATCTCCTTTCCGAGCTGATTGGGGAGCTGTTGCGTCTGATTGGAATCTCTGTCAATGGGGAGTACGAACGGACCCAGGCACTAGCGATGCATCGCTGCTGCGGGCTGTTTGGCGTGAGAGTGGGATGTTTTCCACTGGGCTGACTGCGACCGTATCGTTCAGTGTCGCAGGAGTTTGTGTTGCGACTTTTCTTGCTCGTGAAGTGTTGGCCCCCGGGATGACCGACCGGGGCTCGATACTTCACGCGGCCAACCGGGAGACATGATTGAGTCGCCACGTTTTGCCAGCGTCTGGGTCAATTGGCGTGCGCGCCCGCACTCTGGACGGGGCAGCCAGCTAACTCCTCACCCCGCAGGGGTCACAGCTCATAGCCGGTGTTCGAGCGCAGCGACACCACCGGTCTCAGGCATCCAGAGATGTCTGTATCCCGCAGGGATTCCAGACGGTCAGATGTTTTCCGTGATACGAAGGGCTGCAATCCCTGCGGGATAGACGGACTGGACGACGCTATCGTTCGGTGGTGTCGCTGCGCTCACCACCGGCTATTCGCTGGATTCCCTTCGGGAAAATGGCAGAGGCCATATGGATTAGTGCCTGCTCCGAGAGTAAGGACTCGGTTCTCAATTTGTGTAGAGAACAATTGCACTCTGGCGGGTCTGCCTCGACTCACTCACCACAGCGTGAAGATCGGTCAACTGACCTGCGGACTCCGTGCCGGTCGGGACTGGATAAACGGCCGCTCGATCAGGCTGTACGTGACAGCCGAACAGAGCACCGTCAGCAGTCCGGCTCCCGCGACCACGCACCAGTATGCGGTATCTGACAGACTTTCAATGGGTGTCAGCGTGTGGACCCGACGCATCACGGTGTACAGCACAATCCCATGCAACAGGTAGACGCTGTAGCTGATCGTGCCCAGCCAGCGAGCTGCTTGCGAGGTCAGCAGTCCGAAGCAGTCTTGTCCACAAGCGACGATCACAAACAGCACTCCCATCGAGAGCGACGACCAGACCGTCTGCTTCCCGGCGCCCCACCCGAGCAGTTCCACACAGAGGACGCACAGCAGCAGTCCAGGAACTCCCCGTACCCAAGCGGGCACCGTCCCGCGCGACCGAATCACAGCTGTCAGCATACCGATGGAGAAGTTGAAACAGGCGATTCCCGCCTCCGTTTTTGTCGCGGCAAGCCCAGCACACACGATCGCCAAAGCCACGGTCGCCTTGGGCGTGGCCCGCAGAGCCAGCACCGGCAGAGCCAGGTAGAAGTACCATTCGTATTGCAACGTCCAGGTGACTCCAGAATTCAACGGGACGCTGTGGACTTGGTGACGCCAGAGCGGGAATCTCACCAATCCGCCGGAGACCACACTGATCAGATCGTCCGCCCAGTCCTCCAGGGGATTCCCGAGTCCGCTCTGCAACACAGCGAACATCGACAGAGTGACCAGTCCCGCGAACAGGTACATCGGCACAATTCGTCGCACGCGCCCCACCCACAACTTCACGGGGTCCGCTCGGTGCCCCTGAATGGCCTTGGACCAGAATAGAAACCCGGTCAGCATGAAGAAGAGCGCGACGGGAGCTGGCCCCAACCAGGAGTAGACCAGCGAGGCGGGCTCCCGCCAGCGGCCGGTCTGCCAGTACTGGCGGTGGATGGCCGCATGATGCACGATCACACACAGCGCCAGACACCCCCGCAATCCGTCCAGCGTGGTCGCTCGCTGATCCCCGGAGAAATCGCGCGGGACCAGTTCAATGATCCGCGCCAGTCCCCGTGCCGCCTGCGTCCAGAGAGCGAAGAGTCCCAGTGTGATCGAAATGGAGATGACTAGACTGCTATCCATGACAGACCTTCGGGGAACAGAGACACTCCATAATCTAGTTCGCAATCCCGTCTCACTCGGGGAGGACTCCTCGGTGAGGATCAGAACACCGCACCGGTTGTATCGGTGGAAAGGAAGAGACGAGGGGGAGGTCGGGGAGTACCCCACGGAAAACCGGTTCTGCCGTCAGGGGTTCCCCAGAAGTGTTTCTCGATCACTGGAACAACGATGTTGATCTCACGATGGTCAAACACCCCATACATCAACGGCCCCTCATTCCTGAGATCACCTTTTTCAGAGCAAACAGTTGACGCGTCGGACTTTCCCGACACAATCGCTGAGAGTCCGGGCTCCCGATGACAACAGCACACCATTGAAAGATCGCATGCCCCCCGAAACTGCGTTGATTACCGGAGCCTCCTCGGGAATCGGAGAAGAGCTGGCCGAACTGTTCGCACGCGACGAAAGCTCACTGATTCTCGTGGCCCGGAGTGAGGGTAAACTGCGAGCGCTCGCGGATCGGCTTTCAAACACATACGGTGTGCAGACGCTGGTATTACCCAGCGATCTCTCCCGGCCCCAAGCGGCTCAGACCCTCTTCGATGCCGTCTGTGCGGCTGGCTGGACCGTCGACTCCCTCATCAACAATGCCGGTTTCGGGGGTATGGGATATTGCGAAGAGACACCGCTGGCCAAGTTGTCGGACATGATGCAGGTCAACATGGTGGCTTTGACTGAGCTGACTCGGTTGTTTCTGCCGAGCATGCTCAGCAGAAAGCGGGGCCGGATTCTCAACGTGGCGTCGACAGCTGCGTTCCAACCGGGTCCGAATGCGGCGGTTTACTATGCGTCAAAAGCGTATGTCCGGTATCTCAGCGAGGGTCTGCAAACAGAACTCGCCGGGACGGGTGTGACAGTGACATGTCTGGCCCCGGGCCCGACACGGACCAACTTCAACGAGATGGCCGAGATGGAGGCAACACCCATCTTCCGGTTGAATTCGATGGGCGTCAAACCGGTAGCTCTCGCAGGGTATAAG
>JANPCU010000198.1:0-24604 GCA_031431195.1 Planctomycetota bacterium | reverse complement strand
CCGGATGCTCAAGGCCGATGACCTCATCCAGCCGCTAGGAAAATAACACCATCTGCCCCCGCTCCTGCGGCGGCTTCGCCCCATAGTCCATCGCTCACCGCCTGCCACGTGCCAACACGGCCACCACCAGCCTCCTCAACTGCGAGGAATGGTACGAAATGAGGCGAATAATTTAACAGGCCGTGACGCGCCGGCTTCGAGTGGTCAAGTCAGTGCAATTGGCCTACATCAGTCCCTTACGTTTCAACTCCGCAACGACGTTTCGCACGATGTCGCTGACTTCGCCGGATTGCACACCGCCGCTGACAACTCCGGTCGACACAGCTGCGGGTTGGATTGGACAGCCGCCGCTGGGGGTGTCGGTGAAGCCGTGGCGAGAGAGCAGGCACTGGATCGTACTTCGCAGGGCCGACAGATCTGTGGTTTGCTTATCGCTGAGTGGTTGTCGCCCCTTGCCGAGGCTGAAGCCGCGCAAGCTGGCTCCCGCGCGGAACCCATCCGGGAACTCCGCGTGGTACAGCATGGCGTCGAAGAGCGTCACGAGGTCGTACTGAATCAGTAGCGCCTCATCCAGCTTTCGGGCCATCGTCAAGTCGTAGAGCTTGCGTGTCATCTCGGGCACGACACCGCTCGAGGCGTTCGTCCCGCCGTCACAGCCGATCAGCAGCATCGGCATTAGGGCGGCATCCCAACCGGTCATGAAGGCGAACTCGGGGCGGTTCGGGCGGACGGCCTGGATCATGCGGATCATGTTCGGCACATCGCCGGTCGAGTCTTTAATGGCGACAATCCGCTCGCACTCTTCGCTCAGCCGCTGAATCGTCGGCACATCGATCGGGCTGGCGAACAGGGGGATGTTGTATAAAGTCACGTCAATCGGCGAGTTGTCGCCGATCTCTTTGAAGTAGGCGTAGACTGCTCCCGGACTGAGCTTGAAGTAGAACGGAGCGACGATGGCGACCGCCCGCAAACCCAGCGAATGAGCATACTCGCACGCCTTGATCGTCTCGCGTGTGTTGGCTTCGGCTGCCCCGGCCAGGATCGGCACGCGACCGGCTGTCTGGTCGGCGATGATGGCCAGGATGCGGCGGCGTTCTTCGGTGGTGAACCGCGTGAACTCGCCGGTCGAACCATTTGGGTAGAGCCCGTGGACCCCCTTGGCAATCAGCCAATCGATGTACTGCCGCAACACCAGCTCATTGACCTCGCCGCGCTCATCGAGCGGGACCAGGTTGGGGGTGTAGATGCCTTGCAGTCGTTCTTTGTGGGCCATCGTTCTCGACTCGGTTCGGATTCCCGTGGGATAGGCTTCCAGCCTGTCATCTTCTCTGGGTGGCAATGACAGGCTGGAAGCCTATCCCACGAGAGAGATCGACAAGTTAGCCGGATGGGGACAGGTTTGCACCCCACGGAAACCCACGCCCCACCGACACGGGCGGTGCGATCCGCACAATCGCTACACCCGGAGCCAATGCTTGACACTCCTCGCGGACGCCGAAAATTTCGCCCAACCCTCCGGCACTCACGCCGTGGGAATATTTACCGTTAACACGGATTCGCGATATCGGTCTGCCCCCCTTGAAAGACTGTATCCACACGGATACAATCAGAACATGTTCACGATTCGACAGACTGAAGAGTTCGTGGAGTGGCTCGATGGCCTCAAGGACAGACGAACTCAGATTCGCATTGTCGCTCGACTGCAACAAGTGGAAGCGGGGCAACTCGGTGACTGGAAGCCTCTGGCCGGCGACATCTCTGAATTGAGGGTGGATGTTGGACCGGGATACCGCTGTACTTTACCCGTCGCGGGCGGATCATCGTGGTGATGCTGAACGCGGGAGACAAGTCGTCGCAGAAGCGAGACATTCGCCGAGCTATAAAGCTCGCGTCCGAATTGGGAGACCACTTATGACGAAGACTAAGGCCCCTCGAAAACTTATCGCCTTTGACGCAGCGCGGTATCTCCATGACGAGGAGGCGATCGCCGAATATATGACAGCTGTTCTTGAGACCAACGATCCGGATCTACTGCTGCTCGCGCTGGCGGATGTGGCTCGCGCGAAAGGGATGGCCCAGGTGGCCAGAGACGCGGGCATAGGCCGAGAGAGCCTCTACAAAGCGCTGGCCCCCGGTGCCAAGCCCCGCTTTGAGACCATCCTGAAGGTTGCCCGAGCGCTGGGGGTGAAATTCATCGCCCATCCGGTTTAAGTCACCGGGAAAGCGGAGGATGACTCCTCGCTGTTCCCCAAGAAATGATTCCGAGGAATTGACAACTCCATACCCGTCCATGAAAGTGAAGTCATGTTCAACCGCACTTCGGTGGTTGAATACCTGTTCTGTTGCTTGACCGATCTGAATTGACACAAAAAAGGAACAACTCATGGGCGCTTGGGGATATGCTCCTTGGGACAGCGATTCAGCTGCTGATTGGTACGGAGACCTTTTCGACCAGATACCACTCGCGGCTAAGGTTGAGGCAACACTAAATGCCGACCCCGAAGAATATGCTGACGAAATCCGTGCGGCTTCAGCCTTGCTCATATTGCTTGGTCGTACGTACATGTGGCCGATCGACGATATTGATCGCCACCTGAAACTCGCAATAACACAAATGGAAAAGGTTCTGACCGTTTACGAAGATGAACCAGATTTCGCGTCGGCTGTCGCGGAAGAGATTGCTGTGCTGAAATCACGGCAAGCCAATTCCAAGGATGGCCCCGCAGTACATCAGCCCCAGAGCTGGGGAAACTTTTGGTCATGAGCCGGGTAGCACCAGTTGGTCCGCTTCAGTCCTACTGGTGTGTCAGCGGCACAAGAGGTTTTCTCGGATGTGACGCTTGTGTCAAGACCTTGAGTATGGGGGAGCGGGTGCCAGGGCAGAGGAACGGAATGAATTCCGTTCTACGTCAATCCGCCCGGACTTGGATCTTTCTCGGCTCCGCTTTGGGAATCCTCGGCAGCAGCAGGTCGAGTACCCCGTTCGAGATCTTGGCGGAGATGCGGTCGTGGTCGACATCGTCGCTGAGGATGAACGACCGGACGAAGTCGCCGACGTGGTATTCCTGGTGGATCAGGGTCGCTCCGGCGGGGGCTTGGGCGGCGACGCGGCCCAGCAGGGTCAGCTTGTTGTCCTGGACCTGGAGATCGAGCGTCTCGGCGGTCACACCGGGCAGGTCGGCCCGCAGGACGAGCCCTTCGGGGGTCTCGAAGATGTCGATCGGCGGGGTGCAGACCCAGTGCTGCTGCGGCGCGGGAGCGGCCACAGCGGGGAGTTCCGAAACGCGGGACGACAGGTCGGCCAAGCGAGGATTGGAGTCAGTGGTCATGTGCGCTCTCCCGTCGTCTCGATTGACAGCGGGCTGTTGCCGTGGCCGTTGCTGACCGGGATTTGACGAGGCACAGTCGACGGAGCCTTGGGCAGGTGCAGCAGCAAAACTCCGTTTTGCAGTTCCGCGTGCAGCTGATCTTCCTGCACCCGTTCGGGCAGTGTGAAGCTGCGTTCCCACTGGCCCTGCACCCGTTCGCTGCGTCGGAACTGGTGTTCGGCGATCTGGGGCGAGGGGGTGCGGCTGCCCCGGATCTTGAGGACGCCGTTGGAGACGCTCAGGTCGAGATCCTCGACGCGCGTGCCGGGCAGTTCGGCAGTCAGCAGGTACTCCCGTTCCAATTCATAGATGTTGACCGCTGGGAAGGGCCGCCCGATGCGCAGTCCCTCGAACGCCATGTTCACGCTGTGCAGAAGATGGTCCATCTCCCGCTCCAGATCGCGGAAGGCGTCGAAGGCACTCCCCCAACGAAAAACAGGCATGATGGCACTCCTGAGCAGAGACGGAACCGGCGATGAGAGTTGTGCAAAGCCCGTACCCCTTTCGTTTTCGAGAGGGCCGAGTTGGCGTAACACATTTCTGGAGTGGTGGATAGGAAATTCAATGGCCATCGAGGCAGATCATCCCTGAGGGCAAATCTGCCAGTTCGACAGCGTTGTGGAGTGAACCGGCACATGCAAAAAGGGCACGTGGTCCACGTGCCCTGTGACAGACGTTCCGGGTGGTGCTGAGCTGGGTCTCACACGAACGGGGTGACTCCCGGAACGGCGACTTCGGGAAACGGAACTGGTCCGAATTCGAGCTTGTCGGGTCCGAGCTTCTCCTTCGAATTCATGGCCTCCTCCCAGGTGATCCGCTTGCCGGTGTAGGCGGCCATGCGGCCCAGGATTGCCAGCATGGTGCTCTTCGTCATGTACTCGCCGTTATTGATCGGCTGGCCAGAGCGAATACTGGCAAACAGGGCATCATGTTCCAGCTGGTACATGTTGTGATCCTTGCCATCGGGCGTGGCATACGACCAGGCGTTCGGCCCTTCGATGCTCGTATTGTCGCTCTTGATGTGACAGGTGCCGTTGGTGCCCCAGAAGTGGTCGGAGACATCGTTCTGGCATCCGCCCTGCTGACGGCAGCGGCTAAACCCCTTGAGGCCGTCGGCGTACTCGAACTGGATGGCGAAATGGTCGTAGATGTGACCGAAGGCGGGCTCAACGCGGACTTGTCGCCCCCCCGTTCCTGTGGCAGCCACCGGCGGCTGATCCCCCATCGCCCAGCCGAGTTTGTCGATGCTGTGGATGTGTTGCTCGACAATGTGGTCGCCGGAGAGCCACGTGTAGTAGAGCCAGTTCCGCATCTGGTACTCCATGTCGCTCCAGTTCTCCTTGCGGCCATGGTTCCAGAGGAAGCCCGTGTTGTAAGAACACTCCATCGCCACGATCTTGCCGATCTGCCCATCCTGCATCCGCTTGAAGGCTTCGAGGACTGCGGGGTGATACCGCCAGCACAGGCCCGACACCACGGAGAGATTCTTCACCTTGGCGACTTTGCAGGCTTCGATGACTGTCCGCACTCCGGGCGCATCGACCGCTACTGGCTTCTCACAGAAGACGTGAACGCCCGCTGCGACCGCCGCCTTCATCTGAGCCGGACGAAAGCCGGGCGGCGAGCAGAGCAGAATGACATCCACGCCCGAGGCCAGCAGCTTCTCGGTGCAGTCGAATCCGGTGAACTTGTGGTCGTCGTCGACGGCGATCTTGTCGGCGATCTCCTTGTCGTTCTTCAGAGCCTTGAGCCCCTGCTCGAGCTTATCGCCAAAGGCATCGCCCATCGCGACCAGCTTGACGTTCTTGTCGGCTCGCAATGCCTGCCCCGCGGCACCCAGGCCTCGCCCCCCACAGCCCACAATCCCGACTCTCAGGACATCATCGCCAGCTGCGTAGATGGCGCTGGGACTCAAGGCCGATAACAGCGTTCCACCCACTGCGGCGAGTGTACTCGCTTGGAGGAACTGACGGCGTGAAGGAGAGGTATGAGTGTACGGCATGGCGGGTGTCCTCCGAAGGCAATGTGGACCAGCAAGCAGGAAATCACACGAGCGACCCGTTCCGCGTCAGGGGCATACGGATCGACGATGACCGATGATAGCAGGGAGGCGGGGGAGGGTAAAACAGGAAACAGAAACTCGGCCACGAAATCCTCCGGCGGACATCGGCACGCCCAGCGACCGGACCGCAAGGCACGAGGCTCATGCCTCTGTGAGATCATGGTTCGTATATTCTCTGGGCCACTCGAAAAGTCCACGCTTGCTGTACGGGCTGGTCGTGGTAAACTTTCCCGTCGACAGCAGACCCGCTGTCGACCCTCGGCGAGGTAGCTCAGTTGGTAGAGCAGCGGATTCATAAGCCGCGGGTCGTGGGTTCGAGTCCCATCCTCGCCATTTCGTGTTCTGGATGGTATTCCCATTATTCGGTACTTGGTGGGGAAGATGACCGTTTCACCGGGTGTACTGCCCATGTGCCACCTCGCACCGCGGTGGCATTCGAGCCCGGGCTCCCATGGACGAATGCTATCGCGGATCGATCCCCACTGTTGACGATTTTCCGAATACTCCAGAGGATGCTGTGGCTGCGTTTTCCCACTGCACGTCTCCATCGCGACTGAGGACTTCATGTCATCTGGAAAATCATTGCTGCTGCCGATCCTGCTCATCACGATTGGGACGGGCTGGTTGCTTACCACACTGGGATTCGCACCCGCGATTGATTGGATTTGGACGCTTGGACTGGCCGTGGTCGGCGTGTTGACGTTTGTGATTGGCGGAGTCGACAAGGTCACGCTGGTCGTGGGGCCGTTCTTTGTCATCACCAGCCTGCTATCCGTGTTGCGGCAAACGGGTCGGATCGAGTTCAACGTCGAAGTCCCGATCTTGGTGATCGTGTCAGGGGTTCTGCTGCTCCTCGTTCGCAGCCCCGCAGTGCCCGCTCCGAAGTGGGTGTCACACATCGCGAATCCTGGCCCCGGAGAGTAGTTGGCGATTCCCCAGCTCGCGGTGCGCCCCGGGACTTTGGATTACCCTCAGCGAATTGACGCTTGTGAACTCAATCTTCATACTCAATTCTCGTCGATTCCAGAAATGAGCTGCTGTCAGCGTTTGTCACCGGTTTGTGTTGTCGCCATGGAAGATCAGATCATCGCCCTGTTGCGATATGCCAGCGGCCAGATCGAGCCGCTGCGTCTGGTCGTTTCCAATGCCAAGGGCCAGGTGGTTCAGACTCAAGAGATCACCCACCCGTTCGCTGTCATTGGGCGAGGCAGCAATTGCGATCTGGTGATTCAGGAAGAGGTCGTCGCCTATCGACATGTGTACTTACAGGTCTTCGCCAATCGCGTGGCGTGCCTGGACCTGCTCAGTACGAACGGTACGCAGATCTCCCCCCCGGCGGCTTCACAATGGATTACTGCGGGACATCGCTTTCGGGTCGGAACCCATTGGGTACAGTTAGAGGGGGAACAGTGGGTGGCCGATCAGGCTGTTCCATCGCCAATCGACTTCAAGACTCGTGAAGAAGTGCGGGTCGAGTTCGGGGCCTTGCCCAAGACCGAACTTGAATTGCTCAACACATCCGCGAAGGGGCGGCTGTGGCCGATCAACCGGGTGATCACACTCATCGGACGGGATGAGAACTGCCGCATTACGATTCCCGACGAGCGTATCTCTCGGGTGCATTGCAGCCTGCTGCTACTCCCCTCGGGGTTGTGGGTGATTGATTTATTGGGCAAGGGGGGGGTCAAGGTCAACGGGCAGCCGGTCCGTTGCTCTGCCTTACCTGAAGGGAGCCAGCTACAGATTGGCGATTACCTCGTTGCGGTCCACTATCCGGATATCGCTCAAACGCAGGTGTTAGTCGAAGCGGCTTCCTCGCTACCGCCTCCTCCGCCTCCCCCAGCTCAGTCAATCGGGAAGCCGAATGTGCAGTTCCTGACCAGTCAGAACCGCATCTTCAAGGTCGAGACGTGGGGCGACACGCTCATCGTGATCGCCATGGGGGATCACCAGAGCTTCAAATACCACGATGTCCACATCGAGACAGGGCGCGTGAACGAGTTGATCGTCGGACACGGGTATCGCAAGGTGATCGTGGACTTCAGTCAGTCGCGTCTGGTGGGGACGTTGATCCTGGACGCGATTACGAATTTCCTTCGCAAGGCGACCGATAAAGCGGTCTTCTGCGGAGCCTCACCCGAGATGCACCAGTCGCTGAATGACTTGCGACTGCTGACCATTTGGCCGCTGTATGCCAGTCGGCATGATGCGCTGCGGGCGATCTACGCATGACCTTGACTCCGCCGATCGAAGTCGGGCTGGCCTCTCGGGGGCAACCTCTCGGTCGTCCCTTGCGAGTGGTGCATCTCATTACCCGCTTGATTATCGGCGGGGCGCAGGAGAACACTCTGCACACGGTCGAGGACCAGCATCAGCTGCATGGCGATGAGGTCCACTTGCTGACCGGACCGGGCCTGGGGCCGGAAGGCTCGCTGGAAGCCCGCGCGCTGGCGGGTGGATACCCGGTCCATGTGGTCCCGGAGCTGCGGCGGAGTCTGCACCCGCGACGAGACTGGAAGAGCTATCAAGAGACCCTCCGACTCCTGCGGGAAATCCAGCCGGATGTGGTTCATACCCACAGCTCCAAGGCCGGAATTATCGGTCGCGCCGCAGCGGTCAAGCTGGGCATTCCGGCGGTGCATACGATCCACGGGGCGGCGTTTCATTTCGGCCAGAACCCGCTGGCCTATGGGGTTTATCGGCAAGCCGAGCGGTTGGCGAGTCGCTGGACCGACCACTTCATCAGCGTCGCCGATGACATGACGGACGAGTACGTCCACGCCCGTGTCGCAACGCGAGACCGCTTCACCACGATCTATAGCGGCTTCGATGTCGAGCCGTTTCTGCATCCCCCCCGCAGCCGCGAAGACGTGCGAGCGGAACTCGGCCTGAAACCCGAAGAGATCGTGGTCGGCAAGATCGCCCGGCTGTTTCATTTGAAGGGGCACGCGTTCCTGTTGGCTGCCGCTCCATCGATTGTGCGGGCCTGTCCACAGGTGAAATTCCTGTTCGTCGGCGACGGACTGCTGCGCCAGGAGTTCGAACAAAAGATCGCACAGCTAGCCCTCACGGACCGGTTCGTATTCACCGGCTTAGTTCCGCCGACGCGCATTCCGGAACTGATTCAGGCGATGGACATCGTGGCCCACACCAGCCAGTGGGAGGGTCTGGCCCGTGTGCTGCCGCAAGCTCTGGTCGCCGCCAAACCGGTCGTGGCCTATGACGTGGGCGGAGCGCGCGAGGTCGTCCTGCCGGGCTCCACTGGCTATCTACTGCCACGTGACAGCGTGGAACCGCTGGCCACCGCGATCATCCGACTGGTCTGTTCAGAGGAGCAGCGCCACAAATTCGGAGCCGAAGGCCGCCGCCGCTTCACCGACCAGTTCCGCCACCAGACGATGACCGCCCGCATCCGGCAGGTCTACTTCGATGTGCTGGAGCGTCGCGGTCGATAACTTCTCGCAGTCCAGAATGAGTCGTTTCAGGGAGCGGGGCGTCGTTATCGATACCTCGCGCGGCACCGATTGATACGTTTTAGCGAGCGGGGCGGCGTCAGCCCCCCGGTTCTGCCGCGAGTCCCCGAAGTACCATCCGGCTCACGCCGGACGCTCGCCGGATTGTCTCATTCCGCTCCGCGCGGAGTATAATCAGAGAACAACTCCGGCCTTACTTCTTCTTTTTCTTCTTCGGAGCCGGTTCTTCTTCTTCGTCCTCGTCGAAGTTGAAATTGTCCTCGAACTCTTCGGCGCCGGCTTCGTCATCGCTCGTGTCGAACAGCTGCTCGTCCTCTCCGCCATCCGCGTCGCCGTCCTCGTCCGCGAATTCGTCGTCGTCCTTCGGCTTTTTCTTGGCAGGCAGCTTCTGAGAGTTGTCGACCGGTTCTGGCACGGCATCCCCCGGAGTGACGGGAGCTGCCTTGGGGCCAGCGATCAGAAAAATGATCGGGCTGATGGCCAGGAGGACACAGATCACGATCAAGGCCCAGACGATGACCGTCACCAGCGTCGGCATCTTCTCGTTCATCTCAAAGACGGAACGAATCGAGAGATAGGCCAACAAACCTGCCGGAATCGCCATCACCAGCGAAGACAACGCCAATCCACCCTTGCTCATGATTCACTCCGACTGCGTGAGCAGCTGCATTGTCTGGTTGTGTTGTGGTTGGCTGAGATGTGGACCGGAATCCGGTATCACTCTGCGGACTCCCCTGCGAGGAATCGTATGCAGCGGGTCTGACACCTTGCAAATCCCGAGTGGGGAGAACGGGGAGTTCTGGCCTGAGCTCAATGCCGTCTTTGGCCGATCGTCATTCCCGAGGCATGGTCTGCACAAGGACTAGCTGAGCAGTCTCATGAAGTCGAAGATGATCCGTACCACCGCCGTGTTCGCGGAGTGGACGATAGAATCCGGTTGACCGATGCAGCGTTCCTAACCCTGACAATTCCACGTAGTTCGGGCGAACGGGATCGAGTGGAGACCGGCGGAATCTGCCCCTGAATCGCACTGCAATCGCTCAGCTGCCTAGTTCGCATGGACTTGCAGGGTCGCTTCGGGGACAACCCGGCGGCTCCCCAGACACGATCATCCGTTCAGGAATCGGCCATGCGCATGACTGAAACTCTCACAACACGTCCACAACTGTCGTTCGTCCCCAGCCTCGCGAGGGTGGGGCTGATGGCTTGCCTATTTCTGAGCGTCCAAGGGTGTGAGACGCTGGGCTTCCAGAGGATTCAACTGCCTCACTTGGCCGAGGTGGACGGTGCCAAGGTCGAAGACCCGTGGACGACTCAAGCGGGAATGGAAGGCCGCGCTGGCCGCACTGTGGAAAAAGAGGCGGACCCACTCAATCTGAGGCGGTTCTTTCTGTCGGAGAAGGCCATGGAGATTGAGCGGAACTGCGGATTAGAGTAAGTCCAGAATGAGTGAGATGTGAATCCATCAGGTCCACTCTCCAGGGCCATGCTTACCGCAACTCGCCTCCGATCGGCGAGATCTTAACAGTAAAGATCCCCCAGCCCCAATCGCTGGATCTCCGCCACGAGCCTGCGAACTCCCGCTTCGTCGTCGCGTCGAGCAACCAGAGTCGCCGTCGGCGTGTGGACAATGAGCAGCCCCTCGACGCCGAAGGTGGCGACGAGATGATCTCGGCGAGTCTGCACGATGCAGTCACGGGTTTCGACGCCGACGTGCGGGCCGCGAATCGTGTTGCCGGCCTCATTTCGGCCCCAAAGTTCCGGCCAGGTTTGCCAGCTGCCGACATCGCTCCAAGTGAAATTGGCGGCGAGTACGAATAAGTTGGACTGGGCCTCGCGCGAGAGTGGCTCCAGGACCGCATGGTCGACAGAGATCGAGGGGAGTCGGCGGAACTCCTCGCGGTTCGGCTGGTCCCAATCCGCGTTCATCCCTTGGGCTGCCATCCGCTGCACGACATCGGCGATGCGGGGCTGGTAGCGTGCCAGCAGGTCGAGGAACCGTTGGGCTCGCCAGACGAAAATCCCGGCGTTCCAGAAATGCCGCCCGCTGGCCAGAAACTCGGTGGCGGTTGCTGGGTCAGGCTTCTCGCGGAACTGCCGGACGGGCAGGGGGGGAAGTAGGAAATGGGGAGTGGGGAGTGGGGGGGCAGAGACTGCGTTCGGCGCGACCTCGATGTATCCGAATCCTGTGGCCGGATGGGTGGGTGGAATTCCCAGCAGGTAGACCGACTCGGGCGCGGCTTCGACGGCTTCCATCGCCAAAAGCAGGCACTGCTGGAAGCGGTCATCCGGCGAGATCACATGATCTGCCGGAACCACCGCCATCACCGCCTGCGGATCGCGTAGAGCCCACACAGCTGCCGCCAGTCCGAGACAGGCCGCCGTGTTGCGAGCTGCCGGTTCCAGCAGCAGATTCTCCCGAGGGAGCTGCGGGAGTTGGGCCTGCGTGGGGACGGCATAATCCTCGCCCGTGATGACAGAAACGCGGTCCCAGCGGAACAGGGGCAGAGCACGATCCGCTGTGGCTTGAAGGAGAGAGCGGTCTCCGCCGGGCGAGAGAAATTGCTTCGGACGCGCGCGCCGGCTTTCTGGCCAGAACCGCACGCCGCCACCGCCCGCCATGATCGTCAGGATTCGCATCGGGGTTTCCCATTCTTTCTAGCGGGTCGCAACACTCAGCATCCAGCGGGGACGGCTGCGAATAGCGGGTCGCGGACCGCTGTTCCCCACCTTGCGTCGAGTGCGATTTCCGCTATATTTTCGCAACGTCACAGCCGAAGTGACAGTGAGTCAGGGAGAAATCCCTCACTTCCGGAGAGGTGGCAGAGTGGCCGAATGCGCCGGATTGCTAATCCGGTAGGCGCGAAAGCGTCTCGGGGGTTCGAATCCCCCCTTCTCCGCTGATTTTTCATGGGTATTTGAGAAGATCGCGAGAGTGGGCGACGGCGAGTAGGAGCCTTCCGGCAGGTGCGAGGTCTGGCGATCTGATGGTCAGACAGCCGAGCTGACCGCCTTTTTTCGTCGACGGGCGGCGTGTTCGTGGACAGCTGGAAGGAGTTTCTGAAACTCCGTGAGCATCTGTCCCGCATCTCGGAAGCGTTTCTTCGGGTTCAGGTCCATCGACCGCTTGAGCCACTGAATCAGGTCCGCCGGGACACGGCCCCGAACGCGCGCGTAGCCCAGGGGAGGCCATGCAAACGGCCACTCGGGCCACTCGGCAGACAGCATCCGGTAGACGATTAAGCCCAAGGAAAACACATCGGAGCGGAATGAGGGCTTGCCCATCGCCTGTTCCGGGGCCATGTAGCCCATAGTCCCGGTGCCTGACCCGCGAACCGTCTTGAAGGCAATCTTGGCAATTCCAAAGTCGGTCAGTTTCAAGGTCTTGTCCGCGAACAACAGCATGTTCTCCGGCTTCACGTCGCAGTGGATGATCTTCTGGTGATGCGCGAAGGCGACCGCCTTGAGCATCTGCTCTGTGTAATCCAGCACCGTCTGAAGCGACAGTCGCTTCGCGAACCGATCCGCCAGCGTCTTCTCCCCCAGCGGCAGAACGATGACGAACGTCCCGTCGATGATCGAGGCGTCCTTGATCGGCAGGATATGCGGATGGACCAGCTTCGACGCTAACCGCACCTCGTTCCGGAAGTCCTTCAGCATTTCCGGGTTCACACTGGCAGCAGTGGGAATCTTCAGGGCGACATGGACCCCTTCGATCGTGTCATACGCCTGATACACCGAGGCAAACCCACCCTCGCTGATGCGTTTCTCGATCTTGTACTTGCCCAGTTTTTGACGAGCTTTCAGCACGCCGACTCATCCCCGATCCAGACATTCCAGTGACCGATCATTCATCGGTTATTTTCGGGTCTCACCGTCAACCCGTCTCCACACCAGTTATAACGATCCTAGGCGTCCTCACGACCGGCGAGAATGACCAAGCCCTCGATATTCTTGGGCTTCGCTGAAATTCCGGAGATTTGCCCCACTGTTCCACCTGGTTTTCCACGCCGATTCGGAAATGAACTCCCAGCCTGCGATCCCCTCGATCAGAGCGCGGCCCCGCGTGAGACGCTGGGCGTCCAGCGGTAAAATACAGACGAGATGTCCATTGTGGAGTGTCCCTGACCAGTTTTAGCGAACCTCCCCGGATCCTCACTCGGTGCCCAACCTGGCTGAAGTGCTCGCATCCCTTCGCAAGTTCTTTCCCACTGAGGGCATTCGCGCTCCCCCACCATTTTTTTCAAAATAGCCCAACGCAGTCAGTTGGAATAGGATATTATCGGCAGTTGTTGATGCGCGGAGTACTGTCTGAAATCACCGATGGAATCAGGAGAGTGTCATGCAGCCCGCCAATCGTCGTCAGTTTCTTTCGCGGGTCGGTCGCGGCATGATCGCGGCCAGTATTGGAGCTGGGCTTGCCGGGGATTTGGGGATGCGGGCGGCGTGTGCCCTCGAAGGTGAGACTGAGTTATCGTTCGGGCGGCTCGAACCGCTCGTCGATACGCTCCAGTCGACCGCCCTCGACAAGGTACTCCCCGCAGCTGTGGCCGCAATCAAGTCGGGCACCTCGCTCCGTGATCTGGTGGCGGCTGCGGCGTTGGCGAATAGCCGGGCCTTTGGGGGTGAGGACTACATTGGGTTCCACACGTTGATGGCCCTGCGTCCAGCTCTGGCGATGGCCGAGGACTTGCCGACCGAATCAGCGGCGCTGCCGGTCCTCAAGGTGCTGTACCGCAACAGCCAGCGAATTCAGCAGATTGGCGGCGGCGACCATCACGCCCTGGCTCCCCTTACTGCTGATGGTTCAATCGCGGGGAATGCCGAGGCTCTCCGAGAAGCGGTCCATCAACGCGACCGTGCGAAGGCCGAATTAATCCTCGCGTCCTGTGTGCAGAAATCGGCCTCTGAAGGCTGGAACGATCTGCTGACCACTGCCGAGGAGTCGACCGATGTGCATCGCGTTGTACTCGTCCACCGCGTGTGGGACATGCTCGACCTGGTGGGAGAGGAGCACGCCCTGACCATGCTGCGGCAGTCGTTGCGATACTGTGTGAAACAGGAAGAGCACGCCGTCAAGCATGCGGTCGGCATTCGGGCCAAGCTCCCGCAGGTGGTCGACCAGTTCAAGCTGCAAGACCGTCCGTGGGGGACGAAGCCCGTGGATGATGCGTGGGTGATGGCCTTCGCGGAGATGCTGTTCACGTCGACGCCGGATCAGGCAGCTGATGCCGCCGGGGCGGCGCTGGCTGAGGGGATTAGCCCGCCGCGTATCTTCGAGGCGGTGTCACTGGCCTCGAACCAACTCCTGCTGCGGGACAAGGGCCGGACGGGCAACCAGATCCAGGCCGGGAAGCCCGAGGGCAGCGTGCATGGCGACTCGATCGGCGTACATGCCAGCGATACCGCTCATGCGTGGCGCGGGATTGCCCAAGCCGGGAACGTCTTGCATCGCAACACAGCTGTCGTGCTGGCCGCTTACGAAGTGGCCCAGGACCGCACCGAGCGCGGGGGCGACTTCGCGAACTGGAAGCCGCGTCCGTGGGCCGAGGATCTGGAGCCGGTGAAGGCCACTACGGAAGTCGAGTTGCTCGCCGCCTTGAAGAGTGCGGTTGAGGGGCAGGACCAGAGCCGGGCCTGTGCCGTGGTCGGTCGGTATGGGGCGTTGAACCTCCCCGAGCGAAGTGTGTTCGACCTGCTCAAGACCTACGCCATCAGTCAGGACGGAGCCCTGCACGCTGAGAAGTACTTCCACACGACGACCAGCGACTTCCAATGCACCCATGCCGCCGCCCGCTGGCGTCACATCGTCGCCCTGGCCCGCGTCACCGCCAGCGAGTACGGGAAAGAAGCGGCTGGCATGGCGCAAGCTCGCGAACTGCTGGGCGTATAGCGGTCGTCTGCCAGTCTTCGTGGTTTGAGTGCTGTGATCATGATCGTGGTGAGGTCGTTCCCCGTGGGGCACGTTTTTTACGTGCCGTCGCTCATGTCGCTCCCCGACCCAGATTCCTCTGACGGAACGCCTTTCGGGCCGTGAGTGAGGGACATCGGCAGGCGGAGTGCGAGTCGCGGAGCGACATCGCCTACATTCCATTCTGTTCACAGCACGGACTTCGCCCGACCATTCGGACATGCCACAAACCCTGGTCGGCCCGTTTGAGGTTCCGGGCACCGATTTTTCCCACGTTGAAGCGATTCAGCCATCGCCATACACTGTGGCACCAAGGAGATAGTTCGTCTCCCGACTGGCCGCAGGTGTGTGGATCTCGATGCAAGTCCGTATTCTCAAATCGAAGCTCCATCTGGCGACCGTGACAGCTGCGGAACTCCTGTATCACGGGAGCATCACGATTCCCGAGGATCTGATGGAGGCGACTGGCCTGCTGCCGTATGAGCAGGTGCTCGTAGCAAACTGCAACACCGGCCAGCGGGGCGAGACGTACGTACTGGTGGGGAAACGGGGGAGTGGTCAGATCCAGATGAATGGAGCGATGGCTCGCCTCGCGCTCCCTGGCGACCGAGTGATCGTGATGGCATTCGCGGATTGCACTTCCGCTGAAGCGCGAGCGATGAAGCCCCAAGTGGCGATTCTGAACGAGCGAAATGAGATCGTGGACACGCTTTAGCACCGATTCAGAATCTGTCTTCCGTTCGCACAGACAGGACCGTCTGTGCCACTCTTCCATGGGGCGGACATTCCTGTTTGCCGTTTACTTCGCGCGGTGAGAAATGAGGCATTTCGTAGGACGGACGTCCTCGTCAGTCCGTGTGGAACACCTCACAGAGCGACGGACGAGGACGTCCGTCGTACGTTTCAATTTGGCCCACGCTAAGTTTATTAGCGAAGATTCGTGTTCCAACCTCCTGACTGAACACAAATTCTGAAACTGCTCTCGTTCTCGATTTCTCATCATGCTGTCGTGTCCTGCTGAGGGACGGGCTCGATAATAAGTTCTCGGAATTCACCGCGGTGGACACGGCGGTTCGCAGTGGGGAATTCCGGAGATCACCTCACCCTTGTCAGTGGCGAGCGTTGCGTCCGGGGTGGGCATTCTGGCGTAGGCTTCACTGCCAATCTGGCTACTGTCCTGTCCACGCTGATTAATGGGGGTTCTCCCCCGTCGGGAGGGCGAGGCCAGTGCTGTGAACAGGATTGTGGTCCAGTCGTTCGCTGTGGGGCAGGTTTTCTACAGGCCCGTCGCCTCTCCGACCGGAGCTCATGTCGCTCCGCGACTGAGATTCCTCCCCCCAGCCCCCCCTTCGATTTCTGGGGAACCTCCGCGTCGAGTCTTTCATCCGGCGGAATGCGAGTCGCGGAGCGACATCGCCTACGCTCCCTCATGTTCACAGCACTGGGGTGACGCTCAACCCGAAATCTTCGCGTGGATGCGGCTCTTGCCTGAGATGCGAAAAGGCACCCTGGCCAGCGGCCCCGCAGGAGCTTCGCTCTCCCCAAGCCTAATCATCGACAGAAGTTGACCTTGGATTCCGAGACTCGACCGCTTCGCGATACAAGTCGACATACCGCTGGATCATCCGAGGCACCGACAGTTCTGTAGCGACTCGCTCACGGGCGGCTGTTCCCAATCGCGAGGCCAGGTCACTGTCGTCTAATAATTTGAGAGTGAATTGGGCGAACCCGGCGGTGTCGCCGATGTTGACCAGATACCCGTGGGTGCCGTGCTGGATCAGTTCCTGGTTGGGAGGGATCGCGCTGGCAACGATGGGACGGCTACAGGCCATCGCCTCCATCAGGCTGTTGGACATCCCCTCGAATTCGCTGGCCAGCCAGACGACATCGGCGTGATGCAGCAGTGATGCGGCATCGGAACGGTGCCCCAGGAACCGGACATGAGAGATGGCCTCGACTTCTCGGGCGTACTGTTCTAATGAGGCGCGCAGCGGGCCATCGCCGACCACCACCAGATACGCTCGCGGGTCGACCTGCCGCAGCAGCTGCATCGACCAGAGGAGATCGGTGACCCGCTTCTGAGGAGCGAGTCGACCGACGAACAGGGCGAGTTTCGCGTCTTCAGGGAGCTGGAGTTCTTTCAAGAACTCCGCACGAGTGTGGCTGGGAACGGGTGGCACCTCAACCCCATTCGGAACGACCCGCAGCTTCGAATCGGGATACCCCAGTGGCTGGTAGAAGTCGACGACCGCCTGTGAGTTGCCAACGAGAAAGTCGGTCCGACTGACCAGTCGGCGATCGATCTGAAGTTGCCAGCTCTTCCAGCTGTCGACGCAGCGCTCGGAGACAATGACTCGGGTGTTTGTGCCTCGCGGGAGGGCCAGGCGGCCATAGCTGTGGGCGGCGAAAAGCCACGTGTGGAGGATGTCGGGCTGGCGTTGACGGAGGTGCTTCCGCAGCCGAAAGAAGGCCAGCGGGTCGAATTGAAACCTCTTCCCGATGATAGTCACGGGGATACCGGCATCACGGAGGGTGGCCTCATAGGGGCCACCGCTGGTCAGGCAGGTGACATGGATGTCGAACTCTGCACGAGGCAGTCCCGTGGCCAACAGCACGAGTTGCTTTTCCGCGCCGGATTGCACGAGAGTCGGGATGAGGAGTTCGAGGTGGATCACTTGGCGGCTCAGTGGTGTGACGTGTGGCGCTATCGCTTGTTGTTCAGGTTGAACCACACGCGGGGATCATAGGGCAATTCCGGATTCGGGGGGACGAACCTGGATTTCACAGCGGTGTCTCCAGGCATGTTCAACGAATCGAATGTGCGGGATCTGCCGGATGATGCCGATTTAACCCCGATTTCATGAACCGAATGTCACGGTTCGGCACAACCTGCGGGTGAAATGGCCCCCACAGGAGTCAGAAGTGGGTTGGCGGGTGTATTGAGCTTGACGTGTTCGGCAGGAACATGCCCTTTCACCGGACAATCCGCCAACAAGGGTTGCAGTCACGGCAACTGCTTTGCCGATTCAACATCGCAGACGAGTTCGCGCGGATTGGCCGGAGGCGATGCCGGCAGGGTGACACGATGTCCACCCAACAATCCCAGTGAACAAGTCGATTAAGTTTGGGGGGCGGAATAACCTGGGTGTGACCGGATCGGGACAGGGATGTCACGATCACGCAACCGGTCCGCTTCCCCAATCAGCAAGCGCGGAGCGCTTGCCGCATGAGCAGACACGACGTCTGATCGTGCCCGGTTTCGGCGATGATCCGGGCATGCCTGATGAATGGTCTATTCGTGTGACGTGGATGCCTGAGCGTCCCGCTCCACTTCAAGCTCAATGCCGCCAGGACCCACGCCTGTCGACAACGGAGAGCAAGCTTGAATTTGGACGTGACGACTGGGGGCTTGCGCCCTCAACCCCAGAGCTGCATGGTGTAATTGGAGAGCCCGCACATGAGGACCATCTTTACGACTGGTCAAGTCGCACGAATCTGTAAAGTCGCCCCACGTACTGTGAGTAAGTGGTTCGATTCTGGCCGCCTTCGCGGATACCGCATTCCTGGATCTCAGGACCGCCGGATTCCGCGAGAGCATCTGATCCGGTTCTTGAAAGAACACGGGATGCCCCTGGGAGAACTCGAAGACGAGGCCATGGGCAAGCTCCTGCTGGTGGGAATTGACTCCACCGTCAAAGGATCACTGCTGAGTGCCCTGCCTGCCGACGAGTTCAAAACGGAAGTCGCTGGCAGCGGTTTCGAAGCCGGAATCCAGGCCGAATCATTGCATCCGGACTGTGTGGTCATCGATTTCGGCATGGGCCGGAATGAAGCTCTGATGATTGCTCAGAATCTTCGGAAGAACGCGGATTACTCCGACACGGTGTTGATCGCTCTGTTGAGCGATGATGACAACGCCGCCGGATTCGACCGTTCCTTCTTCAACGAGACCTTCCGCAAGCCGTTCGATTCGGCACTCCTGGCAGAGCGGATTCGTACGCTGGTCAACCGCAAAAAGCAGTTGGCCTAGTGGTGGGGACGGCGGAGCCGTAGCCCCCGCGAAACACCGGTAGTCACTCCGCGCCGATACCATGGAGACATCGGCAGGGCGAGTGAAGCCAGGAAGTCGGCGAGAAGAACGTGATTGACGAATGTCCTGCGGGCTCTCTGCCCGTATGAGACCTTTGCTCTCCGAAAGTCGGTGGGTCCGCAATTGGCGAGCCTGAGGACTGATACGGGGGACATCCACAGGCGTCGCGAATCACGAACAACTCGCTGGTGGAATTGCCGAACTCGCCAACGGGCGACATGTGTGGATCCACCGGAATCGCTGATGCGCGGCTCGAACCCAACGATCGAGGCGGTCCCTACCCTGGGGAACGTCTCGATTTGTTTTTTGGTGGCCGTGTCTGGTCACTCTTCGCAGAAGCCGACAGGCTGTCCCGAGTGATCCACAGACAAGCAGCCCTGCGGGTTGTGTTCTGTCGCTGACAGAGTGTGGGGTATACAGATCACACAGATTTTCACAGATCAGTCACAGGCATTGACTGCGACCTTGAGCAGTCGCTGGTCCTCAGCTGTTGGGAATCTGTGCCGATCTGTGAAATCTGTGTACAAATCCACCCCTTCTCACAGGCGAATCCCGAGAGGGTGAGCCACAACCTGCACTTGGTGTGATCGCATGCGATGGCAGGTTGTCGGATTCTGCGAGACGTGTCCGTCAATGAGTCAGGTTCCTTCCAGAGTTTGGAACACGAATCCCTACGAATTGACACGAATTCGGAGCAGGAGTGCATCCCTCTCACACAATCCCCCAGACGCTCTTCATTCCCCGAGGCTGTCTGAGTCCATGAAGATCCGTGTCGATTCGTGTTCCTGCATCTCCTTTCCTGCGGCTCTTCACTGTGGTTATCGATTCCAAAACCGCGCGTGGACTGGCCCCAGCGTTGATTGCGCTGGTGATCTTCGTGGCCACGCTGTTGACACTCGATCCAGCGGGAGATCGTCCGTCGCTCCCTGAGGGGCCGGGACTCACCACCGATGAGGTGCTGAACGTCGAAGCGGGACTCGTTCTCTGGGGCGACCTACGCGCTTACGGCTGGGGCCTCCTCGACCCGACCAGCTGGTATGAGGTGTACTCCGCTCCCGGTTATCAGTCCGACTACCCCCCGCTGGGCCGACTCATTCTGGCAGCCGGGCACGACACCATGCAGGCCGTCTGCCCCGTGTCCGTCGATCCCGCTCTGGCACCGCGTCCGTACTTCACCGTGCAAGCTCGAGCCGCATCTGCGCTGGCGTTCGCCCTCACCGTGTTCCTGGTGGGGTGGTATGCCTCCCGCTGGTACGGCCAGCTCGCGGGAACCTGCGCCGCGCTCGCCCTCGTCCTCATGCCCCGGCTCTTCGCTCACGCTCACATCGCCAGTATCGAGACGCTCGTCGGCCTCTTCTTCACCTGGACTACACTCTCCACAGCTGACCGCTGGCCGGGAGCGCTGGCCGAGTGGGCTGCCTCAACGCGGACTCGCTCGCGCTGGTCGATCCCTTGGACGCCGGTCGTCATCACCGGCCTCTTACTGGGCCTGACCCTGCTTACCAAGATTCAAGCAGTCCTGTTGCCGATTCCGTTCGCGCTCTGGGCCATCGGGAAGTTCGGGCGGCGCGGCGTCACAGCTGTCGCAGCTGTGGGGGTAATCTCGGCTCTGGTGATGTTTGTTGGCTGGCCGTGGTTGTGGATCGATCCGCTGCATCACGCGAAAGACTATTTTGCTCCCGCGGATCGGGCACATCTGAACTGCTGGTATCTCGGTCAGAAGTTTCTCGACAGCGCGGTGCCCTGGCATTACCCCTTTGTCATGTTCGTCGTCACGGTGCCGGTGGGGTTGCATGTCCTCGGGCTGTGGGGAGTGTTCGCCGCCTTTCGCTCCAAGTGCCGTGGGATAGGCTTCCAGCCTGTCGTGACTCACGGGAACACCGACAGGCTGGAAGCCTATCCCACGGACCTCCTCCTCGCGGTGATGTTGTTCCCGCTATTGTTGTTCGCCCTCCCCGGCATGACTGTCTACGACGGCGAGCGGTTATTCCTTGTCTCATTCCCGCTGTGGGCTGTCTGTATCGGGCGCGGAGCTGCCTGCTTGTGCGGGAGGGAGAGGCCCCTGCTGAGTTGCGAACCGCAATCCAACGCACCCCCGCGCTCGCGGCTCGGCAGGAGCCTCGCCCTCCCGCTCGTGGGTGTCCTACTGTTGAGCGAGTCCTACACCCTCATCACCCTGCACCCCTGTCAGTTGAGCTACTACAACTGGCTCGTCGGCGGGCTGCGCGGGGCTCAGGCTCTGGGCTTCGAGCCGACCTATTGGGGCGACTCGATCACCCGCACAATGCACCAGCAAATCGTCGAACACGTCCCTATCGGGGCCACGGTCCACGTGGCCCCAGTTCTGCATCCGTTGCAACTCCACGGCATCGCCTTGCAGTCTCCCCTGCTCGCCCAGCACAAGGTGCAACTCGCGGCATACGACGACAGTATCCGCGATCAAGTCCGGTACGTCCTCGTTTTTCGCCGTCATGCCGACCCGCGTGAGTCGCTCCACGAACCCACCGACCCGGCACTGAATGCTCCGCCGGAGATGCAGCTCTTGGCCGAAGTCCGCCGCGCGGGAGTGCAGTTGGCGGTTCTGTATGAGGTCATGAACCCGGACGAGTGATCGACTCTGCAGCCGCCCGGTTGCGGTATTCCGCCGCCTGGGCGTGGTCGCCCGCCGATTCGCAGGCGTCAGCGAGGACTGGCAACTACTTGGTCACTTTCCATTCGCTCTCCCCTCGATTCAGCGATGCATCCGCATCAGCCAGTGCCCACTCAATCGCGAGGCTGACATCCTGCCAAGCTGCGTCCAGATCGTCGAGATTCCGAAAGGTAAAACTCCGGCAAGCCAGCGCATAGACATTGTGTGGATTCCGCTGGAGAACCGGTTCCAGTGCCACCAGAACATCCCCAAACCGACCTTCGTCATGGGCCTCATCGCATCCTCGAAAGCTCGCTTGTCCTGAATGGCATTGACGAAAAAACATCGATACCAGGTAATCAATTGCTGGTCGATCAGCAGTGCGGTAACGGTGGCCAAGATGGAGGTGAGTCGTTTCATGGAGACGAGATGGCTCCGCGAAGGCGGAAGGGAGTGATCAGAATTGGGGACATGGATTTCACTCGCGAAAGCCTTTTTCGCTGCCGGAACGTTGGCCGTCATCCGGGAGGGTGCCGGGCTTCCAGATGCGGGCGATGTCGAGATCAGCTGCGACCTGAGCCGTTAACGCCGTTACGTCCACATGGCCCACGCGGTTGTAGAGCGCGGGGACATAGTGGGCATCGCGGATGGCGGCGTACCGTTTCCAGTGGCTGAGGGCTTCTTCGAGGTGGCGCAGCGCCGCGGTATGTTCAAACTTGTCGCCGTCCACATCAAACAGGGCCAGGGCACAGGCTCCGCGAATCTTGGCCGCATAGTAGCGCCCCAGCCAGGCGAGGGCTGCGCAGTCGTCTCCAGTTTTTTGGAGTTCGGTATCCTGCTTGGCAGCCTCGCGGAGTACGTCGAGCGCGGCCAGGGTTTCTGCCGCCGCGCCGTCCAGAGCTGCGGCAATATCGAGCGGTGTGGTTTGCTCCATCGGCTCGCGGGTGGTGAGGCGCATTCGCCAGTCGCGTATACAGAGCACCTCTGCCCCCGGCATGGAACTGCCTTCCATGAAATGACGCACGGTATAGAAGCCCTGCCCCTTGCTCCGCCGATGACTCCAACAGGCCTCGGGGAACCACTTGAGATCGATGTCCCCCCAAAAGAATCGCGTGGTCAGCGGCATGACTTGCGAGGCACCTTGCAGAGCACGGAAGAGATGCGGTGAGGAGGCGGTGGGATGCCGCGAAGCCAGCATCCGCTCGAAGCGGGAATCCGGAAGTGAGGGGTCGTAGGCCAGTCGACCCCAGAGCATGAACGAGTACCACTGCTTCTCCATCACCAGCGGGCGCGGGCCGGGGTCGGGCTGTCGCTCGAGGAAGTCGCGGCCCCAAACGTAGCCGTCCGGTCCCATGTAAAAGCCCGCCAGCTTGTCCGCCGGGGGCATGTTCAAAATGTATTCGCGGGCGTAGGCCGGATCGCCGAAGCGGAAGGTGTAAATGTCATCGTTCCGCACCGTGAGCCAGGTCTTTCGACCAGGCGCGAGGTTCTCCAGCAGCGGCTGGATGAAGGGCGGTTTTGTGATCGAATACATGTGCGCCACCGAGTATTTGAAGCTGAACTCGAACGGCCCTGGGTAGTCTTTGAAGGCGTCGAGAATGTCGCTCTGCGCGGTCCAGTGAAAGCGGTGAATCATACCGAACTCGCGCTGGGGATCTTCCTTCAAGGCATCGCGCACGCCTTCGCCGTAGGTGTCCCAGAGCCAGCGTTCCTTCTCCTTGGAGTCCATCTTCTCGGGCATGCCCTCGCCCGCCGTAATGCCCAGACCGGCGAGCAGTGGGTAGGTCTGCACCATCTCCCGCACACTCGCGCGGAAATACGTCTTGGTGATGTCATTGCCCAGATCGTTGGTGATGCCGTGCTTCCCCTCGGCCCCAAACGTGAAGACATTCCAGGTGAAGACATAGACCCGAATGCCCCGGTCAGCTGCCTGTTGCATGACCCAGCGCCAGAACTCGATCTTCTCGTCGATGGTGATGCGTTTCACGACCTCGTGGTCCGCAAGCATCTCGGGCCGGACCATGTCGCTGCCCGCAAAGCTAAAGGTGTCATCCAGCTTCGCGCGCGTCCGCCAGACATCATCCAGCGCGACCTCGGGAAACTCCGGCACCTTCACCAGCGAGGGGAACGGATGCAGGCTCCAGAGCGAAAGCACGTTGTAGCGGTGCCGCGCCAGCGCATCGAAATAGTCGATCCAGAACTCGCGCTCCCACATCTCGGGAATGTTGGCTTGCGCGGCGTCGGAGCAGTCGGTGTAGCTCGGCGTGCGCAGGTCGAGCGGGATATTGAACTTGATGCCCCGCTGCGCGATGTGCGGGCTGTGGTCGGAGTTCACCAACGCATCGAGCGTACCCGTACGAATCGCCTCGGCCATGTCCAGACCCCCATACATCGCCCCGGCGGGGTCGGCTCCACGCACGGTGATGGTGCGGCGTCCGTCCTTGTTTTGCACACGGATGCGGTAGCTCTGGGCAGCAGCCTTGGTGTCCTTGTCGACCGTGAGCACGATGCGAGTCGCCTGCGCATCCTCGGCGATGGTCATGCCTTTGGCGCTGGCCTCTCGTCGAATCTCCTCGGCGGCAAACCTCCCCGGCTCGCCAGTGGCCGGGTCAGCCGTCAACTCAACGGCATTCCCCATGGCACACGCGTCCGGCGCGAAGTTCAGGCCCCCCGTCATGATGTACACGACATTGGGCTTAGCCGAATCGGCCGCCTGCAGCGCAGCCAGCGGCGCGAGCAGGAGAGCCGTGAGGAGTGGGATCGCGTGTTTCATGATTGTGATTGTCATGGCTTCGAGCCGAGGGGTGGTAGCTTCTGAATCCGGGCGGTGAGTTCGGTGACGATCCCGTCGTGCTGCGCGGAGACTTCGTACAGCTCCTCGGGGTCGATGTCGTGGTCGTACAGTTCGGTGGCACCGTTGCTCCACAGCGTGAACCGCCAACGAGCGGTGCGGATGCTTTGACCGGAGCGATTTTGGCTGCGCGTGACGAGCGTGAAGGCGGCATCTTTGATGCGGGCGGCGGGGTCGGCGAGGATCGGCCGCAAGCTGGTTCCGGCAGCGGGGTGGGGCA
>JANPCU010000197.1:0-16396 GCA_031431195.1 Planctomycetota bacterium | reverse complement strand
TCTTCTGGCCCCGAAATCGCATCACATCGGAGGTGCTGTACGTCGTCATCGCCTGCTGCAGCTGCCCGGGTGCATTCGCCAATTGACGGTACTCTTCCGGCCCCCTCTCCCCCGCGAACTCCGGGAGCAACACCTTCTGCTTCAGCATCCAGACAAACAATCCCGGCACACACGACAACACCCGCAACGTGCCCCGAAACCGCACCCGATCCCACCCATTCAACACGCCCAAGATCTGCGACTCATGCTTCGCGAGAAACTGTTTCACGTTGTCGGTCCTTCGAAGGCGATGGCGTTGAACACCACCAGCCGATCGAAGGCCGACACCCCTTTCCTCAACGTCGGTTGCGGCAGAGCCGCGCTGCGTCCTCTGCGTTTTCACTTCGCACGTCCTCGCGTTCGAGGTGTCCCCTGCGGATGTTGCGAGTTTCGGGTGATTCTTGCCCCTTGGTTTTGGATGCCAACTTTCCTGACGCGAACACTGCTCTGGCCGAAGGACAGCCCGTGGTTGCAGACGCTCGCGTTACGGCTCACAATGGAGGACTCTCAAGCGTCCCGCCGACTTGCTGCTCCTCGGACCCGCCTGCTCATGTCACTGCCGCTGCCCCCTCGAACCCAGACAGAGAGTATCGACATCGCGTTTGCGGTGCCCTTCACGCACCGGCTGCGGTTTACGTCGGATGTGCTGGGAGACGAACTGTCGGTGCTACTCGATCTGATCGAGCGGTCGGGCGATCAGCTGCCCCGCGTGCAGTTCTGGATCGATGACTCTGTGGCCAAGGCGGACCCCACGCTGGTCCCGCGCATTGAGACGCTCATCCGCGAGTCGAGCGCCCACTTCACCTCCACCGGGCCGATTCAATTCGCTCCCGGCGGCGAGGCCGTCAAGAACGACATCGACGCCCAGAAACGCATGCTCCAGGCCATCAACGCCGATGACCTCGACCGTCGCAGCTACGTCGTGGTGATCGGCGGCGGGGCGGTCCTCGATGCGGTCGGCTTCTCCGCAGCGATTGCGCACCGGGGGATTCGGTTGATCCGATTGCCGACGACGACGCTGGCCCAAGCCGACTCGGGCGTGGGGGTCAAGAACAGTGTGAACCTGTTCGCGAAGAAGAACTGGCTCGGGACATTTGCCGTGCCGTGGGGCGTCGTCAATGATGCCAAGCTGCTGGCCACGTTGCCGGATCGCGACTTCCGTTGCGGCTTCTCGGAGGCGGTGAAAGTGACCGTCCTCAAAGACCGCGCTGGCTTCGATGAGGTGTGCCGCCTGGCCCCGCGCATCGGCCAGCGCGACATGACTGCGGCTCTGCCAGTCATCCGCCGCTCGGCTCAACTGCATCTGCAACACATCACGCAGGGCGGCGACCCGTTCGAGATGCTGGAGGCCCGCCCGCTCGACTTCGGCCACTGGTCGGCCCACAAGCTCGAGGTGATGTCGAACTTTGAACTGCGCCACGGCGAGGCAGTCGCCATCGGTGTCGCGGTCGACACGATCTATAGTTCGCTCGTCCACGGGTTCCCGCTCAAGGATGCCCAGCGCGTGCTGCTGGCCCTGACCGATTTCGGGCTGACGCTCGATCACCAGGCGCTGCACGACACCTGGACACTGTTCCGGGGACTGGAGGAGTTCCGCCAGCACCTGGGCGGTCGGCTGACGTTGACCATGTTGTCGAGTGTCGGGCACAAACTCGATGTGCATCAGGTCGACAAGCCGAAGATGCTGCAAGCGATCGAAGAGGTCGCCGAGTTCGCCAAGTCCAGTGCCCGGATGCGGCTCCCGGAAGTCGGTTAGGATTTCCGACGTGCCCGTAGCTCATGTCGCTCCGCGACTGAGATTCATGCAAGCCTGCCCCCCCTTCGAATTCGGGGGAGCTTCCGCGTTGTGTCTTCCTATTGGCGGAATGCGAGTCGCGGAGCGACATCGCCTACGTTTCGTAATGCGGGCAGCATGGACCGCACACATCGCGGAGAATCTCCGTAGCTGACTCGAACTCGCGGGGACGTATCCCTTATTCTCGAAACGCTGATAGAATGCTAACTGCGGTTCTTTCTCCTGCGAGGAAGGCTGCGGAACAAGGGACTCCTCGTGAACGACCTGATCTCCATGTGCTGCCGTTACTACTGTTCACGGCGGTGGCTGCTGGCTCTGTGCATACTCTGCGGGGTGGCTTCGCAGGCTCATGCGCAGGCTCCGGATGTCGAGGCGCTCGAAGAGGAAGCCTTCAAGGCGGCGACCGCGATTGCGGACCCGTCGATCGTGCAGATCCAGACGATCGGCGGACTGGATGTGGTGGGCGAGATGATCGCGGGGACGGGGCCGACCACGGGAGTCGTGGTCTCGGCGGACGGCGAGATCATCACGAGTTCCTTCAACTTCTCGTCCAAGCCCAGTTCGATCATCGTCACCCTCGGCGACGGACGGAAGTTCCCGGCGGATGTGGTCGCCTCCGATCTGGTGCGGCAGGTGACGCTCATCAAGATCAAGCAGGGGGGACTGACCCCATTGGTCCCGGCTCCGCGTCAGGAACTACAGGTCGGGCAATGGACGATCGCACTGGGGCGGACCTATGACGTGTCGTTCCCGAATCTGTCGGTCGGGATCCTCAGTGCCCTCAATCGTATCTGGGGCAAAGCAGTCCAGACCGATGCCAAAATTTCGCCCGCCAACTACGGCGGCCCTCTGATCGATTTACAGGGGCGGTGCATTGGCATCCTGGTTCCCATGTCTCCCCAAGGCGACGACGAAGCCGCGGGGGTCGAGTGGTACGACGCGGGGATCGGATTCGCCGTGCCTCTCGAAGAGATCCTGCCGCAACTCGACACGCTGCGGAAGGGGGAGAACATCCGCCCCGGTCGCATGGGAGTGATGTTCGCCGACAAGGGACCAGTCTCGGGAGCTGCCATCGCGGGCGAAATCCGACCGAACTCCCCGGCCGAGAAGGCGGGGCTCAAAGCCGGCGATCTCATCACTCAAGCCAACGGAAAACCGATCGCCACGATCCCGCAACTCAAGACGATCCTCGGCCCATTGGCAGCTGGCAGTGAACTGAAGCTGGTCGTGAAGCGGGACGACAAGGAGCTCCCGTTGTCGCTGACCTTGGCCGCAGAGATCGCTCCACTCGAATTGCCCATGCTGGGGGTACTCCCCGCGAGGACCGTGGCCAAGGACGCGAAGGGAGTGACTCTGCGGCATGTCTTTCCCGACTCGCCCGCTGCGAAGGCCAAGCTGGTCGCCGGGGACATCATTGAGAAACTCAACGGGACCGAGATTACTTCGGCCACCCAGCTGGCCGGGCTTGTGGAGGCACTGCGGGTCGGTGCTTCGACCAAGGCCACCGTCCGCCGCAAAGCCGGGGCCACCGAAGAGGTCACGCTGGAACTGGCCGTGCTGACCCCCGCCGCTCCGCTAGATCTCGCCTCAGACACGGGGCCAGCTGCGGAGAAGGAACAAGTCCCCGCCAAGACAGGGCGTCTCGACGAGACACTCCCCGGGACCGAGGGCCGCAAGTACTGGGTCTACGTCCCCGAGACCACCCAGCCCAAAGAGTACGGGCTGGTCGTCTGGATCCACCCCGAAGGCCGCACCGGGGAGGCCGAACAGCTGAAACTCTGGCGGAGTGCTTGCGAGGAACGAGGATTGATTTTTGCAGGTCTGCTGGCGGACGGCAGCTGGTCGGGAGGGGACGGGCCGTTGCTGAAGGCCATGCTAGAACGGCTGATGGAGAAGTATGCGATCGATCGCCAGCGCGTGGTCATCATGGGGGAGCAGGAGGGGGGCGAGTTCGCCTTGCTCGCCGCGCTGAAGCTGAAGGACGAGTTCCGCGCGGGAATCGCGATTGACTCTGGGTTGGGGGTGGCGCCTCCCGATAACGATGTCGGCAAGCGACAGCAGTTCGTCATCCTGCCGCGTGCGGGGTCGTCGCGGTTGCGAGCGACAAAGAACACGTTGAAGAACTTCGCGACGAAAAAGATCCCGACACTGGAGCTGGCTGCTCCCGAGGGAGATGGCCTCGATGAGGCGACGGTCCAGCAGTTGGTGCTGTGGATCGATGCGCTGGACCGGATTTGATGTTCTGTTCGGTATGGAATTTGTGAGGCGAGCCTCGTAGCTCATGTCGCTCCGCGACTGAGATTCCGATCGCAGGGCGGTCTGCTCCTGTGGGTGAAATGCGAGTCGCGGAGCGACATCGCCTACGAATCGGAGGGACATTCCCGACGCCCCGCGAGCCACAGACTGCCTGATCGAATTGCATGCTCATTCCGGTTCGCGCATACTTCCCCACAGACATCCGTGAGACATGCAGCCCGTGGTCTAACCCATGGTGTTGCTCCAAAACTAAGGGCGAGTGATGGCACGTTACGAAGAAGATGACGATGAGGACGATCGTCCACGTCGAAAGAAAGGGAAGAGCAGCAGCAGCGGGATGTCGACGGGGACGATCCTGCTGATTGTGGGCGGTGTGCTATTTGGGTTTCTCATCGTCTGTGGCGGCATCGGGACCGCGCTCCTGCTGCCCGCTGTGCAGCAAGCCCGTGAAGCCGCCCGCCGGTCGCAGGACAAGAACAACCTGAAGCAGATTGGGTTGGCGATGCACAACTATCATGACGTGTACAACTTGCTTCCTCCCGGTGGGATCGTCCGGGAAGATGGAACTGAGATGATGAGCTGGGCGGCGAGTATGCTGCCGTTTATGGATCAGGCACCGCTCTACAACCGGATCAACGATGGCTTTGGGTGGAAGAGTCCGCAGAACCAAGCGATCTTTTCGCAATCGATTGTCACGCTTACAAATCCCGGGATCACGGAGCCGACCGGCCCGGGCGTCTCTCACTATGCGGGGAACTCGCAGCTGTTTGAGATCAACAAGTGCTGGGGGTTCCGGGACATCACGGACGGACTGTCCAACACGATTGCTTTCGGCGATGTCTCGGCTGGTTTCAAACAGTGGGGCGATCCAACCAATGTCCGCGATCCCAGCTTGGGCATCGGCAAGACCCCCGACAAGTTCGGCAGCCCCTACCGCGGTGGAACTCACTTCTTGTTGCTGGATGGATCGGTGCGGTTCGTGTCTGAGAATATCGACCTGGGGACGCTCAAGAAGCTCGCAACGCCAAATGGCGGCGAAGTGGTAGGCGAGTTCTAGAGCAGTCCACGAATGCCTGTGCGCTGCATTTGTAGTACGGACGCCCACGTCCGTACTGCCCGGGCCTAGGGGGTCCAGGCTACGAGGGCGTTCACCGAATTGTGGAATGCTCTAGTGGTTTGTGATCTCTTAATTTGGGGTTGTTCCCATCGAGAAGGCTTTGGCCAGTGCTGTGAACATGCTGGAACGTAGGCGATGTCGCTCCGCGACTCGCATTCCGCTTGCCGAAGCCGCGCGCACGGTTCGAAAGTGTCCAGCGGGAGGAATCTCAGTCGCGGAGCGACATGAGCTACGGTCGAAAATGCAGCGGACTCGGCACTGGACACGGGCACGTAGGAAACGTGCCCCACGGGGATTGATCTATACCGAGCGTTGCCAAGTGGCACGGAACCGACCCCGGAGTGCGTCCCACAACGCTCCGGTGGTCGTGGTATTCAGCGACACGAACATCAGTGGCAGTCCGAACAGCGAGGATTTCTTTCCCTGTCGCTGGAACAGATAGCCGACGCCCGCAGCTGTGTAGAAGCTGAATTGCAGGGTGAGCATGAAGCAGTAGAGCGGCTGCCCCGCCAGGGCGATGTTCGTCCCGGCGGCGATCAGTAGCAGGGCGGGTGAACAGAGCCTGGCGATCTTGTGCGAGATGAACTCGATCCAGATCGGGTTCTTCCACGGCAGCAGCCAGCGCGGCTGGTTGATGATGAGTTGAGCGGCCCCGGCGATGGTGCGGCGTTTGCGGACCGACTCCTGTTGCGTCGACTGCGACGGCGTGTCGTAGGCAATCGCCCCCGGCTCGATCAGGCAGCGATAGCCCTGCTCGATGGCCTGCATCGGGATCACGACATCGTCGAGCAGCGTCTGCTCGGGAATCGGGCGGAAGAGTGACTTGCGGATGGCATAGAGAGCCCCCGTCGCTCCCGGCACCGACCGAAACCGCGACTCGCTTTTGCGGATAAACTTCTCGTATTTCCAGTAGGCTCCGATCCCCTCCGCAGCTGTGCTGTCGGCGTTCTCGGAGCGGAAGACGAGTTCGCCGGAGACCACGCCGACGCGCTCATCGGCAAAGCAGGCAGCGAGCCGGGAGAGGGCTGAGGGGTCGAGGGCCTGTCGGGCGTCCATCAACATGACGAGTTCGGTCTGGCACTGCGGGACCAGATCGTTAAGGACCGCGGGCTTGCCGCGCCGCTCAGCGAATGCCTCCAGGCGAACTCGGGGGTCGCCGTACGCGGCGATGACCTCGGCCGTGTTGTCATCCGACCCATCGGAGCCAATCAGCACCTCCTCAATCTGGGAAGCACAGTCCGAGGCGAGCAGGCTTTCCAGTTTTCTGGCCAGCCGACCGCCCTCGTTGTACCCGGCGATCACCACCGATATCCGCCCGGTGAACGGTTCCCGTCGCAGATCGAGCGGACGCACCCGCCCCAGCAGCCAGACGAGCAACGGATACCCGGCGTAGATGTACGCGAGCAGAGCCAGGGACAACCAGAAGATCAGGACCACAAGGGACACGCAGCACTCCGAGAGGACAGTGGGATAGGCTTCCAGCCTGTCGTCGTCAGACGAAGATAACAGCCTGGAAGCCGATCCCACCGAAGCCTATCTTCAGGGCACTCGTCGGAGTTTGAGTAGCACCCCCTCGCTGTTGGAAAGCAGTTCCGGTGATACCGACGGCAGCGGTTATACTCCGCGAAGCGAGGCGTGAGACATTCTAGCGAGCCCCCGGCCTGAGCCGGCGTGTTCGATCCCGGCTGCGTTGTCCCTTGAACCGACTCTGTTCCGGTCGATCGCGTCGCGACAGTCCGCTCGAGCCAGCGGACGTTCTCTCGCCCGAACACCCCGGCTGACGCCGAGGGCTCGCCGGTGCTCTGGGAGCAAGCCGTCTGGCAGGCGGCTCACAAAAGCGACACCTCTCCAGCTTTCCTGAGCGACACAAACCCTCATAATCTCGATTCTTCCCGGTAGTTTTCCGCTTCCCCCCTTGAAGGAATGAAGTCCAGGGGGGTAGAGTTTTGGGGATCGGCTCGGCGACCACGGGTATGCGGGCCGAAACCTCGCGCAGAGATTGCACCGCGAGCGATGGCAAGGCCCGTAAAGTCGGGTGGGACGGATAGAGCATGCAGAGGAACCGCTGGACCACACGACTGTTGATCTTGGCGACCGTACTGAGTCTGTGGGCTCCGCGCGCCCGGGCGGAACCGCTCGATGACTACAACTCCGCGCTCAAGTTCTATGAGCAGAAGCGGTGGGACTTTGCCTCAGCGGGGTTCGATGAGTTCCTTAAGAAAGCCCCGACGCATCCGAAGGTGCCGCTGGCCCAGCTGTACATGGGGCAGGCATTGACTCACTCGCAGAAGTACGATGCGGCTCGGGCAGTTTTCCGTAAGTTCCTGACCGGCTACCCCCAGCATACCGACGCTCCGCTGGCCGCTTACCGCATTGGGGAGAGCAGCTATTTTCTCGGCGATTTCAGAGCGGCGGGCACCGAGCTGGAGTCGTTCGTCAAGACCTATCCCAACCATGATCTGGCCGTCTGGGGCTGGCAGTATCTCGGGGAGACGCGGTTACAGCTGGGCGATGCCAACGGTGCAGTGCAGTCGTTCGAGGTCGTGCTAAAGCTCAAGACAGACGTGGCCGAGCAGGTCGAGGCGAAGTTCTACCTCGCCAAAGCGTATGAGGCGCTGAAGCAGGACGAGAAGGCAGCTGCCCTCTTTAAGGAGGTCTCCACCGCCAACCATCCGCGCGCTGCCGAGGCCCTGTTCGGCATCGCTTCGTCCGAGTATCAGGCGGAGCGGTATGAATCGGCGGCGAAGACGTTCGAGGAACTGAGTACGCGGTTTACGAAGCACGCGCTGGTTCCGACCGCCGAACTGAACGCGGGGTTTTCCCGTTATCAGTTGAGTGATTTCGTGGGGGCCGAGGCGCACTTTGAACGCGCCTCGCAGGCTCCTGCGAACTCGATTACCGCCACGTTTTGGAAAGGCATGTGCCGCAAGTCCCGCTTGGACTGGGCGGGAGCCATCGAGGTCTTTTCATCCTTGGCCGCCAAGGTGCCGCCGGGCGACTATGCCGAGAAGACCAGCTACCACTGGGCCGATTGCGAATCGCATCGGGACAATTACGCGGACTCTCAGAAGCTCTTTCTGGCACTCGTCGAGAAGTGGCCGAGTTCGGCTCTCGCGGACGACAGCTTCTACTCCGCTGCCGACTCAGCCCTGCGGGGGAAGAAAGTGGCCGAGGCCATTCAACTCGCGGAACGGTTCCCCACTCAATTCGGGAATAGCCCTCTGCGACCGCTCAACGAGATGCTACTGGGCAGGGCTCTGGTGGCTCGTGGAGATGACACCCTGGCGATTGACCTCGCCCAAGCGCAGGCTGATTTTCAGAGGGCGGCTCAGCTCTTCCAGAAAGTCATCACCACCAGCACCGCCCCGCGCACGACATGGCAGGCTCGCATCCAGCTGGCCCGCGCGGAGAAGCGGCTCAATCATTCCGACAAAGTCATCGAGGCTCTGACCCCCCTGGCAGAAGCGATCCGCCAGGGCGATGCTGGCAGTGGCGACTATGCCGATTCATTACCCATGCTGGGTGAGGCGCTGCTCGAGGCCGGGAAGGTCGGCGAGGCGGAAACCGTGCTGACTCAAGCGCTGCAGAGTCTCCCGGCCACAGCCGATCGGCGGCCCACTCTCATGAAGATCGCTGAAGTCCGCGCGGCACAAGATCACTGGCCCGAGATGTTTGAGACACTCGACGAGTTGGCCCAGGTCGACCAGGACGGACAGCTGCTGGCTCAGTCGGCTTACGCGAACGCGGATCGGGCGATCACGAAGAAGCAATGGGCCATCGCTCAGAAGTTACTGGAACGAGTCGTCGCACTGGGAGAGAGCAATCCCCGTTACGTCTCAGCGCTATCGGATCTCGGGACCGTGCTGGCCGAGCAAATGCAATACGCCTTGGCGGCGGAGACCTACCGCAAGCTGCTGAGTTCGAATACGACGGATGCCGATGTCCTCTCCACGTCGTCCTTTAATCTGGGGTTCTGCCTGGAACAGGACGCCCAGGATGACCCGACCAAACTTGCCGCAGCAGCTGCGGCACTGGCTCAAGGAGCGAATCGCTTCGCCATCCCGAAAGAGAAGAAACTTACCGATGCGATTGAGCAGAAGGTCGCCATTCAAGCCAGCAAATGTGCCCGCCGGGCCGCCACGATCTACGTCAAACTCAAGCAGATGGATGACGCCGACAAACTCTGGCAGCTGACCTACGATCAGATCGAGAAGCTGCAACCCGCCGACCAGGAGCAGGAGCGCCCCGATGCCTTACTTTACGAATGGGCCGGAAGCCATTTCAACGCGGGCAACCCCGCTCGAGCGGATGAGATCTTTGCGCAGCTCTATCAAACATATCCGACTAGTGAGTATGCCGACGATGCCCGGCTGTTCGTGGCCAAGGGACATGAACAGGCCAAGCCGGTCCGGATCGACGAAGCTCGCAAGCTGTACCAGTCGTTTGAGGCCGACATCGCTGCCACCCCGCAGACGAAGCAGGACGCACTGCTGAGTTGGATGAACCTCGAAGCCCGGGTGGAGAACTGGGCCGAGAGCCAGCGCATTGCTCTGGAGATCGTCAAGGTGTTCGGCACCAGCCCGGTCGCTTTCGACGCCCGCTTCCGTGTGGGCGAGGCGCAGGTTCAACGCGGCGAATATGCGAACGCCTCGCAGACGTTGACCGTCCTTCGGAGTGACCCCGCCTTGCCCGCTGTCGAGTGGAAACCCCAGCTGGAGTTGCTGTGGGCCGAATCGCAGATCGGTCTGAAGGACTATGCGGCGGTGCGAGCTTCACTGGCGGCGTTTCTGGCGAGTACGCCCGCTCCGGTGCTGGCCGATCAGGCTCACGAGATCCTGGGACGGGCCGACCTGCGTGAAGCCCGTTTTCAAGAGGCGCGCATCCATCTCGATATTGTCACCAACTCTCCCGCCAGTGCCAAAAGCGTACTCGCCGCCAAGGCCCAAATGGCGATTGCCGATTCGTACTTAACCGAGAAGACTTATGACAAAGCGATCCTGGCCTACAACAAGGTCTACGTGAACTACCCCTTGCCGGAGTTCCAGGCTCCCGCCCTGTTGCAGATGGCCGCCTGTGACATGGCCACGAAGCAGTGGGCCGACGCGAAGTCGACGCTCGACACGCTGATCAAGGAGTTCCCGCAGTCTCCCGAAGCCAAAACCGCTGCCCAGGATCTGATCGTGGTCCAGAAACACCTGCCCGCCAGCGGAACGCCTTAGAGCAGCGGGGAATTCCTGGAGACTGCTGCCAACTGGGCGAGACGGTCTTACCGGACTCGCCTGTTCGCCGCTAGAATTCACGCTCGGAACGGAACTCCACGCCAGACGTTCAGTCAGGACACGGCATGACACCCTCAGCAGCACCGCAGCTCACATCGCACTCGGACAGTCACCAAAGCCGATGCGTGTGGCTGCGTCAGTTTCTGTCGATGGCCTGCCTCGCGATCGGATTCCTGGGAGCGATTGGTCCACTTCCGGCTCAAGACGGCCCGGTGGAACCCGTCCCGGTCGAAGCTAGCGAGGCTCAACCCACCCAGGCTCCCGTAGCAGAGGCTCCCGCCCAGGCGAAAGATGAACGGGTCGGGAAGATCTCGACCAACATCATCGACATGATCGATTCGCTAGGGATCTGGAATATCCCTTTCGCCATCGCTTCCATCATCTTTTTGTGGTTCACGGTCGATCGCTTAGTTGTGCTGCGTCGGGGTCGAGTGATCCCCCGCCCGTTCGTGCAGCGGTTCCTGCGTCTGCTGGAAGCCGGCGAACTGGAGCAGGACGAAGCCCTGCAGGTCTGCCTTGAAAACCAGAGCCCGGTCGCCAGCGTCTTCGCGCACGCGGTCCGCAAGTGGGGCAAATCCGCTGTCGAAGTCGAACAGGCGATCATTGATGGCGGCGAGCGGCAGGTCACGGACCTGCGGCGAAACCTCCGCGTCCTGATGGGTGTGCATACGATCACGCCGATGCTGGGGCTGCTGGGCACCGTATTCGGAATGCTCGAATCCTTCTCCTTGATCTCGACAGCCGGAGCGATGGGCAAGACCGATCAGCTGGCAGCTGGAATCGCGCTCGCTCTGGTGACGACGGTCGCGGGGCTGTTGATCTCGATCCCGGCGCTGACCATGTACATCTATTTTTGCGGACGGATCGACGCCCTCGTCGCCGAGATTGATGACCTGTCCCAGCGCGTCGTTCATTGTATCTCCGCCGAGGGCCTGGTCGCCCGCATGAGCCAAGCCAAGAAGTCCGTCCCGCTCGCCTCCGAAGCCTCAACCGCACGCAAACGGTAAGAGGCCAATCCGTCCCATAGAACGACAGCGAGCGGGCGGACGTCAGTCCCCCGTGCTAGGGCGACGCTGGCCTGATGGAACGAGCGAATACTGGTCAGCTTGGGGTGACTCGGTGAATGCGGATTTGTGAGTCAATCTCCCTCGCCCCACGACCTCAAACCGTGCGATTGTGGAGTGCTTCAATCTGTGGAAATCTGCGCAATCTGTGGACCCATTCCCCCTTCAGTCGAGCCTGTTCAGAGCGGGGAGTTTGTCCACAGATTGCGCAGATTTTCACAGATTGAAGAGGCTGGGCTGCGGCTGGCGAGACTCGGGATGAAGGGGCGGGGCAGTGAGTGGCTGGGCAGCGAGGAGCGGAGTCTGGCCTCGTAAAATGGGACGCGGGGGCTCGGGCGGTTCACGAATCGGGAAGAGCGACAAACGCTGTTTCATCATGCCAGTGCAACGCTGGCCAACAGAACGAGGTCCGGGCGCATTCCAGCGACAAGCAGCACGGCAGACTCACGTCCGCCGCTCGCTGTTCCCTTCGCGAGGCGAACGGTAATCTCAATCCGTCCCGCATCCCCCCCTCCGCCAAGGCCAGACCATGCCGTCCCCCGCTCAACCGACCCGCCGCGATTACCTGGCCACGCTGGCCGCTACCACTCTCGCTGGTGCAGCGGCGTGTGCTGCTTCGCCGATACTTGCAGCCGATGTCTTAGCCCCGGTCGTGAAGAATGGCCGGATCAAGCAGTCGTTGGTCAACTGGTGCTACGCCTCACACTTCAAGACCTTCGACGAGTATTGCCAGATCGCCGTGAAGCTCGGCTGCCAGAGTATCGAGCTGTGCGGACCGGAGAACTGGCCGACGCTCAAGCAGCATGGGCTGACTTGTGCGATTGCGGGGAGCCACGGCTTCAAGGTCGGGTTCAACAACCCGGACGAGTGGGACGAATGCCTGAAGGTGCTGAACGAACAGATTGACCGGTGTGCCGAATTCGGGGTCAAGAGCCTGATCACCTTTACCGGGATGGCGAACGGCAAGTCGAAGGACGAGGGGAAGAAGAACTGTGTCGCGGGGCTGAAGCAGGTCGTCGGCCACGCGGAGCAGAAGGGGGTGACGCTGTGCCTCGAAATGCTGAACACGCGCGATGACTCGCACCCGATGAAGGGACACCCCGGCTACCAGGGGGACGACATCGACTGGTGTATCGACATTTGTCAAGAGGTCGGCTCCAGCCATTTGAAAGTGCTGTTCGACATCTACCACGTGCAGATCATGCACGGCGATGTGATCCGCCGCATCCATAAGTCCAAAGACTTCCTCGGCCATATCCACACCGCTGGCAACCCCGGTCGCGGGGAACTCGATACGAAACAGGAAATCTACTATCCCGCCGTGATGCAGGCCCTGCTCGATGTCGGCTACCAAGGCTTCGTGGGGCAGGAATTTATCCCCACCCGCGATGCGTGGGAGGGATTGAAAGAGGCCGTGGCACTGTGTGATGTGTAATGGCCAAACAGGGGAGCAGACTTGCGGGAACAGGCGTCACCAAGCTGGAGCTTGGTGACGCGGTGTTGGTGCACTAGTCGTTGGCCCGGCCCATGTAGCTCCGAGTTTCGACATCGATCTTGACCTTGTCACCGATGTTGATGAACGACGGCACCTGGACTTCAGCCCCGGTCTCCGTGGTCGCGGGCTTGGTGACATTGGTCGCCGTATTGCCGCGCACGGCGGTGTCGGTGTTGGTGATCAGCAGGATCACCTGCTTGGGCGGAGTCACCCCGATCAGCTTGTCGTTCCAGAACACGAGAGCGCAGGGGGTATTTTCTTTGATATAAGCCATCTGCTCTTCACACACATCTTTGGCGAGTTCGACCTGCTCGAAGCTCTCGTTATCCATGAAAATGTAGTTCGTGCCATCGCAGTACGAGAAGCTTCCTTCCCCCGAACGGATGTCAGCCGCTTCGAGGCTTTCGCCGCTGCGATAGGTCACTTCCAGGTAGCGTCCCGACAGCAGATTCCGCATGCGGGTCTTGTACAGAGCCTGGCCCTTGCCGGGCTTGACGAACTCGCAAGCCGTCATTTCGAACGGTTGGTTCTCGATGACAACTTTGACACCTTTGCGGAAATCGCCAGCATTGACCTGGGCCATGAGATCTTCTCGACATGTGAGGAACTGGCCGCCTGAGCGGCTTCGAATCGGGCAGGATAATGCAGTCTGGCGGATTTGTCACCTCGACCGAGAGTGGCGTTTGAGCATGCGCGAGGGAGAGTCACCGATTGTGACACCTCCCGCCGCAAACGGAGAACTCCAATGCCGACCACCCTCCAAGATCACTTTCCGGCTCCAGACTTCCTCTTCGCGTCCTTTGCTTCCTTTGTGTTCAACTCTCTTCTCTCCGCTTAGGACGAGGAAGAAGAGAACACAAAGGAAACGAAGGACGCGAAGGATTGGAAATCTGCCACTCCGTCAGGATCTCCGATGATCACGTGAAAACTGAAAAAAGGATGCGCGATTTTCTGGCGATCGCAGCTCCCTCGCACTCTGTTCTTTCGCCAACCGCCTGCGTTCTCTACCATCCGTGCGTCAAAGACTCGCGGGTTGGGGTCCGTGACCAGTGTCTGTGTCTCCGGACTCCGGGGGCAGCTGGGGTGCGGATCAGCTCTGTTTTGTGGATGCAGGAAATTTATGGCCAGTCAGGATCGAACCGCTCGGATGGAAAAGATCGTTGCGCTGTGCAAGCGGCGCGGGTTCATCTTTCAGAGTTCCGAAATCTACGGCGGTCAAAACGGATTCTGGGACTACGGCCCGCTGGGTGTTGAACTGAAGCGGAACGTCCGGCAGGCGTGGTGGCAGGATATGGTCGTGGCCAACGACCCGATGTTGCCCGATGCGGCGGCCCCGTGCGGGTTTAACATCGTGGGGATCGAGACTTCGGTCATCATGCACCCGCAGGTGTGGAAAGTGTCGGGGCATTACGACCTGTTTGCGGACAAGATGGTTGACTGCCGCGAGGCGAAGGGGCGGTATCGGCTCGATCACATGAAGGGGCGGTGGATCACCGGGGCACTCACAGCCAAGCCAGCTCCAGAGGGTTCAGACCCGGCACCGCCAGCCGTCTCCGGAGACTACTACGTCACGACGATGTCTGATGGTCCCGAAGCACCCGAAGCTCTCGTGAAGCGGGCCTGCAAACTGTTTGGAGTGAAGAGCAACGAGACACACAAGCTCGCTTGGAAGACCGAGATGAGCACGCTGACCTCGGTCCCCACCGACAAGTACGATCATGTGATTGGTCCCGATGCGACCGGCGCGGGGACGCTGACCGAGCCGCGCGATTTCAACCTGATGATGGAGACGAACACCGGGGCATTGCAGACAGCTGAAAACAAGGCGTTCCTCCGTCCCGAAACGGCGCAGGGGATGTTCGTCAACTTCAAGAACGTGCTCGACTCCTCCCGCGTCCGTATCCCATTCGGGATCGCCCAGATCGGCAAGAGCTTCCGCAACGAGATCACGCCTCGTAACTTCACGTTCCGCTCACGCGAGTTCGAGCAGATGGAGATGGAGTTCTTCTGCGCGCCATCTGAGTCGCCGAAGTGGTACAGCTACTGGCGAGATCGCCGCATGAAGTGGTACGCGTCACTGGGGATTAAGGGAGAAAACCTGCTGCTCCGCGAGCACGAGAAGTCCGAACTGGCCCACTACTCGGTCGGGACAGCGGACATCGAGTACGCCTTCCCGTTCCTGGATGAGGGCGAATACGGCGAACTCGAAGGAGTCGCCCATCGCGGCGATTTCGACCTGCGATCGCACTCCGAAGGGAAGCTCGACAAGAACCTCAACGTCGAACTCGGCCCCGACGGACAGCCGAAATACCGCGGCTCCGGCAAAGACTTGTCGTACTTCGACGACCAGACCCGCGAGCGCTACGTTCCTCACGTCATCGAACCCGCAGCTGGGTGCGACCGGACCACGCTCGCGTTCCTGTGCGAAGCCTATTACGAGGACGAGGCACCCGACGATAAGGGGGTCATGCAGACCCGCGTCGTCTTGAAGCTGCACCCGCGACTGGCCCCGGTCAAGGTCGCGATCTTCCCGCTGATTAAGAAGGACGGTCATCCGGAGAAGGCACTCGAGATCTACAAGGCGTTCAAGGACGCTGGCATCAACGCCCAGTACGACGCCCAGGCGGCCATCGGGAAACGCTACCGCCGCATGGATGAAATCGGCACGCCGTGGTGCATCACTGTCGATGGTCAGACGATGATAGATGGGACCGTCACGTTGCGGGATCGCGACACGCTGGAGCAGGTCCGCGTTCCGGCGAATGATGTGGTCGACCTCATCGCGAAGCGGCTGCGGTCGTGATCTCTGAGAGAGCGGCGGGCTCACGCCCAAGACCGTCAAATTAGGAGTAAGTTGCAGCCCCCGGCTATGTTTTGTGGAGTTTGCGAACAGCACATTTCACAACACAGAGGCTGCAACCATGGATGGGTGGAGCGATCTACGGGCGGCGGGAGTCGAGCGGTTTGGGGATCGATTGGTCGGGTGGGAGAGTTGTATTTCTCCGGAGCTGATTGAGCAAGTGGTGCGTGAGTCGGGGCGGGTGTCGGGGCGAAAGTGTCGCTTGAATTCGTCGTTCACGGTGTGGTTGGTGTTGGCGATGGGGCTGTTGACGGACGTTCCGATTCGGGGGGTGTATCGTCGCAGTCGGCGTGACCGCGAGGGGGAGAAGATTCCGACGCGGGCGGCGCTGTGCAAGGCAAGTCAGCGGTTGGGGCCAAGCCGTTGTTGTGGCTCTTTCGGAGGGTCGTGACGCTCTTGTGTCGTCCGGAAGTCGCGGGTGGATTTTATGCGGGTTGGCGGCTGATGGGGATCGATGGGGTGAGCTTCACAGCGCCCGTCACACCGGGCAA
>JANPCU010000196.1:0-17439 GCA_031431195.1 Planctomycetota bacterium | reverse complement strand
GAAACGCAAAAGGGGAAGACTCTTCTTATGCGTTACTTGAGTTTTTTGCGGCCATTCAACCCGAATTGACACACTCACTCGGTCAGGAGTTCGCCAGCCTCAGGCTCTCCTTCCTCATTAGATCAACAACAAAAAGCCCCTCACCCTTCCCCAACCGACTTTGCCGGTTATACCAGTCGCACTCGTTCTACCTGTTCTGCCGTGCAATCCGTCCGTGCCACAGTTCCGCGTTATGACCGTTCGATAAGGATTCTCAGGGATGTTCGGCGCATCCGCTACGCACCGCACAACCCGCGCCGAAGTTGTTAGACATCGGCCGGCAAAAGTTTGACGACTTCTGCGACGAGAGCCATCGAAAAACACGCACCAGCTAAGCAGATACGGAGTCTCCCATGGATCGGGATACAGTTGAAGATGTCGTTCACGCGTCACTGGGACGCCATCTGCGGGTCACCTGTGTACTGGGTCTGCTGTTTCTGGGAGTCGGCTTCGTACTCGGGCATTATGTTTCTGCCCAGCATGCCCGTGAACTCTCCGACCGCTGGACCAATCGGGCCGACGAGTTGTCTCAGCAGATCACCCAGGCCCAGGCGGCCATGAAAGCCGATCTGGCCCAGGTCCGCGAACTGGCACAGTCGACTCACAGCGATGAGGTCACCCAGTCCGCTCGTCGGGAAGAGATGCTCAGCGAGACCCGGCGGCTGGCTCGCGCTTCCGAAGACCTGCGGCAGTCGCTGATCGCCCGCTGCATCGCCGAGAACCAACGCGAGAAAGCCCGCATCCTTCAGGAACTCCAGCCGTACCTTGACCGCAAGATGACCATCAAGGCTGCCGAGGTCTCCGAAGCCCTCAATCGTCTCGTCGATACGCAAGTCGCCCAGCTGAAGACTCTGGCCGATGTGGAGGTCTCACCGACGCAAGTGACCAGTCAACCCCTGGCCATCCAGTCGGAGATCTCTCCCGTTTCCGGAGAGGCCCCCGTGCCACATTGCCCGGTTCCCGATTACACCAGCCCACTTCAACCGATCCCGGAAGGGACGACCCCCGCCGACCAGGAGCCGGTCGCTTTGATGCCGATGCCGACCACCCCCATCGTCCACATGCCAGTCCAAGCCGAGCCGACCAATATCCCGACCGCATTGCCCAGCAGTCAGCCCCAGTTCTTCACCGCCCCCCGGAAGCCTCGGCTGTTCATTCCCGCCCGTAAGCCGCTGGAAATGTCAACAGCGACTGAGCCGGTCGTGCGGTGAAGGGGTGAGGGTTGAGCGACGGATTCGGAAAGCCCACCGGTTGTCACCGGTGGGCTTTGTCGTTGAGTGACCGCATCACTCCACTAGCCCGACGCGTCAGCGAGGGACTCAGTCGTGCGATGTATTCAGCAATTTCGACCCGCGCAAGTCGCCCCATCAATATTTCATGCGGCATGTATTGAAGGGCGGAGCATCGCTCCGGCGAGCCCCCGGCGTGAGCCGGGGTGTTCCGTCGAGTGAACGTCGACTTCGCAAAATCGCCGTCACGCCGTCCCCTCACAGGGGCTGAGTCCATTCACACCGCGACGCTGGCTGGCTCGGACACCCCGGCTCACGCCAGGAGATCTGATTCTCGACCGCGTGAAGGCGAACATGTAAGCGGCAAGAGTGAGGCCTCTTTGACGGATGCCTCGCTGACGCTTCGGGTTGGTGGGCCGGAGGCGATGCCGTCAACACTCACCGCACGTAAATAAACTCCTTCGTATTCAGCAGCACGTGACACAAATCGGCCCACACGGGGGGAGCGGCTTCGTTGCCGCCGTGGTCCACCGCAGATGCCGCGATAAACGCCAGCGCTGCCTCGCGCTCCTCCGCTGTCGGGAGTCGACCGAACGCCTCCAGATACAGACGGTCCACCCGCTCGCTGGTCGACAGCTGCGGCGTTTCTCGGCAGAGTCGATCGCCCCAGCGCTGAGTCTGCTCGACAATCATGGGCGAGTTGAGCAGTGCCAAAGCCTGAGCCGGGACGTTGGAGACGCTGCGGCGGCCTACCGAAGTATGCGGGTTCGGCAGATCGAACACGGTCAGGAACGACTCCAAGAAGTTCCGGCGGATCGACAGGTACAAGCTGCGCCGACCCGCCCCATCGACCGGCCCCGAATCGGGTTTGCCGCGCCCATCTTGAAAGTCATTGAGAGCGATTGCCACGCTTGGCCCATACATGCGGTCATCCGCTCGCCCCGAGAGCGAGAAGAGTGCATCGCGGATGATCTCCCCTTCCAGACGTTTGATGTTCATGCGGTGCAGTAGCAGGTTGTTGGGGTCGGGGGAGGGTTGAGGATCAGAGTGAACGCCCAGGGATTGCAACCCCTGGGCTTGGCGCTCCTCCGACCCCATCCGATACGCAGCCGACAACAGAATCACTCGGTGAATCTGCTTCTGTGACCAGTCGTCACGCACCAGTTCCGTGGCCAGCCAGTCGAGCAGCTCCGGATGTGTCGGCAGTTGGCCCATGTGACCGAAGTCGTCAGTGCTGGCGACGATGCCGCGTCCGAAATAGTGGTGCCAGATGCGGTTCACGATCACGCGCGGGACGAGCGGTGTTTGGGCGGGGTCGGTCATCTGCCGGGCGAAGTCGAGCCGCCCGCTGCCCGTCTCCTTCGCATCGGGACCGTGTCCGTGGAACACCTCGATGAACCGGCGCGGGACCGCGTTGCCGGGCTTGTTCGAGTTTCCGCGAATCAGCAGGTACTCGTCGGCACTTGATCCTTCGAGCATTGTTGGGGCCACCGCCGAAACGGGGCGAATTTGAGCCACGAGCTTCTGACGCTCATCCATGAACGGCTTCGCGATTTGAACCAGCTCTTTCTGAAACTCAGGTGAGTCGAGAGCGAACAGCTCGGGGTGTGACTGCATGTAGTGGCGAAGTTGGTACGAAGGAAAATAGAGGTAGAACTTGAATGCTCCCGCGACGGAGGCTTCGGTTGCTTCAAAGCCCGGGCAATTGCTGCAGCCCATGAAATTGACGGTACTTTGGAAACCATCGAGCAGGTCCAAGCTGGCCCCGTAGACCGTGTCATTGGCTGGTGCGGTGGAACGTTGCAAGACTCGCGATACGGCAAAGTCCGAATTCTTCTCAGGTACAAATTCGAGGTGAGCCTGATGGCCGACGTATCGAGACACATCGTGCTCGACCCACCGCCAGCGATCTTCGGCAGGCTGTTTACGGACGAGGCTTCCGTGCAGTGGACCGAGTACCAGCGAATGGGAATCGACCACGACATAGGTCGCAGCTCCCCCCCGCATCCAAGCGAATAATTTCCCCTTCGTGATTTCAAACGAAGCGGTTCGCAACGTCCGACCGGATCGTTGCAGTGCTGCCAGCGATCCTCCATCGGTCATCGTCCCGTCGGCACTCCGCTGCTCGGCGAAATCGGGATCAACGCGGGATTCGTGCTGGCTGGCGACTGCGGCAATCGGATGCGCAGGGTCATCAGAGAGCCAGTAGCGTTCTTTGGACTGAGTCCAGTATTCCTCGACATAATCAGGATCGCTGAACAGTGATTTCTCAGTGGAAGGAGTGTACTCATCGTTGGGCAGCGAGAAGCTGGTCCCGTCCTGGCTGAGGATGGCGATTACATCGGTCTTGGGTTCCGGCTTGACATCCTTGGGAGGCGTGACCGGGGCCTTCGAATCCGATGCTTCTGTTCCGTTTGCTTCGACAAGGTCTTTCCAACTCGAAGGGTATCTTGTCTGGCCATTGATTTGTAAATACGGTGGGTCAGAATCTAGAAAACCAAACTGGTCGCGGTACTGCTTGGCCCGTAGTCCCATCCGAGTAATCACCTCGTCATACGACAATGTGATCCCGACCGCGTAGCGAGCCCACTCGTGGAACGGGTCGAGCGGATCGGTTGCCGCATGGCGAAGATGTTTCACCCAATGCCGCAGAAGCGTCTCGTCGACCTCGTGAATTACGGCGAAGTCAGCGATCAATTCCTCATCCGATGGCCTCGCCTTGGTGCGGTCATCTTCGAAGACAAAGTGATCGACTCCGATGTTCCCCCAGCTGCCGCGTTCTTCATCGACGATCTCGATCTGTGCCTCGCGTTTATCAAACGGTTTCAGATCCCACGTCACGCTGGCCATCTCATTGGAGTTCCGTCCCGTCGCGGATAGGACCACTTGCCCATCGACTAACAGATTGATGCAGGTCTTTCCCGCATGTCCCCCTCCCCCTACCAGAAAGCTCATCGTGTCATGGACAACGGCGAATTTGGGGGAGAGCAGACGACCCACATGGTAATCACCGCGGCCTCCATCGCGAATCTGGTGTGAGTTGACGAAGTAGGTCCCTTGCGGTTTCACATCGCCCTGATGTGTACCAATCGTCAGTGCTGACTGCGGTCCTTCGCCGAAGGCGTCCCCGGTCGACTGCCACTCACCATACCCTCCAGACTCAAACCCGGCGAAGAGTTCCTTCCGCCCATCCGCCGATGAGATAACGGCCTTAGCTGCCAAAAGGACCTTGTCCAAGTCGGACAGCGACCGCCAAGTTTGATGGAGCATCGCGTCCAGCACCGGCTTCTCCGCTCTCGAAGCCAAGTCGCGCAGCTCCTTCTTGATTCGCCGGTTGTGCTCTAAGGTCTCAAACGGCCGCTGGGCGTAACTCGTACTTTTCAAGTACCCCGCGAGGGCGTAATAGTCCTTGTGCGAGATCGGGTCGAACTTGTGGTCATGGCAGCGGGCACACGAGATCGTCAGCCCGAGGAATGTTTTCCCATAGACCTCGATCATATTGTCGATGCGGTCGGTCTCGTCCTTGCGAATGTCGACCGGGGAGTGGACCCACTCGCCGAGATACCAGAAGCCGGTGGCGAGGAGGGGTTGATGGTTGAGGGTTAATGGTTGACCGACGGAGGGAAAGCCCAGGGGTTGCAACCCCTGGGCTGTGGCGCGGCGCGTGGCCTCTGCCACCAAATCGCCAGCCATGTGCTCGGTCACAAACTCGTCATACGGCAGATCGTCGTTCAATGCCTGAATCACATAATCGCGATAGTGCCAGGGGTTGGGGATATCGGCGTCGAACTCGTGCCCGCGTGACTCGGCATACCGCGCCAGATCGAGCCAGTGCCGACCCCAGCGCTCGCCGAAGCGTGGCGATGCGAGTAGCTCGTCGATCACTTTTTCAAAGGCATCCGGCGACTCATCCGCCTCAAACTCGCCCACAGCTTCCGGAGCCGGGGGCAGCCCAATCGTGTCGAGGTAGGCCCGGCGAATCCAGGTCCGCCGGTCGGTCTCGGGAGCTGGGGTCAACCCCGCCTCTTCGAGCTTGGCGAGCAGGAACCGATCAATCGGCGTTCGCGCCCAATCCGTGTTCTTCACGACGGGGGGAGCCACTCGCACCAGCGGCTGAAACGACCACCTCTCGGCCCGTGTGGCGAATGTCTCTGCCCACGACGCAGCGGGGCCTTCGCCGGTCCCCGGACCCGACGCGGGCCACGGAGCCCCCATCTCGACCCACTTCACAAATACCGCCACCGTCTCCGGCGGCAGTTTTCCATCGGGCGGCATCTGATATCCATCGGGGTCGTACCGCAGAGCTTTGATCAACTCGCTCTCATCCGGCTTTCCTGGGACGATGGCCGCTCCAGTGTCCCCGCCCTGGAGGACAGCTGCGAGCGAATCGAGGCGCAGGTTCCCCTTCTGCTTGGCCGTGTCGTGGCACTTCTGGCAATGCTCGACCAGGAGTGGGCGAACCTGCTTCTCGAAGAACTCAATCTGCTCGGGAGCGAACGCCGTCTCTTCCGCTCGTACTGGCATCGTCAGCGCGAGTGAGGCGAACAGGCAAACGATGAATGTGGTTGATCGCTGGATCATGAGTCTCTCATCCCGGTCGGCTCGTCACCGATCAGTCGGGGGAAGCCATCGATCAGGATACTTCAATCCGTCCGTCCGGAGCAATCGGGAGGGAGAGAAAGCGGGCCAGATTGAAACGTCCCTCGTCGTTGGGCAGTGTCACATTGAGGTCTTCAACGTGGAAAACGACAGAACGTTGTGTCAGCGAGAGCGGCACGGCGTCAGCCTGCCGAGGCGTGTCACGGGCGGAGACTGGATCGCAGGCGGGGAACTCGACAGGCTGCCGCCTGCCGCTCTCGCCGAAGTTGCCACTGTGTCGAAAAGTGGCCCTGTCCAACTAGACTTCACGCGGTCGAAAATGAGACCTCCTGGCGAGCCCCCGGCGTGAGCCGGGGTGTCCGAGCCAGACAGCGTCGCGGCCTGAATGGACTCAGCCCCCGTGAATCTCCGGCGTGACGGCGATTTTGTGAAGTCGACGTTCACTCGACAGAACACCCCGGCTCACGCCGGGGGCTCGCCGGAGCGATGCTCCGCCCCTCAATCCCTGCCGCGTCGAGTATAAGTACCAACGAAAACCGGCTCCTGAATTCAGGAGCCGGTGGGGTCATCGCACGGCGTCTGCACAAGCACCGCTAATTCAATTCCAAGTCGATCGGCAGCGTCTGGCTGCCTTCCTTGACGACGATGTCGATTCCGCTGGACCCGGGTTGACGGTACTTCTCGGGGATCTTGGAACTCACCGTCTTCACGACTTTGGTGGAGCCATCCTTGTTAAAGAAGCTGGCTGGATCCTGCTTGGCGGTTTCCGTTGGTAAGTTGGGAATCACTGCCACGCGGTACGTCCCGACGGGAATGCTATTCGATCCATTGCATTTCATTTTGTACTCTCCACTGCCTGAGAGCGTGGCTGACCCGACATGGCCTTCTTTAGACAGGAAGGTGACCGAAGCGCTCTCCGCCAAGGGCGCATTTCCCAGCTTCACGACACCAGTGACTTGTCCGACCGCACCATCGTAGCCGCCCCCGCCCCCGCAGGAACTGAAAAGCAGCAAGGCCAAGCACGTAATTCCCAGAGATGAACGCATCAAAAGCACACCTTTCCTCAAGAACCCGGCCCTCTCTGACGAGAGAGCCGGTAGCCCTGACTTTGCCGAATTATGAACGCCGTAACCTTAGAACTCGCCGATCACCTTGCCGTCATCGCGAGTACAAATCAACTTCAGGTTCAGCATATTCATGTTGTTGCTGAGGAACTGCACGTGACCATCGGCGAACAGTCCATGGGTTCCGCCCGTATGAGCGGAAATCAGCGGGTTGTTGGGGCCGTGGTTGTCATGCACACCCGGCAGATTGTAGTTCTTCGTGCCCGGCTGATAGCGGACAGTGGTCAGGTTGAACTTGCGGTCCACCGGACCATTCCAACCAGTTGTCCGGCCATTTCCCGATGTCCCCATCAACCATCCATGAGGATATGATCCGCGAATATCGTAGCGAGCACCCGCAGCATCAGTCGCGAAGTCCGATGTTTCCCCCAGAATCATCGTGTTGGATGTTCCATCCGTATTCTGATGCATGCCGATCGACTCACCCGAAACCAGCAATCCGCCCGCCGAGTAGTAGCCGTTCTGGGAATTCGTGGCACAGCAGTTCCCACCACCGACTTGGCGAAGTTCCGCGAAGCCGTCGGTGTCCGCAGCTGGGGCCGCCGCTGATGTGCGGTCCTCGTCCACGGCACCCGAGATGCCGACGTAACAAGCACCAGTCTGGCGAGCCCCGCCGTTGCCGTCCTGAATCAAGGCGTCCATGGGGCTGGACGGACAGAGAATCGTGGGGATCGCACTGGTGTTGATCTGGACCCCATTGGCGTTTCCGGCCGATCCGCCACCCGCACCCGTCCAGCCGGTGTGATTTCCGTTGAACGTCAGCTTGTTGAACAGGGGGGCTTGGTCCATGTAGGGCAGCAGACCCGCGTAGAAGGAGGGGCCAAATCCATTCTGCCACTGATTCCCGAGAGGGAACTTCGTATACACATCGTGATAGTTGTGCAGGGCCAAGCCCAACTGCTTGAGGTTGTTCTTGCACTGCGAGCGGCGGGCCGCTTCGCGAGCCTGCTGCACGGCAGGCAGCAGCAGGGCAATCAGCACGGCGATGATCGCGATCACCACCAGCAACTCAATCAGCGTAAATCCACGACGACGTAACATGTCAGAAGTCCTCCACAACGTGAACAGGTTCAAAAACTTTGCCCGAACGGGCAACACAAAGCGAACGCGATCAATCTGATCACTCATCAATTTAATCCTATCGGAATAGAGAGTCAAGATGTCGCATCCTATTTTTTCAAATTGTCGTCAACCTGGATTTGTATTCTGTGGTGAACCCCGGAAAAGGGGAGTCGATCACCTCAGAATGTTTGGTGGCTGAAGAGGATCAACGAAGTGTACCGACCACCCGCGAGATCGGCTGTCCCTCGACCAAGATGAATTCTTGGCCCGGCGAAATGTCTGTCCATGTCTGCGTGGTCCCGTCTGGCCAGCGGACTGAGACTTGGCAGGGCTCCCCACGGGGTCGTCCGGAAAACTCATGCCGGCGCTCATTGGTGACCAGGAATCCACTGCCCCCCGTTTCCAGACTGAATGATGTCAAACCATTGCATTGGACAGTCACCATGGCCCCGATGGCTTCTCGGCATCCACGTGTTCCGATCAAGCGAATGACCAGTGGGCTTTGCTCGGGAGACGCTTCGAGTTCATTCGTGAGCAGCGCAAACGGAGCATGCAGGTGCGAAATCCCCACATCAGTGCGTCCGTCCCGGTTCCAGTCCAGCACCGCCAGCCCACGCCCCAGATAGCGGCCTTCAAAGAATGGCCCCAACTGGGGAGCTGGAACTTCTTCGAAACGCTTGCCTCCCAGATTCCGATACACCTGCGGAGGCATCCGGTCCATCGTGCCGTCACTGGTCACTTGGTCCACATGGCCGTTCGTGGCGATGATGTCCGGCCAGCCGTCGCAGTTCAGATCCGCGAACTGGCATCCGAAGCCCAACATCTTGAAACTCGCGTCCCGCAGATTGTACGGTCGAGTGAGGTCATTGAAATAACCGTCCGCCCGTCGCGAATAATACGTGTTCGAGTCGTTGTAAAAGTTGGTGACGAACAGCTCGAGTTCGCCATCCCGGTTCGCGTCCGCAGCGGCCACGCCCATGCTGGCTTGGGCGTTGCCATCCACGTCAAACGCCACTCCGCGAACGATTCCTTCTTCCTGAAAGAGTGGCGTTCCCTCGGCTGTGTTGCCTTGATTCACAAACAGATAATTCTCCGTCGTGTCATTCGCGATAAACAGCCCCAGGCGGTGATCATTTCCGTACGGCCAGACGATGACTCCGAGTCCCCGGCCATTGGGGTCCACGATCCCGCTCGGCTGGGTGACGTCGCGAAATGTCCCGTCGCCTTGATTGAGGAAGAGTCGGTCTGGGCACGAGAGCAAGATGTCGGGAGTGCAGGACATTTCCCGTCCCTTCGCATCGCGGCAGATCTTCAGTGCAGTCGGAGTGACGGGGGAGTAGTTCAGGACATACAGATCGGGAGCCCCATCCCCATTGAAGTCAGCAAAGACGCTGCTGGTTGTCCAGTCCTCGGCGTCTCCTGCGGTGCCCGACTCATCCGTCACATCTTCGAACGTGCCGTCTCCGGCATTGAGATACAGGCGATTGTGTCCCTTGTTCCCGATGTAGAGGTCGGGGAAACCATCCTGATTCAGGTCTCCCACAGCCACGCCATGCGAGAAACCGACCTCAGCGATTCCGGCCTTCGCCGAGATCTCCACGAATCGTCCCTGCCCCGTGTTTCGATACAGCTGGTCCGTCCGGGTCGGCTGAGGATTGGGGTTCCTCCAATCATTGGCTTGGGCCAGATGCAGGTCCGGCCAACCATCCTGATCGAAGTCGATGACTCCCATTCCCCCACCCACGGTGCTGAAGATGTGGTTCATGCGCGTCGCTTCCGTGGTCCCCTCTTCGTAGGTGAAGTCGATCCCGACCTCGTGAGCATTCTCCCGAAGACTCCACACCCCGGCGCTTTCGCTCGCTGTCCGAGAAACCTCGGGAACAGTGGACGCATCAGGCCAGCGGGGAAGTGGGAACTCGTTACGTTTTAGGAGCCGGGCCGGAATATGTTCCGCTGCGTTTTGAGTCGCCGACTGCACGGCCAGTGGCTGCCATTTGGCAAATGACTGGGTCGGGAATTCTTGCGGAATGTCGACCCACTTCATGGCATAGCACCAGCCGGTCGCCTCCCAGTATCGCCCCAGTGCCGCGAAGTCATTGACGGTCTTCTTCAGCAAAGATTCGACGAGATCTGTCCGCAGCAGGTTCAGGTTAGTCTCCTGTTCTGCCAGGACTTTGCCCCGCCCCGCAAACTTCTTCGCGATCTCGGCTTGCCCCAACTGTTCCAGGCAGGCCGAGATCTGGACATTGGCTGCAAGATGATTGGGCGAGAGCAACAGCGCCTCTTGAAAACAGCGGGTGGCTCCGGCCAGTTCGCCACTGCGGCGGGCTTGCAGTCCCAGGGAGAACCAGACCTCGGGGTGTTGCTGCGCGGACTCCGGAACTTGTCGCCGCCATGTGTCGAATGCCGCTGGGTTCCCCTGGTCGCTGAGGATGCGTCCGAGTCGGCCTTGGGCTTCTCCCAATTCTGGTCGCGCGGAAATCACACTTCGCAACAGCACTTCGGCTTCGGCTAGCCGGTTCTCCTGAATGTGTTTTCGAGCGAGAGCCAACTGCATCAGCGGTTCCGGAGGATCAAATGCCAGACCGGTATTTTCCAGGCGTTCGTCTTGACGGAAGAAGCGGTCCGTGGTCGACATGCCGAGCAGGTCATCTCCCCGGCACCGGCCCAACAGGATCTGCATGAAGAAGTGTGGCCCCGCCTCCCATACCCGACCGGAGGACTGCAAAATATGGCCCAGATGGTTGTTCGCTTCCAGATCGAGTGGGTTCAGCGCCAAGGCCGATTGGTAGTGCCGCTCGGCCTGCGAAATCTTCGCTTGGGCCTCACGCCTCCGCCCCTGTCCATACTCCGCCAGAAACTGCCACTGCCCCCCATCGCGTGGCAATTTCTGATAATGGCGTATCGCGAGTTCGTGACGAGACTGCTGACTCGCGGCCTCGGCGGCCAGAGCGATCCCTAGCGAGTCGCCGGGAAATCGCCGCACGTGTTCCTCCGCAGCTGCCAAGGCTGAGGCATGCCGCTCATCCAGCAGGTACACGATGGAACGAACGGATGACTCATCAGCGGTCGGGAGCCACGCTGGACGTGCGCAATAGGCCACCCCCATCAACAGGACCACAACCCAGAGCCGTGTGATCCATTGCTCGCAGTGACTCGGTGGGACAAGCTTGACCATCGTGCCGCCTTGATCCAGTGTGTCGTCGATGGTGAGCGGCTCGTGGAAACTGACCGTCGCCTGGACCCCCAGGTCCGGGCGGCATGGACCAGTGAGTGCATTCCACTGGTCCTCGATCACTCACCATTCGCCGGCGAGAAAATCAAGAGGCTACTCGGCCTTGGCGGGGTGGGATGTTGCGGTCGGCGGGCAGTGCCCCTTTCGCCCCTCGGTCCAGACTCCCCAGACCAGCATCACCGTTCCGAGTCCCAGCAGCAGCAGCGATGCGGGAATCAGAACCGTTCGTGCTTCGATGTGATTGGGGAATTGAACCAGATTGGAGTGGGCGTACGCCTGCTCCGCTGCGAGCAGCAGTATGGCACCGGTCAGCATTCGCATCGGGCAATCTCCCGAACCACAAGTCGGGTTCGATCATGATGGGGCAAGTCATCAGTGAGTCTACGCTGTCTCGACTCAGCCGTCACGGCTTCGGGGCCAACGAGTCATGATCTGCTCGATAAATGCGTCTCTACTTTTCGCGGGATGAAATGAGATATTCCGGCGAGCGTCCGGCGTGAGCCGGATAGTGGATTCGCCGCAGAACCAGGGGGCTGACGCCACCCCGCTCGCCGAAACGTCTCACTCTGCGCTGCGTAGGGTACAACTTTCGTCTGGCCGTGTCGGTTGGCGGACAAGAGGGTAGATATCCACATCGACGCCTCGGCACATCGCAGCATGGACCGGCGGGCGGGCCGGGCGGTCGAACCCGTTGAGGGGGAGGAGCGAATCCGACCACTGCGGGAGTTCGACCTCGCTGATCTGGTACGGATCGTGAACCACGGTTCCCGTGTGTATCTGGCCGCTGGGGGAGTGAGCGAAGAGGACGTACCGCTCGACAAGGAAGAACTCCAAGCTGCCGGGATCGGCCGGGCAGGGCGGGGTGGTGGGGCGGTAGCGAAATTGGCAGTTCAGGTCAGCGCTCGCTCCACGCCGTTGCGACGTAAATCCAATCCAGCCGGTGGCGTCGTCGCGCGTGCTGGTCATGACGGCGTGCTGATAATTGAGGTGAAAGAACTGGCGAGCGGCCCAGACGGCCAGTGACTGATTCGCATCCAGCGAATAGAACCACACTCCGCAATTCCCGCGATCATCATGCACATAGGTCCGCAGGTTCAGCTCCAGAAAGTTTGAGATCCCCGGCACTGCGGGGAGCCACCGAGGATGGATGTTCCGCATCCAGAACGGGACGACCCCCAGCCAGGCTTGGCCATCGAACGTGTCGACATGCAGTCCGGACGGGAGCGTCGCCTGGATCTGCTCCACCGGGAAGTCCCAGTGCAGAAACAATAGCTCCCGCCACGACTGGAACATCACGGGCGAGCCAGCAGGACGCTGTCGCATACGAAGTCGATCATCGAGGGTGGGTGCGGGCATCATGGGGAGCGTTGAGAGTTGAGCGACAGAGAGCAATCGGCCCGCGTTAGCCGCGACGCGAAGTCTTCGAAGCGGAGCGTACTCGCGCTAGCTCACCGAGCCGCCGGTCCCACCACCGGCTGGCACCACGCTCGTTGGAGCTCCCCGATCTCGCTGGGATTGGGGTGCAGGGCACTGGAGGTGACGCGGGCGCGGACATAGACCTCATCCCCGGTCATCTCGTAGTGGGCTTGTGTGCCTTGAACCGTGGTCAACACGGCACCGATCTCCGGGCTGTATCGGCGCGTGGTCCGGATTTCGGTCCCCTGATCGTCGAGGACCGGCTGTCCGACGGGATCGTAGCCTCGGCGAGTGCCGATGAACTCAATCGTGTACGTCTCTCCTGGGACGGCGTCGACTTGGATGGACAACCCCCGTTCGCTCGACTCGACCCGCGACAGCGTGACACCGCTGCTGGAGTAGAACTGCCCCGCCTCGAGCGCTTCGATGAGTGAACCCGCCGTGAGTTCCTTCGCCAGCACCATCACCCATCCGCGTCCTGGCTCAGCCGCCCGACTGGGCATGTGGTGGTAGGCGTGTCCATCATCGACCGCTAAACCATACATCACGGAGAGTTTCAGTTCCGCCAGCCGCTTGGTCAGCACAATGTCCCAGATCGGCTCGCACCCGGCATGTTGGTGATCTCCCGCGTTGTGAACTCCGGGGTGCCCGTTGTAGATCTCGAAGAACCGCTCGCCGATAATCCGCATCAGATCCTCCGCCGTCACCGCGTACCCAAAGTTCGGGTGATTCAGGTGGATGATCATCGGCTGTCCCGTCCGCTCACGCTGGGCGATGGCCGCATCGACGTTGTTCTGGATGATCTCAGCGACGCTGTCTCCGCCGCGCGGGGTGAGCAGCTCTTTCACGTTGCTGACATTGAAGTGCAGAGGGATCTTGATGCTCAACCGATCGCTAACCTCTTCCCCTTGAATCAGCAGGTACTCGCCGGGTTGGTTGAAACGCTCTGCGACTTCATCGAATCGCCGCAGACGCACCTCGTGCTTCTCTGCTACAGTTCGCTCTTCGACCCACTCCGGGAACTGCTGTTGGAGTTTGTCAAATGCCGCCTGCTTCCCCTTGGTCTTCTTGATCTCGACCCAGCGCTCGCTGTCGGCCAACACATTGTGATCCGTGAAGACCAGAAATTGATAACCCGCCTTCTGATACCACGACGCGATCGATTCCAGATAGTCATCCCCGTCACTCCAGTGCGAGTGCGTGTGCATATTCCCCCGATACCAGTGCAGCTGGTCCGAGGCGGCCAGCGTTTCGGCCCGTGCGGGGGCAATGTCAGAGCGGAGACCGATCGCGACCAGCGCGAACGGCAGGGCCACCAGCAGTAACAGGATCGATGAGCGAGACATCTCCAACTCCGCACGGAGGACTGACGTAAAATGGACAGGGCAGCCTACCGAGTTCGGGAACCGGTTTCGAGCCAAGCCCGTCACCCTGTCCCCGGCCCCACGCTGCTTCGTCGAGCAACGGAGTGTCCTCGGCATGATCGTCCTCACCGGCAGAACCCCCACGGTTCGGAGTTTTGCCCTCGATTCACGGAGAATTGATCGTATTGACCGTGTATTGCTGGCAGGCCGGTGAAAACTGAAGAGATCGGCCTGTGCGAAAGCGGGCGGGCAGACTCCTCATCGATTTCCCTCATGACCCCACCCCTTGCTCCCCTTGCTCCCCTTGCTCCCCTTGCTCCCCTTGCTCCCCTTGTTACGCCGCCCCCTGCCGAGGTTCGCTCCTTAGCGAGTCACCTGCACAGCTGGACAGTTTGCGGTCTGTACGGAGTGGTGTTTTTGGGCGTGTGTGCCCGGCTGGTGCGGGACCAGATGTTTGGTCTGTCGACGCTGTATTATGGGTTGCCGCTGCCGGTGCTGGCGGTGGTGACACTGGCACTCACTGTGCTTCAGCGCGGGGAGCGCAAGCGGGCCATTCGTTGGGCGATTTGCTCGGCACTGCTCGTCGTCGGCGTCTGGACCGACGACTGGCGATCTCAGCCCGACCGGAGCGAATCGAGCGATGTGCAGGTCGTCTTCTGGAACGCCTGCCGCATTCACAGCGGCTGGGAGGATGTCACCGCCGAAGTCCGCAGCTGGGATGCGGATGTGATCGCACTCGTCGAGGCCGGGATCGGGACTGAGGAGACGCGGCAGCACTGGCAGCAGGGCTGTCCGGGGTACAAAGTGTCGCTGCTCGGAGCCGGGATCGTGCTGCTGACGCGCGGCGAATCGGGCGAGACCACTGTCCACGAATTCCCGGATGGCAGCCGCGCCCGGCAGATCACGACGACCGTCCACGGGCAAACGCTGAACCTGGTCATCGTCGATATTCAAGCCAACCCCTTCTGGTCCCGCCGCGAACCGCTGGCCCACGTGGCCGAGGTGGTGACCCCACTGGCCGGTGGGTCGACACTGGTGCTGGGGGACTTTAATACACCGACCGACTCCGCCCTCCTCGCCCCGCTCCGATCCGAGTACGCGTTGGCGTTCGACCTCGCGGGGCAGGGCTATCGCGCCACCTGGCCGCTCCCGCTCCCCGTGCTGGCCATCGACCAAGCCTGGGTGAGCCCCAGTGTCGACATCACCAGTTGCCGTCACCTCTGGACCCGGGCGTCCGACCATCGGCCCGTGGCCCTGACGGTGCGGGGGGGCGAGGAGATCGGACTCGCAGGGAAGACTGTTTCCGCACGATGAGTCAAACAGACATCAGGCAATGATCGTCGAGATCCCATACTGCGGAATGAGCGGATCACGAGTCAACAAGGTGGCGTTCTCGACGGTCGTCCGGGCGATCAGCATGCGATCGAAGGGGTCGCGGTGATAAAAGGGATAAGGGCCTCGCTGATCGGCAGATATACGAACCCTGCGTCTTGAACCGCAGTCTCCAGGTTTTACGTGGGCTGTCAGCTTTCCGATGGTGCGTTTGATCGCAATCTCCCACAGCACCACGGTACTCAGGAGAATGCGAATAGCGGGCTCTTCGATGGCCACGCGAGCATTGAGGCTCAGGCTGGCGGGATTAGAAATCCACCAGAGAGAACGTATGCGTATCGAGCAGAAGCGTCACGGTTTCATCCCGAACGCTGCCTGAATCTCATCGGGCCATTCATCGAAATCGGGAGCCATCACAATCTGCCCCGCATACTGCCCACCCGTTCGTTTGGCCTGAACCTGTTGATTCGAGGCTGTGGCTGGCAATTGCGAAACGACCTCGACTCGCACAGCTGTGCCTTCGGGCAGAGCATTGGGCGAGTCGAGTACAACGACGCCGTTCTTGATGTGTCCAGGCATGATCATCGTGGGCAACTCCTTGTTCGAGCCACGTACCGATTCTACCTCGGCATAGGGTTCGAGTGTAAGGCCGTGATCCTTTCAACATTCCTCATGTCCTTCGAAGGCGGGGTGGCCCAGACGTGGCTTTGAGCGTCTGGGTGACGCAGGAACAGGAGGATTGCCGGAGTGAGCTGGTCCTGCGTACCCTCTCGTTGCTCTGCCACCCAGACATCCCAAGCGATGTCTGGGCCGAACATTCACGGCGTACCGCTCGCTCGAAACAACAGCTGGGAGAAGCGGTAGAGATCGCTCTTCCACACCTGGAAGTCGTGCTTCCCGCCCGGGATGACCAGATACTGGTGTGGCACTTTCTTCTCGTCGAGCATGCGATGGACTCCCTGGCTAATCCGGAACAGCCCGTCCTGATCTCCGCAGGCGACATACAGCAGCTTTAACTTCTGGGTCGCTGCATCGGCATCCTGAATCAGTGCCGAGGCGGGCTTGGTATTCGGAGCTGAGGAGAACCCGCCGACCCAGGCGAACGTGTCGAGGTTGTTGAGCCCGAAGTTGAGCGACTGTCCGCCTCCCATCGACAGACCGGCCAGAGCCCGCGAGTCCCGGTCGGGCTGTGTGGAGTAGGTCTTGTCGATGAAGGGAATCAGGTCTTGGAGCAGATCCTGTTCGAATGCCGCAAACGCGGGTGACTGTTTCGGAATGGGATCTCTCGCAGTAATCTCTTTGGCCGCTCGTCCATTGGGGAGAACGACAATCATCGGCACGATCTGCTTGTCGGCCAAAAGATTGTCGAGGATCACATCCGGGGCCCCGCCACGGGTCCACTCATGTTCGTCGCCACCGATGCCGTGCAGCAGATACAGGACGGGATACTTCTGCTCCTTGTTGTAACCCGGCGGGGTGTAGACCTTGGCCCGACGCTTGATCCCGACCGTGGTCGACTCGTATTCAATCAGCTCGACCTGGCCATGTTCGATCCCTTCTCGGCGGACATCATATCCCTCGGGCGGCTGGGGAGCGTCGGTCTCAGCTGACTGCGCAGCCGCAGACCAGATGAGCAGTAACGCACAGACAATCAGGGCACTGCGGATCGGATTCATGGGTCATTTCTTGGAGAGGGTGGGCGAGATATCGCTCTGCTTGGCTGGGTGACCAGGAGTACGAGGGAGGGAGGCTGCAATCTACTCAGCGACGCTCCCCCGTCAATCGGTCGGGTGGCACGGTCTGAGGCTTTGCGAGGGCCGTGGCGGGGTGGCCCAGACGTGGCTTTGAACGTCTGGGTGACGCAGGAATAGGAGGGATTGCCGGAGTGGCTGGTCCTGCGTACCCTCTCGTTGCTCCGCCACCCAGACATCCCAAGCGATGTCTGGGTCACCCCGCCGGTTTTGGATGTCAATAGGGATCTGATCTGCGGCAGGGTGGCTTGGCCAGCTGGAGGGCGGCCGTGGGTGGCGGGGTCAGGA
>JANPCU010000195.1:0-34406 GCA_031431195.1 Planctomycetota bacterium | reverse complement strand
CATGCCTCTCTCCTGTGTATTGATCGGCCATTTTGACCGGAGGTGCGATACAGACTTCTGGCAGGAGCCAAGCCTCCGCATCTCTGTGGGTGTGCAGATGTTATCAAGGAATTGTCACCACAACCAAGAGAAACTCGCTGTCCAGTGACGGCGGAAATGACACGGGAGTGGGAAGTCACCTTGACCCTTTGAGAAGATTTGCCCTAAGTTTGGGATTCAGATGCCCTTTCCCTCTTCCTCCCCTACCGGGCTGCGTGGCGTGATTCTAACTCTGCGCATTCCCCAATTCATCCAGCCGATGCCATCCCCTCCCCCATCGATTCCACAGCTGATTCAGCGGGCCGGTTATGCGGTCTGCCTGTGTACTCTCCTGATCTATCAGGGTTGTGCATCGGGGGCCATGTTGGCTCGGGATTTGCCTCGGGAGTGGCATGCGGTGGCGGCGAACAATGTTCAAACAGTGGATTTGTCGAAACTCGCGGGCGCGACAATTCCGCAAGACTTGATTGCACATGGCGACGTGATCTCGATTGATCTGCGGGTCGGTCTGAAAAAGGACGATAACCCCAATTTCACCACTCGGGTGCATGAAAATGGCGAGATTGACCTGCCCTTTATTGGCAACATCCCCATTGTGGGCATGAGTATGCTGGAAGCGGAACAGGCGATCCGGACAGCTGCCATCCGGCAGAATGTCTATCGTGATCCAAAGGTCACAGTGTCCATGACTCGGCCGCGGGTCAACCGGATCACCGTGATTGGAGCCGTCAACAAGCCGGGAACCTATGAACTCCGTCCGGGCAATACGGATCTGTTACAGGCGATTACGGCTGCTGGCAACCTGGCAAAAGAAGCAGGCACGATTGTCGAGGTCCGTCATCCTGGTTTTCAGGCGGGCACCTCACCCCAAGGCCGTTCCCCCGCGGTGGCGTCCAGAGGTGCAGATGGTGTCATCTCAGCGAGTGGCGAGATGATCCCGGTCTCGCCCACAGGAGCCAAGACTCTGAAGGTCGATCTGGCGTCGATTGGCAAGGAAGGCGTGGGCATCCCGACTCTGACTGACGGCACCGTGATCTGGGTCGACAAGCAGGATCCGCTCCCGCTGACTGTCGTGGGGTTGGTGGCCGCTCCCGGTCAATTCGAATTCCCCGTGGGTCAGGATCTGTCGGTGCTGGATGCAATTTCGCTGTCACGGGGAATCAGCAGTCCGGTGGCGAACAAGATCTATGTCATCCGGAAGCGCCCGGGCATCCAAGAGCCCGCTCTCATTCAGGTGAGTTATTCGAAAGCCAAGCGAGATGGTCGGGAGAACATTCTGCTCCAACCCGGTGATGTCGTCTCGGTGGAACAGACTCCCGCCACCGTCTTCATTGACGTGGTGAAGACGGCTTCCTTTGGCATCTCCGGGCGGGCTTTCTGAACGAGCCCATTCTCACACCGCACCAGGCAAGGACGCCTTGAGCATGCAGACGCCTACGGAAATTCCGATCGCCACAGGAGACTCCAGCGAGTTGTTGTCGGGGGTACTGCGTTTCTTGCGATCGGTACGTTCCCGGATGCATATCGTCATTCTGTCGTTGATAGTCAGTTTGTCGTTGGGAGCATTTTACTACGTCACTGCTGAACGGAGATACTCATCCTCTGCGAGACTTCTGATTCTCAAAACGGGTGGCGATGCCTTAGATAAAGAGGGCAGTAAGCCCCAGGGCTTACAGGACAAAATGCCGGAGTTCGAACATTTACTGACCAGTGACTCGACCCTCAAGGAAACACTGCGGAATTTGCCAGAGGATCACCGGATCGACTTCGCCGGAATTCGACAGAATGAATGGCTTCCCAGTTTTCGAAACATGCTGGATGTCAGCACCATTCGCCGCACGAACATCATGAGTGTCTCCTTCGAATCGAAGGATCCCGCCACAGCGTATGCCGTCGTGGCAGAAGTGCTGAACTGCTTCATTAACGAGGTGAACCGACTGCACCAGGATGAACGCAGTGAGGATCTGAAGCTGCTCACGCAGCAGCGGGTTTCGTCAGAACGAGAGCTGGTCACCAAGCAACATGAGCTGCGCGATCTGCAGGCTCAAACCAACGAGATCTTCGGGAGCGGCAGTAAGTCGATCAACACGCTGACTTCACGGATTGAAAAACTGAACGAAGACTGGCTCGCGCGATCCAAAACCCAAGGTGAAGCGATGGCCCTGCTCGATGAAATGGAAGTCGCCCGCTCGCGCGGTGAAGATCTGTCCCAGTTCGTGAATCGGGTCAGCCCAGACCTGGCCACGCGACTCATCGAAAAAAGGTCGGGACTCGACACCGGAGAAAGCTATGCCACCAACAAGATGCAACAAGACCTGAATCTGGCCCAAACGCAGTTGAGCGAGAAGCTGGCTTATCTCGGGGATAATCACCCGGAAATCACTCAGCTGAGACGAGATATCGCGGTGAAGGAGCAGCAGTTGCTGGAGCGCCCTCAAGCGGTCAACCAGATGCTCGATTCCAAAGATATTGGCTCGTCGTTACTCCGGACGGCGCGCATGAACAGTTCCATCGCGCAGAACGAAGCGCGTCGTGCCCGCGAAACGCTGACTCGTGAGAGCGAGGCAGCCACCAAGATGAATGGGCTGTTTGCCGACATTGACGCGAAGTCCCAAGAAGTCCTCCGACTGCAGGGCTATCTGGCGGCCTTGGCCGACAGCGTCAAGTCGACCAAGCTGGGGCAGTCCAATTCGATTCGAGCGAAGATCACCGTGGAACCGGAGATCAATAAAAGCCCCGTCACTCCCCGTCTGACGATGACCGTGTTCATGTGTCTGGTTCTGGGAATCAGCGGATCATTCGGGCTGATCTACGTTCTGGACATGATCGATGACCGGTTCCGGTCACCAGACGATCTGCGCCGGGAACTCCAGTCTCCCATTCTGGCGATGGTTCGAAAATTGCCGAGCCTGGAAGAGCATGGACTGGGGTCGTTGTACCCGTATGCGAAGCCCAACTCCGTCGAGTCGGAAGCGTTCCGCACCTTGCGAACTGCCATCGATTTTTCGGGAGACGATACCCGTCGGCTCACCATCTCCAGCACAGAGCCGGGCGACGGCAAGACGACCGTGTTCGCCAGTCTGGCCGTGGCTTTTGCTCAATCCGGAAAACGCACTCTGGCCATTGATGGAGATATGCGGCGGCCCGGTCTGACGAAGCTGTTCGAACTTTCGGGTCGAGAGGGTCTGTCCACGATCTTGAAAGAAGGCGCTCCGGTGGGAGATGTTGCGGAGCGCTGCATGATCCAGTCCGAGTTGCAGAACCTGTTCCTCATCCCCGCCGGACCGAAGCCCATCAATCCTGTGGAACTCCTGGCGGGAGGTCGACTGGCGGAATTGATTGAATGGGCCGACACTCGCTTCGATCAGATTCTGATTGACGCCCCTCCCTCGCTGGCCGTGGCCGATGTGCAAGTCATCGGTCGACTGGTCGATGGAGCGATCCTGGTCGTACGTCCCGATACGAATCGCCGTCGGATGGTCATTCGCGCTGCCGAGTCACTGACCGCACTGGGTTGCCAACTCATCGGCCTCGTGGTGAACCAGCTGCAAAACAAATCGGGCGACGAGTATGGGTATGGCTATGGCTACGGCTATGGCGACAAAGCCGGATATGGCTATGGTCACGACGATGAACACACTGACGAAACAACGGCGACCATTCCCCTCCGGAAAGCCGCATAAACAATCCGGACCAAAACCCACCGGGTGGGACGTTCTCAGGAGTCGCTTGGCCGATGTCATCACGCCCCTCATCGCGATCCAAGCCTCCCTTGAATAAGTGGGGGTTTAGCCATGCCACTGCGGAGACCTCCTCGTGGCCACTGCGGATGGTGGATCTGGGCTTCTTGGGGCTGATACTTCTACTCCCCTTTATTTGGGGGGGACGGCAGGCTTTAGGAAATCTCGCCACGGTCATCCTGTCGGGATGGACGGCACTGTGGTGGGCGATCTATCAGCTGCGCCAGGACCGCCCGCGCTGGACGTTCTCCGGGGCGGAACCGCTGTTTCTACTGGCTATCCTGCTGGTCGTTCTGCAAACGCTGACACTGCCCGAGTCGCTCAAGGATCGACTCTCTCCCCAGATCAACCAGCTATTACCCGCTTGGGGCGACAATCCCGAGACTTCGGTCGGGCTGGGGCACTGGGGGACACTGAGTTTCGCCCCGTGGCAGACGTGGAGTAATCTGATCACACTGGTGTCCGTCATGCTGGTCTTTTTTATTGCCGTCCAGCGACTGTCCACGGTCAACGATGTTCATCGCCTGCTGCGCTTTGTCGCCATTTCTGGATGTGCGACCGCAGTGTTCGGGCTCGTGCAGTATCTGACAAGCAACGGGATGTTCTACTGGTTCTACCAGCATCCGGACACTCATACGGAATTGGCAGCCAAGGCCTGTTTCACGAATGCGAACCATTTCGCCGACTTTCTGTCGATGAGCATGCCGGCTCAGTTGTGGTGGTATGTCCTGGCCTCGAATTCACTCCAAAAGCTCTGTGCGGCCCGGAACATCAATCATCCGGCCCCCACCGGTTGGAGAGCGTTCATGCACGAGTGGCCTCCCGCCATCATGCTGGGGATCACCTGCACCGCGATCTTGCTCTCGCAGTCGAGAGGGGGCCTGCTGACGATGGCCACGGGGATGACTGTCACATGCCTCCTGCTCTGGAGGCAAAAGATTCTGAATTCCCGAGTCATTTTTTGGCTGCTCGGTGTCTCCGTCTGCGGAGCCGCAGTGATGATGGCTTTTGGAAGCAGACTCGATCAAAGGCTGTCGGTGGATATTGTGAATATCTCGGAGGGCAACGCGCTGGCGGTCGACAATGGAGGAGCGCGGCAAAAGATCTGGGACACCGATTTGAAAGTCATCCAAGACTTTCCGATCACGGGCACCGGACTGGGAACTCACCAATACGTCTATGACACATACCACGACCACCCCAATGATCGGTCCGTATACACTCACGCCGAGAACGGCTACATCCAGGTCGCCATGGAGGCCGGGATCACGGGGCTGGTCATCACCCTCGTATTGATCGGCCTCGTCATCTATTGGTCCGTGCGTGGACTGGTTCTGGCGAAGAGCCCCGACATCAAGTCCTCTTTGGCAGTCTCCATCGCCATTCTCGCCATCAATCTCGTCCACTCGTGTACAGACTTCATCTGGTACGTTCCCAGCTGCATGGTGATTCTCATGCTGGCCGCAGCTTCCGCCTGCGTTCTGTACCGACTCTCGCTGCCGAATCTCCCGGCAGGGGAATCGTACGTTCCCTATGCAGATAAGCTGGGGTGGGGTCTGATGCTCGTTCTGGTCGTCGTCGGGATGGGATGGGGGGTACAGGTCAAGTGGCCAGAGGTGGCTGCGGAGCCGCACTATCACGAATACAAACGTCTCGCAAAAACTAGGCAATCCAGTGATGATAAGGATTCGACGAAATTTGAGATCGCGGCCATCCTGAAGGCGGTGCAAGCGAACCCTCACGATCCGGCGTTGCAACTGCGTGCTGGCCGCGCTCACGTACGGAGTTTTTTGCTCGCTCACGAAGTGGACCACGATCTCCGCATGGAAGATATTCGGCAGGCGGCGGTTTCGTCGAACTACCCGAATCGTCAAGCACTGAATCAATGGCTCGATATCCCGGAAGTGATGGGAGAGAACCGCCTTCATTTGGGCCGAGCCCAAGCCGCCTACCTGCGGGCGATGCGACTCTGTCCGCTGGAACCCCGTTCCTACATCGAAAGTGCAAAGCTCGCCTGGCTGAGTCTGGCTCCCCGTGAGACTGAAGAGCGACTGATGAAGCAAGCGCTGGCCGCCCGCCCGTTTGAGGGACAGGTCTACCTGGACTATGCCCATTTCCTCAACAATCAGGGGAAGAGAAACGAGTCAGTGACTTACTACCAGCAAGCGTATCAACGTGATGTCCGCTGTCGCTCCGCGATTGTGACTGATTTGTCATCACATTACCCCCCGAGTTTCTTTCTCGAAAATTTCAAGATGGACCTCGACTCACTGATGGGGCTTCGAACAGCATTCACCGGATCACCCGACCGAGAAGGATATCAGCAAGTCCTCCAAGCCCTCATCAAGGCGGAACTAGCGGAATCGGAGAGAACCTCGGGGGAATATTCCGCCACCCGGATTGTCATCGCTGCGGGATGCTATTTCGAACTGGGAGAGGATGAACTCGCCATTAACACCCTCCTGAAATCAATCCGGAGGCACAGTAACTCTTACAGCTTCAGATCCTATCTGTCCAAGTTGCTCTATGACCGTGGGCGCTACTCGGAAGCCCTGCCACATCTGGAATGGTGTCATCGTCGACACCCCGAAGTCCAGGCTTTCACCAATCGGATTGAGGTCGCGTCGACGAGATCTGACCTGCCCTTGCAGATGGCAGAACAGCTGGATGATTCGAATAATATCCGTTAAGGCGAACGGCTTGTGAAAACGTACCTGCCAGACTTCCGAAGTCTCGGAAGACCTCGGAAGTCTGTTGGTACGCGAAGTCTGGCCGCTCGCCTTACGGGAGCGAATTTCTCCACGCCCGCTGCGTGACATCTTTTCTGCGACTGTCCATCAACCGCCGCGCGACCCCGGATTTCGTAGGCGTCTGCCGTCCCTGGCGGGACTCGGCGGGTGGGTGGGCATCGCTTTCCCACCGTTGAAACGGTGGGCCGTCCCTGGCGGGGCAATGGCCGGACAAAGACCGGAGATTCTTCTGGAAACACGGACTTGGGCAGCCGTGCCCCGGAGAGGTGGAAGGGCTGCTCGAAGCCGACGGGTTTCTGCGTAGAATCGCGACGGTACTCCTTCGGAGGTCTGATGTCTCAGGCATTCGCGAGTCGCTCGACTTACGATCCGGACACTCCCGGGATGGCTGGACTTAATCCCTGTGTTTCATCTTCCTCGGCCCGGGGAGGAAACTGCTCTCCCTCTTGGACACGCCCCAGGAAAGCATCAGCGGTTGACAGAATCCACCATCGCAGACCCGCTGCGGTGACTCCGTAGAGCAGGACCACACCCGCAAGTCCCCAGAAGCGAGGCCACGTTTGCTCTTCGTCCACGGGTGATGGGTAGTCTTGCTCCAGAAAAATCACCCAGTTCGCGGGGGTGAGTCGCGTCAATTGCCGCAGGTGGCTGTCCTCCCGTTGAAGCAGATCAAGCGTGTAATTAAGGATTGGCCCTGACAGCGTCACGACAACGAGGATGCTGAGCAGAGTCATGATGGCCCGCATCTGAGACTTCGCCCGCAGACCAATCCCCATCCCCATCCACATGACGAGGGGCAGCACGACGAACACACTTCCAAAGCCCAGGACCAGATACCGGACATCGCTTCCGAATCCATGGAACCAATGTTGAAACAGCAAGATCGTGCTGAACGGTACGAGCAAAGTCCAGAACAGTCGCCGCACTCCGCTGAGCTTGCTGGACAGAATCTGTCGCCCGGAAATCGGCGAGACCAGCAACACATCCAGCGTCTGCCGCGAACGCTCCGTCGAGACCACACTGGCCGAATGCACCGTTACCAGAAGTAGCGCGATCACCCAGGTGATGTAGAGTAAGACCGACATCACCGATTCCGTCTGCACGAGATTCACATTCACCATCTGCGAGACACACAGGATCGGCAACTCGATGACCACCAGAATGCGAAACAGATACCGGAACGTCCCCAGCGAACGTTTGGCCGTCTCCCGCCAGCTGAGGGGGTCATCCGCTGGGTAAGGATCGCCGTCCCGCACCAGGACCACGCCTCCCGTGACCGAATTCATGCTGTTGAAGAACTGATCGACTCCCTTGAACAGGGTCAGCAGAACGTTCTTCGGCGGGACAAACGCCCGGTCGTACAGAAAGACACACGCGAAGAGATATGCACCGAGCGTAAACGGGGTGAACAGGCAGCCGGTCGCTGCGAGACTGATTGCGATGTCCGTTCCATGACTCAGACCAGAAGATGCCGGACCCAGAAAAATGCCGGTTCCGAACAGGCAAAGGTACGTTGCCACGTACGCCTCTACCGTGGTGCGGCAGTAGGTCGAACACATGATCGACACGCTTCCCACATAGACCGTCAGCAGTACCAGAAACGTCAGCGTGAAATACAACTGCGAGGTCTGCACCCCGCCAAAACTGTACGCCGTGGCCATCAGCGGAAAGGACAGCACCACGAACGCCAGCATCGGAATCACCCGGCTGAGGAGCTTCTGGAGTACGATCATGCCGCGCGGGATCGTGGTCAGCAGCAACAGCGACAGACTCTCCCGTTCCTTTTCCCCGGCAAACGCCCCCGCACAAGTTGCGGGCAAGACGAGCAAAATCGCCCCCAGTTGCAGACGGAACATCTGATTGAACATCTCCTGGCCCTGGCCCAGTTGGGCCACCCCGCCAGTGGCACCGCGACCATAAATGATGAAAAGCCCGGCGGCAAACAGCACAGCCGTGTAGAGGAAGCGGATGATGTAGGTCCGCGAGCGCGCGGCTTGTTCGGTCAGCTCTTTGGCCAGCAGCGGCATGCCCAGATGTCGACGAAGAGCGGCCAGCATGAATGTCTCGGAAGGAGTAAATCAGTGCAGACGAGGATAACACGAATACGCCGAATCGTCCTCGTGTGTGGGCGAAATCCCGGTCAGCGCGGCGGGCGGGCCAGAACTGCGTCAGCTCAAATTATAGCGAAGCCTCCCGACAGAAGTGGTTTGCACCGTGTGATCCCCAGGGGGGGCCTGTTATCCTAAGTGACTGCGTTCTCTGTCATGCGGTACTCGCAGATGTCCCCCGAATTCTGCGGCTGAGGTGTTCGTGACTCACCCACTCTCCCTCAAATGCGATGCTCTCCTCGACATTCTCCGCTCGGGCGGGCGGGTGGCGGTCGCATTCTCCGGCGGAGTGGACAGCGCCGTCGTGGCGATGGCGGCCCACCTGGCTGGCGGAGATCGGGCCGTGGCCGTGACAGCTGTCAGTCCCAGCCTGGCCAGTGGAGAACTGGAGAACGCTGTCGCGCTCGCCCGGCAGATCGGGATTCGGCATGTGGTGATCGACACGCAAGAGTTTTCTCAAACGGGCTACATCCAGAACGCGGGCAACCGCTGCTACTTCTGCAAAACGGAATTGTATACCCGGATCGAGGAGATCGCCGCGCGGGAGCCGTTTGACATGCTGGTCAATGGGGCCAATGCGGACGATGTGGGCGACCACCGCCCCGGCATGGTAGCGGCGACGCAGCACCAGGTCCGCAGCCCGCTGCTGGAAGTCGGACTGACGAAAGCCGAGGTCCGCGAGCTGGCCTTGGAGTGGGGCCTGCCCGTGTGGGACAAGCCCGCCAGTCCGTGCCTGTCGAGCCGCATCGCGTATGGTGTCGAGGTGACTCCCGAGCGCGTCGCTCGCATCGACGCCGCCGAAGTCTGGCTCCGCGAGCAACTCGGTATCCGCGAACTGCGGGTGCGATTGGAGGCCCACGACCTGGCTCGGATCGAAGTCCCGATCGCAGCTGTGGGCCGACTGGTCGAGGGCGATTTACGGCAGCGCACGAGCGCTCAGTTCCGTTCTCTCGGTTTCCGATATGTGACGATCGACTTGGAAGGCTTCCGCAGCGGGAGCTTGAATGCGGCGCTGCCGATGGGTGATCTGGTGCCGCTCACGTGGACGAGGGGGTAAAACCGGCTGTTTTAGGGGCCTTGAGGCACAGACATCTCATGAACCTCAATTCCAAAGAGGTTGAACGTTTGACGCCCCGCCATTGGAACAGTATCCTCATGACTTCGATTAGATCAAGATCTCGACAGGAGTGATGGGGCGTGGCAGAAATCGTCGTCAAGGACATTCTGGAAGCAGGCGTTCACTTTGGACACAAAGCGAGTCGCTGGAACCCCAAGATGCGTCCGTACATCTACGGGCGTCGGAACAAAATCCACATTATCGACCTGAAGGAAACGGTGCGGGGCCTGGTCCGGGCTCAGAAGTACCTCCAGAAGGTTTCGGCCCAGGGTAGCCTGGTGCTGTTCGTGGGAACGAAGCGGCAGGCTCAGGAAGCGGTCGTTGAGGCTGCGGCCGCATGCGGCATGCCGTACTGTACGGAACGCTGGCTGGGCGGCACGCTCACGAACTTCCGGACGGTCCGCGCTCGTCTGCGTCGGCTGGAAGAGTTGGAAACGCTCGAAACCACCGGTGATCTGCTCACCAAATTCTCGAAGAAGCAGCAGTCTCGCTTGCTTCGCGAACTGAAGAAGATTCGGAAGAACCTGGGCGGTATCCGCGAGATGAACCGTCTTCCCGAAGCGGTGTTCATCGTCGACCCGAGCAAGGAAAAGAACTGCGTCGCCGAGTGCCGCAATCTGGGAGTGAAGATCGTGTCGCTGATCGACACCGACTCGAACCCAGATATGGTGGACCTCGCGATTCCGGGCAACGACGACAGCATCCGCTCGATTCGTCTGATCCTGGGCTACGTCTCTGATGCCATCAACGCAGGCAAGGCCTCGATTCCGCGGAAGCAGGAAGAAGCCGCCAAGGCCGAAGAGCACAAAGCGGTGCCGAGCATCCGCTAAATCGCTGTGCGTCTGAATTCCAGCCCGTGGTGTCACAACCACGGGCTTCTTCATTGGCGTGGGATAGGCTTCCAGCCTGTCGGTTTCTTGGAACGTCAAGAAGACAGGCTGGATGCCTATCCCACGTCCGCGAACTTCGTTCCCGCCCGTGGTGTCCCTCACCCAGACAGATGCTTCTGCGACCCGAGTCCGCTACAACACGCTCGCTTCTCAACTCACACCGTTCAGTTTCGCAATCCTGGAGGAGTCTCCCCCATGGCTGAAATCACCGCAGCCGCCGTCAATGCTCTCCGTCAGCGGACCAGTCTGCCGCTCATGAAGGTCAAGCAAGCCCTCACCGAAGCCGGTGGCGATCCCGAAAAGGCCATCGAAATCCTGCGCTCGCAGGTGGGCAAGCTGCTGGTCAGCCGTGCGGAAAACGCCACCGAAGAAGGTCGCGTCTTCGTGAAGCTCAAGCCCGACAACAGCGAAGCCGCTGCTGTCGAAATTCAGTGCGAGTCTGCTCCGGTGGCGAAGGCAGACGCCTTCGTCAATCTTGGGGACGCACTGGTCACCCAGCTGTTGAACGGACCAGGAGCGACCACTGTGGACGAGCTTCTGGCTCAGTCCACAGCGGACGGCAAGTCGCTGAAGACGATGTTCGAAGATGTCGTGAATCAGATTCGCGAGAAGTTCGTCATCGCCCGCGTGATTCGCGTTCAGGGTCCAGTAGGGGCTTACGTCCACCACGACGGCAAGACGGCCTGCCTGTTCCAGGCCGAGGGGACTGACCTGAACGCTGTGGCCTTGCGAGACGTGGCGATGCACGTCGCGGCTCTGAAGCCTGCATTTGCCAATACCGATTCGGTCGACCCCGCTCGCGTGACGGAAGCCCGCAATAAGCTGGTGGAAGAGGCTAAAGCGAGCGGCAAGCCCGCTAACATCGTCGAGAAGATTGTCGACGGCAAGATGTCGGTCTTTTATCGCGAAGAGGGCGTACTTACCGAGCAACCGTTCGCTAAGGATGACTCCAAGACCGTACGCCAGGTTCTGGCCGAAGCGGGCCTGAAGTCGAAGGCGTTCCACCTGTGGATCTTGGGGCGGTAGCCAGTGTGGTACGGGCACATTTGCCCGTCCGCCTTCCTACCGAGAAACTGGACGGGCAAGTGTGCCCGTCCGACTTCGCCTCTGGTCCCAGTGCCGGGGGCGATCTCGTTTCCAGCCCTGCATGGTGAACAAAGTTTCCTCTTGTTTCCGCTTCTCGGCCCACTTTGAGCCGCGCACGCGATTCGGGAGTTACGTACACTGATGAATAGAATCAGCCCCGCTGGAAAGCGTGGCCGACGAATGGCAGTGGATGGCCTCTGCAATGAATCCCCCTGGGGGCATTCCTGACCGATTGAGACTCTGATGACATCTTCCCTCATGCACGCCGTTCTGGCTGCGAAGACTTGCGACGCTTTTCGTGGCAAGGACATCGTGGTCCTGGACCTCACCCCGATCACGGCGATCTTCGACTATTTCGTGATCGCCACCGCGACCAGCGGTCGGCAAATGTCCGCCATTGCTCACGAAGTGAACAAGGTGATGAAGGAGTCGGGCTGGCGTCGCCTCGGGATCGAGGGCGAGAAAACCGGCACTTGGGTACTAGAAGACTACGGCAACCTGGTCCTCCACGTCTTCTCCGAAGAAGCCCGCCAGATGTACGACCTGGAACACCTGTGGGGCGACTCCCAGCAGGTCGACTGGCAACCGCTGGTGGCGGAACTGCCAGTGCTGGAAACTGCGGAAGCGGAATGAGCGATGTCGCCCGGCGCTACCCAGGCGAGCAAGGGGCGACAGAATCTCGCATTGTGGCCGCGCTTACCCGGTCACACCACCGCAGCTTTCGCAGGCTTCTGCTGTCCCTCACGGGACTCGTCAGTGCGACTGCGACGCTTTCCCACCGTTGTAGCGGTGGGCTATTGTCGGGTGTTCCGAGCGGGACAATGACCGGAGTTTCCCCGGGAAACACGGACCCGGGAGGCCGTGCCTCGGTGGGGTGCAAGAGCTACTCGAAGCCGAGGGTTTCAGCGTACATTGGCGGTCGCACTCGTTCGAAACTTGGCCGGTAATTTTTCACCGGCCGGACGCCTCACGTCCCTCTCGTTCTTGATTGTCTATACTTGTCGCGGGGAGAAATGAGACATTTCGTAGGACGGACGTCCTCGTCCGTCCGTGTAGAAGACACCGAGGATCGACGGACGAGGACATCCTTCGTACGCCTCAATCCGTCCCGCTTGAAGTGTATTCCCACAGGAACTCCCGAAAACCACTCCCAGCTTCAGCGGTGGCCCCCATGACTTCGCATGGACATGACACTCACTCCAGTTCCCTGAGAGATTGAGGAGGTGATTGGCCAACGGGTCTCAGTCGCCGTGCTGACTCTTCTGGATCGTCGACACGTCTGAACTCAGCGCCGCGAGAAAGTAATCTCCGGGCATGACCGCTAGACTCAGATACCATGACCTCGACCTCGCACTGCTGACTGGTCGCTGGATGATCACCCCGCAATCCTCGCAATCCTCGCTGGCCTCGTCTCCGACCTCGCTCACCCGGCGAGTCTTCGATCTGCTGGTGATCGTCACCATCGCCGCTGGATTGCTGGCGCTGGCTGGGCAGGTCGCCAGCCAGCGCGGACGGGAGGAAGCAACACCGCTTGCCAACTCGCTCGATGGAAACCAGTTGCCAGACACCCCGGAACTCCAGCTGCTGCTCCCCTTGGAGCAATTCGGCATGGTGCTGACTCGGGAGCATGTCGAGGGCCATTCGGAGCAGGCATTGGTGGCCCTCGAGCAACGCTGCGCTGAGGTGCTGACTGCCGCCGACGAGTGGGTGCTGTCACTGGTTGTGTCGTCCGAGGAGGAGCAACTGCTGAACTCGCTCGTCGGGACGGAGTCGCTGCCTGGCCCGCTCGATCAGCCGAAGACATCCGTTCGTCTATTCCCGCTCACACAGCCCACCGGACGGGCCGGAGTCCGAGGGATTACGCCGACTGGTCACCCCGTCACCCCCGCCGTCGAGTCCTCTCAGACAGCCAAACAGAATATGGGGGAGAGGGAGCAGGAGGAGCAGAGCCCCAGTGACGACTCCGGTTCCGGTGCCTTAGCGGGGCGGCGTCTGATATGCTGGGGGTTCATCGTGTCAGATGGAGCGGGCGGCCACACCGTCTGGTTTGCCCGTCCGCGCGAGAAGCTGCCCCGATCGGTTTTACAGGAAGGTCACGTCCCATGAAGGGATTTACCGGACTACTGATAGCGGCCATCCTCGGCCTGGCCGGGGCGGTCTGCAACTGGCTGTATCTCCAGCAGGCGTCGAACACCCTTGGCAAGAAGTCGTTCATTGCCATCAAGCCTGATGTGAATTTGAACATCGGTGATGCGATTCGGGAGGAGCACCTGCAACAGATCGATTTACCGGGCAGCGCTGCGGGGAATCTGGAGACGGTCGCCCCCCAGTGGTCCGCCAAGGCCGCCGTGATCGGCCAACGGGCGAACCGCATTTTCCTGGGTGGCGAGATCATCCTGGAGGTGGATTTGGCGGCTCCGGCACAACAGCAACTGGCGAAGACCTTGCAGGAGGACGAGGTCGCCTTCTGGGTGCCGATCGATCCCCGGTCGGTCGTGGCTGAGCAGATTAATCCCGGCGATCTCGTGTCGTTTGAGATCCCGGCGGCGACGGCTTCCCCCCACATTCCGGAGGGCACCGGCGTGGGCAAGCCGGGTGATGGAAAGCCTTCCGAAGTCATCGGTCCCTTCCAGATTCTGGCCATTGGAGCCCGTCGTGAGCCCATCAACGTCCAGCAAGCCTTCCGAGGTCGCGGAGCTGCCGAGACGACCCTGACCATCGTGGCCAAGCTCACGAATGGTCAACTAGACCCATTGACCGCACGACTTTCGACCGCGCTGGGAGCCCGCAATCGGCAGGGCCTGATCGTGCTCTTACACTCGACGAAACACCCGGCGAGGTAAGGGCACCTGCTGACCAAGGCCTCACCATCTCGAATGCCCGCGCTACTTCCCGAGGAAGCTGAACAAACGGCGGCGGGGCTTCTCAGCAGCCGCTCCGACGGGGGCGGCCTCTGGCGTGCCTGCTGTGAGCTGTTCGCCAGAATCGATCTGTTGAGCCAGGAGTTCGATGGCCTTGGTTGCTTTCGATTTCGGAGCCTGCTCGATCAGCGGCACTCCGTTGTTTCGCGACTCGATCATGGCGGCATAATCGTTGGGGATCTGCCAATAGACCTCGCGACCAATCGTGTCGAGAGCCTTGTTGAGGCTGATCTGGCTATCTTCGAGACCAATGCGATTGATTAAGACCTTGACCTTGCCTGCCAGTTCACGATCCTCGAGAAACTGCATGATCCGCACGACGTTTCGCAAGCAGGGCAGATCCAGCTGGGCCACCAGCAGCACGATGTCCGAGACCTGCATGGCGGCGACATCGAGTGGAGTGAAACTCTTGCTGACATCGATAATCAAGTGCGTGAACGTCGCCTTCAAGAGCGAGACCACCCGCTGCAATTGATCCGGCGAGATCGGGGGATGATCGTCCATCTGGATGGGACGGGGCAGCAGAAACGCACCGCTGGAGTGTTGGGTCAATGAACGTTTGAGGAGCGAGTAGTCGAGGCGCGTGATGTTGTCAGCCACGTCCTGAATGGTGTAGTCGGGAATAATGTCGAGCCAGACATCGGCATCGCCCAGCCCCATGTCGAGGTCAATGATGCCGACACTGTTGTCCTTGTTGCGGGCCTCGATGCAGGCCAGATTGATGGCCAACGACGTACAGCCCACGCCGCCGCTCGCCCCGACGATCGTCACGACCTTACTACCGCCCGATTTCCCCCCCTTGCGACCTCCCCCCGTCAGTTGCAAGCGATCGAGCGCGGCCATGAAGTCGTCGAGGCGGAGCGGGGCATTGAGAAATTCCCGCGCACCATTCCGCATCGCCTGAAGTATGAGACTGCCTTCCGTAGATTTACTGAGAACAAGAACGTGACAGCCAGGCACCAGCTGGCTGACCTGGACGACGAGCGCCAGCCCCTTCACCTGGTCAGCGTCGATGCTGATCAGAGCGATGTCGGGCTTGGTCTGCGAGACGAGATCCGCAAAGAATTCATAACGAGAACACTCGGCCTCGAGCCACACGCTGTCGACCCCCAGCAGCAGGTTTTTCACCGAGCTGCGCGAGCCATCGTTTGGGTCGACAATCGCCAGTCGAACAACGCTGCTCATGATGACATCCTTGGGAAACACTGACCGCGAAGAGCAATTCTTCTCTTCCGGCACATGAAGGCTAGATGACGGAGTAGCACTCCCCTTTCTCGGGGGAGAAACTCCAGGCGTCCCACTCAGCGGGTCGGGTCAATTCGACTTTAGGGGGCCGGACTGCGGACACTCTTGGAAGCGGGGACGCTCGTCGTGGAACGACTCGGGGAACGTGTAGAACTGGAGGTCGAGCTCGAGCGTTGCGGTCCTTTCTGACTCGGGAGCGACCTCTTGCCGGTGGCCGGAGTCGATGGCCCCTGGCGGACTGGCGACTCATCTGAATCGGACTGCTGGATTCGAGGGCGGGCGGGCGGGATTTCCCGACGGGCCGGAATTCGGAAGGGATCACCACCCGCTGGAATCACTCGTCGATCGTCCATCCGACCACTCATCGTCTGGATCTCCCCGACGGAGGGGTCGGTCGGAATGATGATCGCCTGGGGATCGGTCTCGAGCGGAGCCGAGAGGATCGGCGAGGAATTCTCGGGAGTGGCTGAGCGGGGGGATCCCTCGTAAATCATGCCCGGCATTCCGCTGTCAGCTGTGCCCTCTGTGGCGTATCCGGATGTATATCCCTCGGTGTCGGGGCCGTAGCTGGGCACTTCTAGCATGCCGTCCAGGAAGAGTTCCTTCGAGGTTGGTTCATCCTGCAACCATCCGGGAGCGTCATGCGGAACCTGATCTGGCCGCATGGCTCCAGCCATCTCCGGCGTCACCATGATGAGCAGTTCTGTTTCGCCCATTTCATGAGTCTTGCGGCTGAATGCCGCCCCAATGACGGGCAGTTCACCGAGGATGGGAACCTTGGTCGAGGTCGTCAGTCGCTTCCGGGAAATTAGACCACCAATCATGATGGTTTCACCGAAGCTCATTTCGACTTGGGTATTCACCCGACGAGTGTTAATCCCGGGCACCACCAGGCCACCGACAGTGACCGAGCTACTGAAGTCCCGTTCACTCACTTCGGGGGCGATGTCGAGCCGCAATCGCCCGTTTCCGAGGACGGTCGGAATGGCCTCCATACGGACGCCAAACTCTCGGAACTGAATCGACACCGTTCCGACCCCACCTGGCACCAGGATCGGAAACTCGCCTCCCGACAGCAGCGAAGCGGGCCGACCACTGGTCGTTACGAGCGTGGGTTCGGCTAACACTTTCGCGAGGGCCTCATTGGTCAGGGCATCGATGAAGCCCTGAAAGCGATCCGAGTTTCCGGTGATCGCAAATTGCAACGGTGAGTTGGGTGAGGTGCCCAGTGAAGGGATGGGTGGCCCCCCAAACGGAGCCGTTAACCCGGAGACGGGGACCAGTCCTCCGACCGTACTCGTCACCGCATATTGCTGGCCGGATGCGGCAAAGTTAAATCCCAGCTGTTTCACCTTGGAGCGCTGGACCTCCATGATCTTGACATGCAGTTGGATGACGTTGACGCCACCGACCTGCATCTGGTTATGGACTGTCGGATACATCTGCCGGGCGATGGCCATGATCTGAGGGATCGATTGAGGATCCGTGACCCAGCCTCGTAGGACCACGCTGTCACGCAGTGAGACGACATCAATTGCCGAACCCGGAAACAGCCGTTGTAAGTAGGCTTTCAGCTCTCGGACATCGCCCTCGACGAAGACTTCGATGTGGTATTTTGCACCCGTTTCGTCCTCGACAGTCATCGCTGTCACACCGGTTGTCTCGGCCCGGAGGCGGATCTGGGTAGGTGTCGCGGGTGACACGTTGAGTATTTCGGGATTGAAACCATCCACTTCTTTAATACGCTTAGAAAACTGGAGGGTCCGCGTCTGTAAATGCACAATCGTGAGTTTGGTGGAGGGTGCAATCACATGAAATACCGGTTCCGAATCCCGCGCTTCGGCCATCGGGGCTGAACGGGCGAGTGGTGCGGTCTGTGCAGCGAGTGGCATCGCACCGGCGACGAACAGTGCCGCCCAGGAGCAGACGGAGTAAAATCCGAAACTCCAGCGAAATGGCTTGGCGGTTGACATCCTTGCACCTCAATCAGAACAGCATGTGCCGGATTCGGAGGCGGTTCAACGTGAGCGTTGAACCGGTCCTCTCTCATCCGGCGTCATGCACTTCTCTGGGAAATTGTGTCGCAATCGATCCCTCGATTGCGGGAAGTGGCCACCGTCATTTCTGACCGGCCGACCACAGGCTCTTCAACATGCCGGGAACTCCGCCACCCGTGAGGGCAGCTTCCGTTTCCGGTGTTTCATCAACGACATCGATGCTTGTGGCTTCGTTGCCGTTGTAGACTTTCATGGTCCATTTCTTGGCGGATACTGGCTCGGCCAAGGCGGGAGCTCCCTGCTGAAGGAAACCCTGAACATTGCCCTTGGCAGCGACAGGCTCCGCGACCGGAATCGCTACGGAAACTGGTTCCACCGGAGTGGAGGGCAGACCCTCCTCCTCTTCGTCGCCGAATCGCCGACCGCGGTCGTATCCCGGCACATCGTCATTCCCAATGGAATGCTTGAGGTCTTCGAGCGCCTGGGAGTTGACTCCGTTGGCGTTCACGACCTCATCATCGGTCGGATTACGCAGGGACAAGCCCAGCTGTCCCTTCGACTGCGCGATCTTGACGAATCCATCCTGTTCCGGAGTGACGAGCAGCGATACATTGCGAGCCCGTTGTTCGTTCTTTCCATCTTCGCTGTTGACCGTCTTGTTCTCGCAGGCAAAGATCTCGACGCACTCCAGCAGCACTTTGTTGACCATGCCGGCGTTCCGGGCGGTGAAAGTCACTGTCACATCGACCTTGTCGCCGGGACGCAGCATTCCGCTGTGTGTGTGGGCATCAGTGGCGGCAAACGTGAAAATGCGCTTCCCTTTCGGAATCGTCTGCGAGGCGCCGTACATCCCCTTTTCGCTCAACTTCGTCTTGCGAATCGGGTCACCGGCCATCACGGACATCGTCAGAGAACGCTCTTCATAGTCCTCCACCTTCAGCACGACATCGCCTTTGAGACTCTCCAAAGTCGTCACTGGGACATCCTTCAGGATGACGTTCTCTTCCGAGAGACGTTCGCCCGGTTTGATATCCTTGAGGGCCATCAAGACCTTGCTAGTCTCAATGACCACTTCCTTCTGGCTGCCCTGCATCGCTTGCTGGACCCCCAGCATCGCAACCAGACCACAGCCAATGGCGACGGCCAACAACATCAGTGCCTTGGGTTTCATGGCAGTTCACTCCGGGATGTGGACTTTGGTACAAGTCGTTCCCGAAGCCGAATGACAATTCGACCTGTGAACAACATCGGCACCACACGAGCCACCACTTCACATTATGCGGGTTGTGACGATTCGATTGAGCAAACCGACTCTTCCGGATGAATCGACTTTCCGGGAGTTACGGGAAAAGTCCCTGCGTCATGCAACCATGACGCAGGGGATCGGCGGTTGCTGCCGGTGTGATGACCCCGGCAGAGTTTTCTTAGAGCATCCCGGCGTAGAAGAAGTAGGCGATCGACGCCACGGTCATCGGGATGCCGTAGGGCAACAGGTACATGCGGGGCTTCCGCTCGGCAGCGATGGCGGCGAGCTTCTTCGGATCGCGAATCGTGGTCCACTCGTGCCAGATCATCAGCGACTGACCGAAGTGCTTCTTCCACTCTCCCGAGTAGGCCACCATCATCAGTGCCATGATCGCTCCGACCACGACGGTCCAGAGGAAGGCATTGAACGCCACCTCCATACCCAGCCAGGCTCCCAAGCCTGCCATCAGCTTCACATCGCCCGCGCCCATGCCACCCACCGCGTAGATCGGAAGCATCGTGATCAGGCCCACGCACATTCCAATCAGTGCGTCACCGAGTCCTTGCCAACCGCCAACACAGGTGCCGTAGATCAGGCCTGTCAGAACCATCGGGAAGGTCAACCAGTTCGGCACTCGCAACTCTTTGCCGTCGATCCAGGCGGCCCAGATCATGACTGCAGAGACGAGCTTGACGTGCCAGTTGTCAACGAGAATTTGCTGCCAATCCATGTGTGTCGGCCTTTCAGATGAGGGGGGAATCTCTCCATCACGCCTGCGAAGCCTCCTGCCCGCATTTCAACCGTGAGGATAAACAGATGCCGGGTGGCATCGCCGGGGACAATCAGGAACGAACACCACCCGCCAGGAACCACAGCAGGCTCCCAGCTGCCATGGAGGCCGCTCCCAACAAAGGGGTCAGTTCAAAGGGAAGCCAGAAGGGAATCATGGGAACTCCAGTTGAACAAGAGGCCGCGAGGCGAGTGTCGACTCGATGGAACCGACTTTCGCTCACGACGTACTCAAACCTAGGTCACGTTACGGTCAGGTCAAAAATATCTTGTCACGAATCTGGAGAATCTCTCCGGGGGAACGTTGAGGGTTGAGGGTTGAACTTTGAGGGTCAGAAACCCCGACTCCCGCCCCCCCAATGCGAACAACCGTCCTGCCAAGCCAAAGCTCCGCAGGACGGTTGTCAGTGTGCTGCACAGGCCGTTTCCGGCCAGGAATCACGTCAACTCGTTCGAAACCTGGTTGAACCGGGCGTTCGCATTGGTGCCGACAGCCTTGATGGCGGTCAGGCAGACGATGACGATCAGAGCGAGCATGACCGCGTACTCCACTGCGGTCGGGCCATCTTCGCTCTTCAGAAACTTCACAACGGATGCCAACATGTCTCGATCCTCTCGAATGACGGCTCCGGTGTCTCTCACGCACCGAAACCCACTTGGACCGTCTTCTTGGTGGAGTACATCCCCCGCCAAGCTACGATCCGATACTCCATGGAGTCGAGTTCATCCGTTGCCGGGTGAACAAGGTTCTGGTCGTGGTGGGTGACTCGTTTGAATCAGCCCGTCACTTTCTGAACACTCAAACTTAGGTCACGTAACGGCGAGGTCAAAAGATTCTTTTGGAGAAACTGGAGAACTTATTCCGGGGAATGTTGAGCGTTGATCGTCAGAAGCCCCTACTCCCTATTCTCCTCAATGCCAACAACCGTCCTGCCAAGCGTAAGCTCAACAGAACGGTTGTGGTGTATCGCACAGGCCGTTTCCGGCCAGTGATCACGTCAACTGGTTCGAAACCTGGTTGAACCGGGCGTTCGCATTGGTGCCGACAGCCTTGATGGCGGTCAGGCAGACGATGACGATCAGAGCGAGCATGACCGCGTACTCCACTGCGGTCGGGCCATCTTCACTCTTCAGGAACTTCACAACGGATGCCAACATGTCTCTATCCTCTCGAATGACGGTCCCGGCGTCTCTCACGCACCGAAACCCACTTGGACGGTGTTCTCGACAGGGTACATCCCCCGCCAACCCACAATCCGATTTTCCATGGAGTCGAGTCCACTCGTTGCCGGGTGAACAAGGTTCTGGTCGCGTTCGGTGACTCGTTCGAATCAGCCCGTCACTCTCGGAACACACAAACCTATGTCGGGATTCAGGGGATGCCGCAAATTTGTCCCAGATTTCCAAGAAGTCACGATTGCCCCCATCGGACGTTGGCTGATGTCGTTCAAAACAATCTGAATTCGCTACAGTACCTCCCACAGTTGCGAGCCCGTTTTCTCAAGGAGTCCATGTGTCCTCTGCCCTTCCCGATGTCGCCGGTCGTCTCTTCAGTGAACTCCACCAGGTCGCCCTGCTCAGGTCCACTCTGGGCTTGCTCGGCTGGGATGAGCAGACGCTGATGCCGGCCGGAGGCGCAGACCATCGCGCCAATCAGTCGGCCATGCTGGCGGGTCTGGCGCATGAACGGGCCACACGCCCCGAGATCGGCGAGTATTTCGATCAGCTGCAAGACGAAACCGCTCTCGGAGGGGCCGATTCGGTCGTCGCGACCAACGTCCGCGAAGCGCGCCGCAAGTACGACCGTGCCCGCAAGCTCGATCAGTCACTCGTCGAAGAACTGACCCGTTGTGCCACCTTGGCTCAACAAGCCTGGGTCGCTGCCAAGAAGGCGAAAGACTTTAAGCAGTCCCTCCCCTGGCTCGAAAAAACGATCCACCTCAAGCGGCAAGAAGCCCAGGCCGTCGGAGCCGAGTCGGGCGTGCTGTACGACGCCCTTCTCGATGACTACGAACCCGGAGTGCTCACCTCTGACATCCAGCGAGTTTTCACCGCTCTACGCGCGGAACTGGTCCCGCTCGTCGCCGCCATCCGTGATTCCACCCGACAGCCCGATGCATCGATCCTCACTCGCTCTTACCCCATCACTGCTCAGAAAGAGTTCGCCACACGAGCGGCGACAGCCATCGGCTTCGACTTCGAGCGTGGCCGCCTGGACACCTCGGCTCACCCCTTCTGCAGCGGGATCGGCCCCGGCGATTGCCGTCTGACGACACGCTATAATGAGCATCATTTTCCCGGAGCTTTCTTCGGCGTTCTGCATGAAGCGGGGCACGGCATCTATGAGCAAGGTCTCGATCCCGCTCAGTTCGGCCTCGCCAGCGGAGACGCGGCCTCGCTCGGCATCCATGAGTCGCAATCCCGCATGTGGGAGAACCTCGTCGGTCGCAGCCGCTCGTTCTGGGAATGCTTTTATCCTCTCGCCCAAGCTGCGTTTCCAGGGGCTCTGGGCAGTACCTCGCTCGACGACTTCCACTTCGCGATCAACGATGTCCAGCCGTCCTGGATTCGAGTCGAGGCGGATGAGGTCACGTACAACCTGCACATCATGCTGCGGTTCGACCTGGAACAGGCCCTCATCAGCGGCGACCTGCAACCCGCCGATGTGCCGATGGCCTGGAACGAGCGGTTCCGCGAATACTTCGGGATGACCCCTCCGGACGATGCGCTGGGCTGCCTGCAAGATGTCCACTGGAGTGCGGGGCTGCTGGGCTACTTCCCGACGTATGCATTGGGCAACATGTACGCTTCGCAGTTCTTCGAGCAGGCCCGTACGGAACTGGGCGACCTGTCGACCATGTTCGCGCGTGGCGAGTTTCAACATCTCAAAGAGTGGCTGAACCAGAAAATCCACCGCCACGGCATGCACCACCGGGCCTCCGTCCTTGTGGAACAAGTCACCGGTCGTCCCCTCTCCGCCGAGCCGCTACTGACGCATTTGCGAACGAGGTTTGCCCCACTCTTCGGCGTGTGATGTGCGGAGCAAAGAAGCCGTCAGCAGTCAGCAGTCAGCGATCAGCGATCAGCCAGAAAAGCCCACCGGTTGCAACCGGTGGGCTTTCCGCTCAACCCTCAACCCTCAACGATCCCCACATGTCCTACCACATCGCCATGCTCGGCACCGGCGAGTTCGCCCTGCCGAGCTTTCAAGCTCTGGCTGACTCTCCTCACACCGTCGTCGGACTGGTGACTCAGCCCGATCGGTTCGACGCCAAAGGTCGCGTCCACCAGAACGTCATGAAAGACTTTGCCGTCGCGCGCGGCATTCCGGTCCTGCAACCCACCAACATCAACACCGAAGAGAGCCTCGCCGAACTGCGAGCGCTGAACGCCGACCTGTTTATGGTCGCGGCGTACGGACAGATCCTGTCGGCGGACGTGATCGGGGTTCCGCCGCAGGGGTGCTACAACCTGCATGCCTCGCTGCTGCCCAAATACCGAGGGGCCGCTCCGATTCAATACGCGGTCTGGAAGGGCGAGGCCGAGACCGGTGTCTCGATCTTCAAGATCGAACCGAGGCTCGACGCGGGGCCGATCCTGGCCACTTTCTCGACTCCCATCTTGCCGCGCGAGACCGCCGGAGAACTCGAGATTCGCATGGCCGATCTGGTCGCTCCGGTGACTCTTCAGTTCCTGAACGATCTCGAACATGGTCAACTCACCGGCACCATGCAGGACAAGTCACTGGTCACCAAGGCCCCCAAGCTCAAGAAAGAATTCGGAGCCATCGACTGGTCCCAAGCAGTCCGGCAGATCGATTGCCAAGTCCGCGCGATGCAGCCGTGGCCCATGCCGTACTCGTTCCTCCAGATCGAAGACCGCCCCACACTGCGTGTCCTGATCCTCGAAGTCGCCCCTGAGTCTTCCCCCGATCACAGCAACCAAGACCCCGGCACCGTTGTTCACAACGATGGCAAATCCCTGCGTGTTAAATGCGCCGATGGCAGTTGCCAGATCGAGCGCATCCAACCTGTCGGCAAACGCCCCATGGCCATCGCAGAATTCCTGCGCGGCTACCCTGTCGTTGTCGGGAGTCGGTTCGAGAGGACCGAGTGAGCAACTCAGGAGTGAAGAGCTGGCGCGAGTTTACCCGCCAAGATTCTCGCTGGTTCCGCTACTCCCACTCGATCGTACTCGGCGGCTTCGAGCTGATGTCGTAGACGACGCGGTTCACGCCGCGCACGCTGTTGGTGATCCGCGAGGAGACCTTTTGCAGCAAGTCATACGGCAAGCGGGACCAGTCCGCTGTCATGAAGTTGTCGGTGTCGACCGAGCGGATGGCGATCACATCTTCATAGGTCCGACCGTCGCCCATCACACCGACCGTTTGCAATGGCAACAGCACGGCAAACGCCTGCTGGACCTTGCGGTAGAGACCCGCCTTCTGCAGCTCATCCAGAAACACCGCGTCGGCCTCGCGCAGGACGTTGAGACGCGGTTCAGAGACCGCTCCCAGACACCTGACCGCCAGACCCGGCCCCGGAAACGGATGCCGCCAGATGAGATGCTCGGGTAGTCCGAGTTCCAACCCCAAGCGACGAACCTCGTCCTTAAACAGATCCCGCAGCGGCTCAATCAACTCGAAGCCCAACTCCGCGGGCAACCCCCCGACGTTGTGATGCGACTTGATTGTGGCTGAGGGGCCGTCCGGATTGGCTCCCGATTCGATCACGTCCGGATAGAGGGTCCCCTGTGCGAGGAAGTCGGCGTCCTTGATCGACTTCGCTTCGTGGCGGAACACCTCGATGAAGACACGCCCGATGATCTTCCGCTTCTGCTGTGGATCGCTTACCCCGGCCAGTTCACTCAGAAACCGCTGCTGGGCATCAACAATGTGCAGATCGGTCTGGAAGTGGTCGGCAAACTGGTCGCGGACCTGATCCGATTCCCCCTTACGCAGCATCCCGTTGTCGACAAAGATGCACGACAGCTGAGAGCCGATCGCCTTAAACAGCAGGGCGGCTGTGACCGAGGAATCGACGCCGCCGGAGAGGCCGCAGATCACCCGGCGGTGTCCGACACGCTCGCGGATCGAAGAGACCTGCTGCTCAATGAAGCTGGACATGCTCCAGCGACCGTGGCACTGGGCAATCTGGTTGACAAAGTTCGCGATCAGCTGGGGACCGCACTCGCTGTGCGTGACCTCGGGATGGAACTGCAGGCCGTAGATCGGCCGGGTCTTGTGCCGGATCGCGGCGTGCGGGCAAGTATCGGTCGAGGCCAGCGACACGAAGTCCTGGTCGAGGTTCTGCACCTGATCCCCGTGGCTCATCCAGACGGTCGAGTCGGTGGGCACATCGGCGAACAGCGGATCGGTGGTGTGCTTGTGGCAGGTCTTGTGCCCGAACTCGCGCGACTCGCCGGGCTGGACCTGGCTTCCGAGGGCGTGGCATGTCGCCTGCATCCCATAGCAGATGCCCAGGATCGGAATCCCGAGGTCGAAGATGCGCGGGTCAGGGTGCGGCGAACCCTTCTCGTACACGCTTGCGGGGCCACCACTGAGGATCAACCCTTTCGGGGCGATCTCGCGAATGCGGTCCGCCGACAGATCGTGCCGCACCATCTGGCAGAAGACGTTCTGCTCGCGCACACGACGCGCGATCAGCTGGGCCGTCTGCGACCCGAAGTCGAGTACGAGAATTTTTTCGTCCTGCACTCCGCTGTGCGGAATGGCAGGGGCAGAAACCACTGGAGACTGGGGGGACATGCCTCACCGGACCTTCCGTCGTCACCTTCGGTCTGCGATCGAGTGCCCTCGAAAACAGTTGAACCAGCCGACCCCAAGTAGGACGACTGGTTCCGAAGGCGAGACTTGACTCGCCAAACCCCGAAATGGGGAATCGGGAATTGTAGAGTCGGGAGTCGAGTGTCGAAAGTCGGGGGACGGAGATTCAGCCTCTGTACAGACGGGAGTCAGCGGGTGACAGCGTCTCAACCCTCCCCGTCCTTGCTCCGCTCTGACGACTGGCGTATCCTTCACAAAAGTATCGGGAGAGGTGCATTCGTCGAGTTCGCCAGAGGGATTCCACCCGACGCGAAGTCGCTTGTCGTGGACTCCGATTGGTGTTCCGCGAACGTGACGAATGACTTCCCCCTTCCACTCCACATGACCTCACTCCGATGAGCCCACTCATGCTGCCGCGTCGATTGCCATGTGTTCTGGCCCTGCTGTGCGCCGCATTTGCTACTGCTCTGCTCCCGGCGGCGGACTGGCCGTTCTGGCGCGGTCCCAACATGGATGGGATCTCTCCCGAGACGAACCTCCCGGACAGTTGGGATCCTTCTGCGGAAGGGGAGGCAGGAAACATCCTGTGGAAGACGGCGGCCAATTGCCGGTCGACGCCCATCCTGCTCAATAACCGACTTTATTATACGGCTCGCGACAAGGAAGAAACTCCGAGTGAAGAGGGAGAGAAGGTCGTCTGCCTCGACGCCAAGACCGGCAAGATGCTGTGGGAGACGCGGTTCAATGTGTATCTCTCAGATGTCCCCGTCGAGCGCGTGGGCTGGTCGAGCGTGGTCGGTGACCGCGAGACCGGGGACGTGTTTGCTCTCGGGGTCTGTGGGCTGTTCCAGTGCTTGGATGGAAAGTCCGGCGCGGTCAAGTGGTCGCACTCCATGCACGAAGAGTATGGTTTGCTCAGTACCTATGGCGGGCGTACGAACTTTCCGATCATCCATGAAGACCGCGTGATTATCAGCGCTGTCTTCGTGAACTTCGGCGAATACTCCCAGCCGACACACCGCTTCATGGCCTTCGACAAGCGGAACGGACTGCCCGTCTGGTTCACCGGCACCCGGGTCCGCCCCGAGGACACGACCTATAGCTCGCCCGTGCTGACCACTGTCAACGGCGAACTGCAAATGATCTTCGGGTCGGGTGACGGGGCACTGTGGGCCTTCCAGCCTCGCACCGGGAAGCCCCTCTGGAACTATTACACTTCGATCCACGGCCTCAACCACACGCCTCTCGTTTCGGGTGGGAAGATCTACTCGGGAGTGGGGGAAGAACTGCTGGATGACAAGGGGCTGGCCGACTCGCTGACGGGTTCTCTCTTCTGCCTCGACCCATCGAAGGCTAAGCCCGGTGATCTCGACCTCAAAAAGGCGGGCGGCCAAGTCTGGGTCCAGAAAGAGTGGACGGTTAGTCGCTCCTCACCCCTCATGATCGGCAAGACACTCTATGTCGCGACCGACAATGGCAAGCTATACGTCATCAATTCCGAGACCGGCGAAAAGATCTCCGAGAAGCCCTTGGGCCGGATGATGCGAGCGAGTCTGCTCTACGCCGACGGCAAGATCTGGGCGAATGAGGTGAACGGCAACTGCTATGTCCTGAAGCCCACCGAAACGGGCGTTGAGGTCTTACACAAGCTCAAGCTCCCCACCGGCGAGGATTGCCACGGATCGCCGATCGCGGCCAACGGGTGCGTCTACATGCCGACGACCGCCGCGATTTACTGTGTCGGGAAGAAGGACAATGAAGCCTATGCGGAGAGTACGGGCAGCCTGCTGGAAGAAACCCCTCGCGAGGAGGACAACACTCCGACCCAACTGCAAATCGTGCCCACAGAGACCCTGCTGCGTCCCGGTTCGAAGCAAGCTTTTCACTTCCGCTTGTACAACGTCAAGGGGCAGTACCTGCGGAACGCGAACTCCGACGAAGTCAAAGTGGCGATCACCGGGCCAGGCGTGGTCACTGATCGCGGCGAGTACGAAATCGGCATGGAGGTTAAGCAGCCGAACCCCACCGAGGGTGGCCCCGAGATCAAAGTCCCCTTCGGCGAGCACGCTCCGGTCCTCGTCACCGCCACTCTCGGCGAGTTGACCGCCAAGGCCCGCATCCGTGTGGTGCCGGAACTGAAGTGGTCATTCAACTTCGACAATGGCAAGGTGCCCAGCACCTGGGTCGGTGCCGCCTACCGGCACATCGTCCTCGACTGGGATCTGCTGAGCCAGCTGCGAGAGCAGGATCCACAAGCCGCACTGCTCTACATCTACCTGCAAAGCGGCATCACCAACAGCCCGCCCAAGGCCAAGGACGCCCCTGCGGGACCGATCACGCTTACCGTGGATGACTCGACCCCCCAGCAGCAATGGACAGCCTTGCTCCGGTTCGTGAATCTGGCGAACTCGGAACTGAAGCCGAAGACCAAGGCAGATGCCGAGGCCCGACTGGGATCTTCGCTGAAACTCCTGGTCGACGAGAAAGTCCTCGGCTCGGTCGAGTGGTCGACCTGGGACCGCCCGACCGGAGAAGGCGACGCCCAGGTCGCCGAGCCCCGCCTGAAAGTCACCAAGGGGGACCGACTCCCCACCGGCAACGGCGTCCTGTGCAAGATCACGACCATTCCCAGGGGCCAGCGTAGCCAGGCGTGGTTCGGACACACCGACCTCCACGACTACACGATCCAGTCGGATGTACTAGCCTTCGAAAAAGACAGCAAGCTGCCCGATATCGGCCTCACCAACCAGCGCTACACACTCGTCCTGATGGGGGCCTCGCAGCAGTTGCAGATTCGGACGTGGGCCGCCCAGCTGTCCCGCATGGAGATCAAGGTTCCGTTCACCGTGGAGCCGAACGTCTGGTATACGATGAAGTTCCAGAACTCGGTGATCGAGGGGAAGGCCATTCTCAAGGGGAAGGTCTGGAAGAAGGGCGAAGCCGAGCCCGCCGACTGGTCCATCACCGGCGAGGACGCCGCAGCTGTGTCCAACCTGAGCGGCAGCCCCGGCCTGTTCGCCGATGCGAAGAACGCGGAAGTGTTCTATGACAATCTGACCGTGACACCGAACGACGCTCCGGCGGAGCGGCTCGTCTTGCCCGCCAGCGAGGTCAAGTAGCGACGTTCGCCAGAACGTGGCAGGAGACGTGCAAGGATTACTGATGATCTACCCCGAAGGGGTTACACATCACAGCCCAGGGTTGGCGACCAACGGGAGCCTACCCTGGGTTCAAGGACCGAACAGACAGACTTACCCTGAAAGGGTTACACAACGTCGTACTCATGCAAAAGATGTAGAACCCCTTCAGGGCTCACAGCCATCATTCGCACGATGACCCAGGGTGCGCGACCTACGGTCGCGACCCTGGGCTGTGATGTGTAACCCCCTCGAGGCCTAGACCCCATTCACGGACGAAACCCACCTCACCAAACCCCTCCGCCCGGAGTTTCCCCCATGCGTATGACGCTTTCCCTCGCCGCCCTGTGTGCGGCTCTGATCTCCTCACTGGCCTCCGCTGCCGAAGATCCGACGGCTGCCTTGCAAGCCGAGATTCAGACTCGCAAGGTGGGGCCCAAGGACTGGCCCATGCTGGGCGGCTGGACCCAGCGCAATAACACTCCGGATGCGACTGGCATCCCCGAGAAATGGAACATCAAAACGGGCGAGAACATCCTCTGGTCGACGCCCCTGGGTTCACAGACCTATGGCAACGCGGTTGTGGCCAATGGGAAAATCTATGTCGGGACCAACAACTATCACGGCTACTTGAAGCGGTATCCCAAAAGTATTGACCTCGGTGTGCTGCTCTGTCTCGATGAGCAGACGGGTAAGTTCCTGTGGCAACACTCCAGTCAGAAACTACCGACAGGGCTAATCCATGACTGGCCGGATATGGGTATCTGCTGTTCCCCGTTCTGCGATGGCGACCGGGTCTGGTATGTCACCAGCCGCGGAGAAGTCGTCTGCCTTGATGCTGAAGGTTACCTCGACAACGAAAACGACAGCCCCTTCACATCGGAGGAAAACGAGAACAAGGACGAAGCCGACGTGGTCTGGAAGTACGACATGATGGGCCAACTCGGCATCTCTCAGCACAACATGTGCAGCTGCTCGCTGACCTGTATTGAGAACGTGCTCTATGTCTGCACGTCGAACGGCGTCGACGAGACGCACGTGAACATTCCGTCTCCCAAAGCGGCCAGCTTCTTCGCGATTGATCGCAACACCGGCAAGGTGCTGTGGAGTGATTCATCGCCCGGCAAGAACATCCTCCACGGCCAGTGGTCCTCACCAGCGTACTCCGTCATTGGGGCTCAGGCTCAGGTTCTGTTCGGCGGCGGCGACGGCTGGATGTACAGTTTCGACCCAGCGGGTGATGGGGCCGGAAAGTCGAAGCTGCTCTGGAAGTTCGACTGCAATCCCAAAGCATCGAAGTATTCCGTCAGTGGCAAGAGCGAGCGGAACCACGTAATCGGCACCCCCGTGGTGTATGACAATCACGTCTACATCGCCGTCGGTGAAGACCCCGAGCACGGCGAAGGGAATGGCCACCTGTGGTGTATTGACGCCACCAAGCGTGGCGACATCAGCGCGGAATTGGCTGTCGGCCAAGACGGCAAAGAGATCACGGACACGAATGATGGGTCTCGTCGGTTGCAGGCCATCCAGCCCGACAACGGCGAAAAGACCATGCCGAATCCCAACTCGGGAGCGGTCTGGCACTTCGTCGGCGAAGACCTGAACGGCAACAAGAAACTCGACTTCGAAGAAGAAATGCACCGCACGATGGGCACCTGTGCCATCAAGGACGACCTGCTGTACGTCGTCGATTCCAGCGGCGCGGTCCACTGCCTCGATGCCAAAACCGGCAAGTCATACTGGAACTACGACATGTTCGCCGCCTCGTGGGGATCGCCCCTGATCGTCGAGGGCAAGGTCTACTGCGGGGACGAAGACGGCGACGTGATCGTCTTCAAGCATGCCAAAGAGATGGAAGAGATCGCCACGAACAGCTGCGGCAACTCGGTCTACAGCACCCCGATTGTGGCGAACGATGTGTTGTACATCAGCAACAAGACGACGCTGTTTGCCATCGGCCAGAAGAAGTAGAGGAAGTCGTCAGACTTCTGGTGTCAGAGTTTCACAACGAAAGCCCAGGGGTTGCGACCCCTGGGCTTTTCACTCACCACACACACTGGAGCGCTCGCATGTTCCGACCCACTTGGAATCGTCGTTTGACTGTGACCGCTCTGGCCGTGGCATTGCTGGCGGGTGGGGCTTCGATCTCGCTCTCCCAATCGAAGAAGCCCAAGGAGAAGGAGAAGAAGCCTCCCAACGTCACCGAGGTGCGGAACCTGGAGACTCAAGCCGAGAAGGCCAAGGACGACTACGTCAAAGGGTTGGCAGTCGTCGCCCAGGGCTTCGAGGAGCAGGGACTGACTGACAAGCTCAAGTCGACGCTTTACGATCTGTTGCAGGTGGCTCCGGAGAACGAGGCCGCCCGCATGAAACTGAAGGAAATTGAAGAAGCGGTCTACGAAGAGAACAGTCTGGTCGTCGAAGTCGATGCCACCAAGGGGTGGACGGTGAGCGTCGCCGTGGCCAAGGACAAGCCGCTTCGCCTGCAGGCCGAAGGGACACTCCGGGTTCTGGTCAACGAAACGGTGGATCCCGACGGACTGGTCTCTGACGATCCGTTGATTCATCAAATCGTCGGCATTCCGACGGGGGCGCTGATGGGAGTGGTCCGCGATCCGCGCAATGCACCACGTGATGAAAAGATCAGTCCCTTCACTGTTGGGCACGAGTTGGAACTCTCTCCCAAGTCCGATGGCATCCTGTTCCTGAAATTGAATCTGCCTGCGAATAGTCAGTCCAAGGGGAAAATCCGCGTGACGATCAGTGGGAACTTTCAGAAGATCAACGGGGCAGCAGGGTCCTAGTGCCGCCGCCACGCTAACAACTGGGGTTGGAGTTCAGGCTTTAGCCTGTCCGGAGCAGTCTAATCGCTGAACCACAACCCACACATTTAGCCTGGACGCAGCACTAGTTCAGATTCAGAGTTCATGTTCAGTCAGGAGGTTGTTTGATTGAAGACCAATTCTGAAACGGCGAGTGCCGATTCAGATTCTGTTTTCGGTGGGCACAGACAGGAATGTCTGTGCCACTGATCGGTGGGGCAGACATTCCTGTTTGCCCTCTCGCTGAAGACGGATTATGAATCGACTCGAGTGAGACTCCAGCATTCCTGCTTTGGAAATTCGAGCCCCGAAATTCCTCCTCGCCATGCTCTACACCATCGGCCACTCCACCCACCCGTTCCCACATTTCGCGAACCTGCTGCGGATGAATGGCATTACGGCGATCGCCGATGTGCGGTCGGCTCCCTATAGCCGGTACAACCCCCAGTACAATCGTGAGGCTCTCAAAGCCGCCCTCGAATCTGTCGGCATCGCTTATTCGCACCTCGGCCCTCAACTCGGTGCCCATCGTGAAGAGCCCGAGTCCTATGGTCCCGGGGGTCGCGTCGACTTCTCCCGCACCGCCCTGACCCCAGCCTTTCGCGAAGGGATTCAGCGGGTGAAAACCGGCCTGCATAAATACTCGATCGCCATGATGTGTGCCGAACGTGATCCGCTCACCTGCCACCGCAACCTGCTCATCAGCCGGTTCGTCCGCGAAGAACTGGGCGGCATCTCCCACGTCCGGGGCGATGGGTCGCAGGAGACTCACGAGCAACTCGAATCGCGTCTGCTGGCCGAGTGCAAACTCCCGGAACGCGACCTCTTCCGCTCGCGCGAGGAACTCGTCCTGGTGGCCTATGAAACCCTGGCTCGCGAGAACTCCTACGTGCGCGGCGAGGAGTCGGAACCGCTCACCGATTGAGAGTCGGAGAATGGTCGTCATGTGGCGACTGGGACCAAGGTTGATGTATTCCGCCTCGGATCTGTGTGAATCTGTGCAATCTGTGTACCACTTCCACTCTGCCTTTACTGAAAAGAGGCCAGAGGATTGGTACACAGATTTTCAGGATCAACACAGATCAGAACCTGAGTGGGTCGCGTTTGCGAGTGGAGACTCCAATCTCCCACTTGATCCCAATCACCCCCATGAGCTTCTCCGTGAAACAACTCCGTAAAGCGCGGGTGGTTGTCTTGGCACACATTGAGGAGATCCGAAATGCCTGAGACGAACACTTCAGCGGTTGAAGTCACTCATGTGTCGACACACGGGTTCTGGCTGATGCTCAACGGGGAGGAGCGACTGCTCCCGTTCGTCGATTTCCCGGGGTTCAAGAAAGCCCAGATCGAGCAACTGACCACTCTCGAGTGGCCCATTGCCAATCACTTATACTGGCCACTGCTCGATGTCGATCTCTCCGTCGAACCGATCCGTAATCCCCAGGCGTTTCCACGCATGGCGAAAATCACCGAGTCACCCGGAGGACTCACTGAGAACCCGGTCCAAACAACTTCCCGATTTGATTTTGAACACGAAGGTCGCCAAGGAAGCCAAGTAACGTCGGACTGAGCCCTTGGCTTCCTTCGCGACTTTCGTGTTCAACTCCTCTGTTGAAATCGGGATGTTATTTTGGACCAAGTCCTTAATGACACCCGCGTGCTTTCTGCACAGGTAGGTCCGGCACGTAACTCATTTCCCCGTGGCGCGTCGCGTTTGACAGGAACAGGCACAATCCGACCGCCAGCCCCCCCTCCACCAGATGCGTCAGCGTGCGTGGATAGCCCGCCATCCCCAGTCCCAGCGAATAACAACCCGCCAGAAACACACCAACGACCGCAGCTGCGCCCGCAGCTTGGCGTGAGCGGTTGAGCAGCAGCGCCAGTCCGACGCCCAACTGGACGGCGCTGGCAATGGCGAGAGCGATCTTCGCGTCGGTCGGGCTGGGACTCTGTCGCGTCAACTTCTCGACAGCCCCGGTAGCCACCCGCACGAGGTCGCCTCCCTGGTGACTCTCGATCAAACCTTCCAGCCCGTTGCCCATGCAGCTCGCGCAGACCGCGACATGCATCATGGCTGCGATCGCAATCCAAAACCCGAGTGAGAACTTCCGTTGACCCGGCCAGAAATCGGCACAGGCGAGAATCAGAGGGGAGAGCACGATCGCCGCATGCCGGGCAGCGATGATCGTGGGATGGCCTCCCTCACCCAGAAAGACCTTCGAGCCAACAAACACGAGCTCGCCCAAAAATAGCCCCAGTAACACCGGCCAAGCGGGTCGCAGCAGACACATCATCCCGCAGGCGGCGAGGCAGATCGCCGCTCCCTGATCGACGAGGGCGGTGTCTCCCGCCGAGAGATAGAACTCTTGTTCCAGCACCCGCGCCAGAGCTGACTTCGCTCCGAAGTGCAGATGGGCAGCGGCATACCCCCAACATTGCAGGGCGACAAAGACGCGCAGCGTCGCCTGGACGGAACCAAGTCCGCGCAGGGGAGGAGCGTCGTAGGGGTCGTGACCGTTATGAGCCATGTCGCGATGAGGCCAGACGTATCGGGGGAGAACGCCCAACAACTGAAGGCAATTCACTCTCTTTATCGCCCATGCCCAAAGCTGCACTCGGGGAGTTCAGCCAAAACTGCCGAGATGAGTCAGAATCCGGTCGCACTCGCAAGCCTGCTCCGCACGACCGGCAGTCGCGATCGTAGGGTGGGGCCAGCCGGCCCCCAGGCCCG
>JANPCU010000194.1:0-6904 GCA_031431195.1 Planctomycetota bacterium | reverse complement strand
CTGGGCGCAGGCCCACCATTTCCGGAAACAACGTCGCACATGGTGGGCCTGCGCCCAGAGCGGCTGGTCCCACCCTACGTTGTGCGTCCTCCGCGTTGCTGAGGGGACGGACACGTAGGAAACGTGCCCCACGAAGTTGAGTGACTCGACGTTTGACTCACAACGTGCTCCCCGTGAAGATCGAGGCATGCTGTCCCGAGCGATATTGTTGTTCACGTCTCAGGTCTCCCGCGAGTCTCAGCGGTTGGACATGACGGTTATTCGCGTGTTGTACATGGGGTTTGTGCTATCGCTGATTCCGTTGGTGTCGGAGTCTTTCCCCGAGGCGGCGGGGCTGAAGCTGTTTCAGGCGTTGACCGTGGTGCATGCCGCTCTGGCCGTGTTGCTGGCGGTTCGACTGGCGGGAGACATTGCGGGTGACCGGGCTGGCGGGCTGGTGGGGTTGTTGTATCTGTCGGGCATCGAATCGAAGCAGGTCGTGTTGTCGCGGTTGCTGCTGGTGGCGGCTTCGCACCTGAGTGTGTGGCTGGTCCGGGTGCCGATCCTGGTGCTGGCGTACCATCTGGGAGGGACGACGCTACATCAGATGCTGCAAGTCGAGGCACTGCTTATCGGTCATTTCTGTATGACGGTCAGTGCGGGGCTGTTGCTGGCTCACTACTCGCCAGATCGAGCGATGTCGCGGATGGTCGTCCTGTTGCCGCCGCTGCTGGATCTCGCCCTTTCGATTCCGTCGCTAATCGTGCTGGCGTTGCATTCTTGGACCACGATCAACGTGCCCTTGTCGGTCGAGTATGCCTTCGACTGTCTGGGCCACCTTCGAACAACGACTTGTCTATACAACTCGTGGAGCTCTACGGCTCCTTCGATCGTCTATCTCTGTCCGCTGGCGCTGCATTTCGGGATTGCGGCACTGAGTCTGTGGGCTTGGCGGCGGGTCTACTACACATGTCTGGACGAAGCGGAAGTGCCGCCCACTCCCGAGAATACCCCACAGCCACTGCGCCCCTCGCAGTCGCAGTCCCGCCCGAGTCGACCAATCTGGGACGACGCTCTCGCGTGGCAGGCGTATTACGTCCACACCGATGGCAAACACAATGTCCTGGCTCGATCACTGTTGATCGGAGGGTGCTTGGCTGGGACTCTATTTCTGACTTGTCTGAGTGACCCTGCCTATCGAGGAATGGGAATTTTCCTGCTCGTGTTTACCACGGGCCTTATGATGTTCGTCGGTCGCGGAAAGGTCAGCGACTGCCTGCAAAAAGAGATCAAGGAGAAGACCTTGCCCTCCCTGTTGATGACTCCGCACACCGCAATTGAACTCTGCGATGGATGGGGGCGGGGAGCGTGGAAGCTGATGCTGCCGGACTTGGTTCTGTACGCAGCTTGCCTGTTGGGGTGTCTGCTGTATGCCCCTCTGGACATGGCCCCGATCATTTGCGGAGGAGCGATCTTGTTACTGGCCAGCGGTCCGTTCTTTGTGCTGTCCCCGCTGGTGCCGTTTTCATTCTCCGGGATATTCAGCGGGTTCGGTCTGATCGCAGCTGTGTTATTGATATTGGGGATTACAGTGCCGTTGTCCGTCATCATTCATCCGTGGCTGGGTCCGCTGGCATTACTTCCATTGGCGTGGGGGTGGAACTGGCTGTGTCGCAGCATGATTCCGAACTGGTTTGCCAAGAAGCAGGATGAACTGGTGTGACCACGAGAACTGAATTGGCGGAACTGCGAACGGCAGAACGTCTCGACCAAGGCTTGGTGATCGTCCTCCCCGGGATCGAAGGCCACAGTCATCTCAATCGCCGGATGGCGCGCGGGCTGGCTCTGGGCGGGGTCGCGCATGCCATCGAGATCTACGACTGGACCTATGGACGGTTCTGGCAGCTGTGGAGCTTGAGGTCTCGGCGGAGACATACGGAGCAGGCGACGCTGCTGGCGGGGAAGATAGCGGCCTACCAGAACGAGTATCCCGGGCGACCGGTGCATCTGGTGGGGCACTCGGGCGGTGGGGCGATGATTGCGTACACGCTGGAGGCATTGGAGCCAGGGCGGAAGATCACCGGCGGGATCATGCTGGTTCCGGCTCTGTCACCGAGCTACTCGCTCAAGGTGGCGGTGTCGAGGACCGAGCGCGGGATCTGGAACTTCTGCTCGCATGGAGACTTTTTGTTTTTGGGTGTGGCCACGCTGCTGTGCGGCACAACGGACGGGCGACACTGCGTGGCGGCGGGGAACCTCGGGTTCTCGTCGCAGACCGTGAGTGAGGCGGCCTGCTCGGAAACAGCGGTAGTGCGCAATATCGGTTATCAGTGGGGCATGTTTAAGACCGGCCATTGGGGCGGGCATTTGTCGATCTCGTCGAGTCGGTTCATCGCGCGGGACGTGGCCCCGCTGATTCGTGACGGGGTTTGAGATCGCTCCGCTTCGGAGACTTCGCGTCGCGGCTAAACGATCGAAACATCATGCCGCGCGAGCGATCGGTGCTTGGACTTTTTTTCGTGTCGCCGAGTCGGTCTTCCACCGGCGATGCACCCAGAAGTATTGCTCGGGGGCACGGCGGATCGAGCGTTCGAGCGCCGAGGTGAATCGCTGAGTGATCTCCTTCACCTCGTCACGGGCCACAATCTGGGTCGTGTCGATAATCTCCTCGCAGCCGATCTCGAACCGCGCCCAGGGAGCCTCTAGCAAATCGTCCGGCAATCGCATTCCGTACCCGACCACGAGGATCGCCTGATGCTCCAGCGCCATCAGTGCAATCGATTTGAAGGTCGATGCGGGCTTTCCAAAGAAGTCGGCAAACACCCCTCGCCGACCGGCATCCTGGTCCATCAGCAGCGCCAGGTGGCCGCCCGCTTGCACTAGTTTCACCATGCCGTCAAAGCCACCCGATTTCATATACAGCTTGTGTCCCGTCTGCTCGCGGGACTTCTGAAACCAAGCGTTCAGGTACGGGTTGTCCAGTTGGCGAACGACCACTCCCAGGGGAAATCCAAACATCCCGAACGTCGCCACTGCCAGTTCCCAGCTCCCGAAGTGACCGCCCAGTAAGAATACCGGTCGACCTGAGCAAAGCACCTTGACCACCGCATCCCGGTCGCGAAACACTAATGATTGTCGAAAGTTTCGCAAGTTCATTTTACGAGGCAGCTGGATGGTCTCCACGACCAGTCGGATGAGATGGACCCACATGCGATAGATATGCTGTTCGACTTGGGCCGTGGTCAGGTCGGCTCCGAAAGCCGTGCGGATATTGTCGGAAGCGACGTGATAGCGAGAGAGCTTGCGAGGGGCGACATGCGTCATCAACCACGCACCAGCCCGCGCCAGCGAGATCGTCTGCCGCACAGACAGCACCTCAATGAAGCACGCCACGAGTCGAAACAGTACGTACTCCACGCGATATCGCACATCCCGCAGCGTCATCGGTTCCCTCCTTGAGACCTGCCCTAGCCCCTCCGTGGGCACATCGATGAGCGGTCTGCCGGAGTGTCTGAGAGTGAGGCGGATCGGTCAAGAGGGGGTTGCGTTCCGGAGACTGGGGACTGCGGGAGTGAGAAACGCAGAGGGCGCAGAGTACGCCGAGGAAGAGCAGAGAAGAACAATCATGACGGGGCGACCAGGAAACGGCCTTCCCCCCGAGAGATTCTCCGCGTCCTCCGCACTGCAAACGATGGAACTCCGCGCGTGCTGAGAGAAATGCAAAGGCCTCTTGTGCCGCCCGCCGATGAGGCTCTCTCACTCCGTCTCTCCTTCGCGTCCTTCGCGGCCTTCGTGTTCAGTTCCCGTTCCTTGAGGCCGTCGGAATCGGGAACACCAAGATCGCCAAGGACGCGAAGGGGGAGCATGACATTGACGAGGAATCGTCCGTGACCTCATTCCTGTGTCTCGACAATTGCAGCTGGGCTGCGCTGCGCCCTCTGCGTTTCAATTCGTGTTACTCCGACGCCAAAACCGACCATCCCCGCGATGACGCTGGTCCCTCACGAAACTCCCCGATGCTCTTGTTCTCACAAAGCGGTCAATCCACAACCTCTCTCTCCGTCGTGTGGCCCGCGCCGAGAATCTCCCGTGCCCGCGTAGTTCAGCGGGCGATCCTGGGGAACAATCGCCAAGTGCGTCTTACACTCAGACTGTGCGACATTTTACGGCGTACTCCAGGTGGGACGCTCGCCAGACAGACTGGTAGCGAGTAGGCTATCAGTCAGGGATTACACCACTCGGGAGCCTGATTCGATGTTGTCCGGGAAGTCTGGGGATATGACTGCACTGACCGCCCTCCTTCGTTCGCCCGCCTTTTGGGTCTGCGCACTCGCCAGCGTGCTGGTGTGCCTGGGAGCCGGTGAGCTACTCGCCCAGGCCCCCGCCGCACCAGTGGTCCCGCCTGCCGGTGGTTCAACAACGGTCACGCTCGGTCGCAGCCTGACCTTCGAATGGATTATTACCGTGGCGATGTGCGGATTGGCGCTGTTCGTGGTCTGCCGCTCCAGCAATCGCAACTGATTTGGGAGCTGTGCTTTGAGCTCCCCGCCGGCTGGAGAGGTGGTCGTCATCACCGGGATCGGGATGGTGACTCCGTTGGGTGTGACTCGTGAGTCGACATGGTCAGCACTCTTGGCGGGCGGCCGCGCGGGAACGGTATTGAGTCCCGCACGACTCGGACCAGCCTGGGAGGGGGTTGCCCCGAGCCCGAGTTGGAGAGGTTGCCCCGTGCCACGCACCTGGGACTCTGCGGGTGAGCCGATCATTGGTGATGCCCGGATTGCCGCGCGCGAGGCCGTCGCTCACGCCCACCTCGATCGAGTGAATCCGGAGCGCTGGGGCTGCGTGATGGGAGCGAGTAAGGGGGGGATGCACTTGGCCGTCCCGCTGTTTGCGAAGCAGTGGCTGAATCGTACGCGGGAGCTCGCGCGGGTCGCGGTCGGAGGAGTGGACGACTTAGGCACGGCATTCCGGGAACCTCTCGAAGGGCTCGATGCCGACGTGGGCCAAGCGGCCTGGGACGGTTTACCAGAGAATGCCTGGAGACAGATCTGGCCGGATGCTCCCTCCACGGCGATCGCTCGTGAGTTCAACATTCGCGGGCCGGTCCTGGCCCCCGCAGCTGCGTGTGCGACGGGGCTGGTCAGTCTCATTCGAGGGGCGGAGCTGATTCGCTCGGGAGTGTGTGATGTGGTGCTGTGTGGCAGTAGTGATGCCTCACTCCAACCGTCACTGCTAGCCTCGTATCGCCGCTTGGGAGTGCTGGCCCGTAGCGGTGATCCCGAGTCCGCCTGTCAGCCGTTCGACAAAGATCGTCAGGGTTTTCTGGTCGGCGAAGGGGCCGCTGTGATCGTGCTGGAGAGCCGGTCGCATGCGGAGCAGCGCGGAGCTACTCCGCTGGCCGAGTTCGTGGCCGGGCGCACCTTTTCCGATGGGGCGGGAGTCGCGGGACTCGATGAGTCAGCGGAAGGGCTGTCTCGCGCGATCGAGGGCGTGACTCAGGCCGGTGGACTCACAGCTGCTGCGGTCGACCTCATCAACCTGCACGGCACGGGGACCGATCAAAACGACCGTACTGAGGTCGCGGCACTCGCTCGGGTGCTGGCGGGGAAACCCATGCGAGGTGTCTGCTGCGCCGTCAAAGGAGCGATTGGTCATCTGATGGGAGCGGCGGGGAGCGTGGAGACGGCCTTGGCGATCCTGGGCCTGCGTGATCAAATCGCTCCGCCGACGGCCAATCTGCGGTCCTACGCTCCCGATCTGGCGGAAATCTGCTCGCTGCCATTCACCGGCGAAAGTCCAATTCCATATCGGATTGACACCGTTCTGAAGACCTCGCTCGGTTTCGGCGGACCGGTGGCGGCGGTACTGCTACGCAGGGGGGGATGTTGAGTTCCGTCGTACGGGTGACCTGAAACGATGGCACTGTCCCCAAACAACTTTCGAATGAGATTCCGAACAGAAGGTCGCCCCGGAGGAATAGAACTTTGCATGGAATCCTTTGCTTCCTGGGCGACCTTTTGTTCAAATCGGGACGTGATCTGAGTCCATGTCCACAGCCTGAGATCCCACCCAGGAACAGCCACCGATGTCCTCCCGTTCTGACATTCTCCAACGCATCCGCAGCCATGCTCTGACGAGCGAACCGCTCCCGGAGCATACTCAAGAAGGGGTGCAGTACCCCGACCCGATCGCCCAGTTTTGCGATGTGTTGAAGATGGTCGGCGGACGAGGTCTACACGTGGCTTCGCTCGCGGAGGCCCAGGCCAGGTTGCAGGAAATTCCTCATTATCAATCCGCGAGGAAGAGGGTCTCCGCCTGCCCCGGGGTCGGCGAAACGAACTATCGTGCGGATCTGGTCACCGATCCGCACGATTTTTACGATGTCGACTTCGCCGTGCTGCCGGGACTCCTCGCCGTCGCGGAGAACGCTGCGGTGTGGGTGACAGACCAGCATGTGCCGCACCGGGTGCTGTTCTTCCTGACACAGCATCTGGCCTTGGTCGTTCCGAGTCGGGCGCTGGTCCACAATCTGGGGCAGGCGTATCCCCGCATCAATGTCCAGGCTAGCCCGTTCTCCGCTTGGATCTCTGGCCCCTCGAAAACGGCGGACATCGAGCAGTCGCTGGTCATCGGAGCACATGGTCCCCGCTCGCTGGTGGTGTTTCTCGTGGATGAACTGCCGGTTTGAAAAAATAGGGCGAGCGGGGTGGCGTCAGCCCCCGAGTTCAACGACTGTTTCGGGTGAGGTGCGAATGACAACGGGAGTTTCACGCTCGAGCGGTGAACACCATGGAGGTTGATTCGTTCGCCGTGGGGGCCCGTTTCGACCTGCCCACGGCCCACCAAAGGCGGCCCAAAATAAGCGCCGAGGGGCGGAGACCGGAATGAGTGATTTGCGCCAAAAAAAAAAAAAAAACCAAAA
>JANPCU010000193.1:0-23942 GCA_031431195.1 Planctomycetota bacterium | reverse complement strand
CGATTGAGACGCATACACAGCGTTCGGAAACCCGCCAGTCTGCGAAGGCCGAGTGTTCTCTCGCACTTCCCACAGCCAGTCGACACCACCGCCTCGCCGGATATGATGAGCGGTTCCGCTTCCGGTTCTCTTTACCCTCCGTGTTGACATGCCCCCCAAGTCTTCGGACGGCCCGCGTCCTCATCTGTTCCAGCCTCCGCAGGGAGCCCTCTCACTCATCGCCGGGTCGGCCAGTCCGATTCTGGCGGGCAAAATCGCCGCTGCGATGGGTGTGCGTCTGACCCCGAGCGAGGCGCACTACTTCAGCGAGGGGAACGTCTTCGTCCGCGTGCTGGAGAACGTGCGCGGTCGCGACTGCTTCGTGATTCAGGGCATCCACCACCCGGTCAACGATAACTTTATGGAGCTGCTGTTCTGGATCGACGCTCTCAAGCGGGCCAGTGCCGCGCAGGTCACAGCTGTCATCCCGTTCTTTAGCTATGCCAAGGCCGACAAGAAGGATGAGCCGCGCGTCTCGATCCGGGCTCGCGTGTGTGCCGATGCGATTGAGGCGGCCGGGGCGGATCGCTGCCTGATGATGGACTTGCACAGCCCGCAGATCCAGGGGTTCTTTCATATCCCGGTCGATCATCTGTATGCACGGTATGTCGTTGCGGATCATATCAAGAAGCTGGGCCTGACCGATCTCGTGGTGTGCAGTCCCGATGTCGGGTTCGCCAAGAGTGCATCGGCGTTTGCGAACTACTTGGGAGTGCCGGTGGTGATCGGCAACAAGACCCGCCGGGACCATACCGAGACCGCACGGGTTCTCGAATTGATCGGTGATGTCAAAGACAAGAACGTGCTGATCGTGGACGACTTCACGATCTCCGGCGGTACGCTGATCTCGATGGCTGAAGTCTGTCAGGCCCACGGGGCCAAGGACATCTACGCGGCCGTCTCGCACGGGGTTCTAACACGGGATGCTGTGGAGAAGATCGCCGCCAGCCCCATTCAGCGACTCTTCATGACGGACACCATTGAGGGCCAAGAGGTCGCGCTGCCCTCCAATGTGACCGTCGTCTCCGTTGCCCGGCTCTTCGCCGAGGCGATCCAATCGATTCACGATCGGACCAGTGTGTCGCAGTTGTTCCCTGATGGGCCGGTGGCCTGATGAAGTTTTCAGTGGTCAGTGGTCAGTCATCAGTCGGAGAATGACAGAGCACTTCCAGAGCCCGAGGAGTTGCAACCCCTCGGCTTTCCCTCTGTCGATTAACAATCAACCATCAACCCTCCCTATGCTCACCCCTTCACATCGTGATGTCCGTATGCGAGGCTTTGCCTCGCGGTGGACGGTTGCAGAGGCCTGGGCTTGGCTCGATCAGGTTGTTGGCCTGTTACCGGTTGAGTCAGTCGCGATTACCGAGGCCACGGGCCGAGTCCTGGCTGAGGCGTTGATCGCCGAAATGAACGTGCCTACGTTCGAGCGCTCAGCGATGGACGGGTACGCTCTCCTCGCCGATGAGACAGTCGGCGCGGGCGATCACGCACCGATCGAGTTCCGCGTGATCGGGCAGAGCTATCCCGGTCGCCCGAGCGGCCATACCGTGGTCCCCGGCACCTGTGTTCGCATCATGACTGGGGCTCCGTTGCCCGCCGGAGCCGATGCGGTCGTCCCGGTCGAGAATACGCGAGAGACTCCGACTGGCATCGAAGTCACCCACGCGATCCCCGGTCGCAAACACGTTGGACGAGTCGGTGAGGACATCGCCGTTGGCCAGACCGTCCTCTGGCCTGGACGCCGTCTCCGCCCGCAAGATGTCGCTGTCGCAGCCTCCCTGGGGAGAGCTGAGCTGTCCGTCTACCGCCAGCCGCGCGTGCGAGTCCTGTTCACTGGTAACGAACTCGTCCAACCGGATGAGCCGCGCGGGCCATACCAAATCTATGACGCCAACTCCCACCTGCTGCGGGGGTTGATCCCGCGAGACGGCGGCCTCATCGAGAGTGTCCAGCATCTTCTCGACGACCCCGCTGCGATTCGAGCGGCGTTGTCAGCGTCAGGTGCCGATGTGATTCTACTCTCGGGAGGCTCCAGCGTGGGGGCCGAGGACCACGCACCACAGCTCGTCGCCGAACTGGGTGAACTGGCGATTCATGGGATCTCCATGCGCCCGAGCAGCCCAGCCGGTCTGGGGCGCATCGGAACGGTACTCGTCTGTCTGCTCCCGGGAAATCCGGTATCGTGCCTGTGTGCCTACGACTTTTTCGCGGGACGAGCGATCCGCCAATTGGGGGGCCGTTCCGTGGATTGGCCTCACCGGCGGTCGAAGGAACCACTGGCCCGCGAGCTGGCCTCTGTCGTCGGGCGCGTCGACTACTGCCGAGTCAAACAGACCCCCGACGGAGTCGAACCGCTGGGGATCAGCGGATCCTCGATCCTCTCTTCGACGACGCGCGCCGATGGGTTCGTGATTGTCCCCGAGATGAGCGACGGTCACGCTCCCGGCAGCGAAGTGACGGTATACTGGTACGATTAAGGTCTCCCATCACGTCGCAGATTTCGCAAGAAATCGGCTGCGGGAGGGCTGGTCAAACACGCGGTTCACGATGCCACGCGGCCACCAAAAATAGACTTTGTCCGTTTCCGAGGCAGGAATTCAGCGACGCGTCTGGTATTGCTTAATGATGTCCGCAGCTGCAGTGGGGATATGCAACACCGGAGCGGCACCGGGGACACCGGGAACCGGGGCAGCAGGTGGAGCGGGCTCCTTAGCCCCCGTGGATGATGGCTCGGGTAATTTGACATCCAGGCCGCTTCCAGATGAGGGAGCAGGTGGGCTCTCCTCCACGGGCATCATCTGTTGAGGCATCATCCCCTGTTGTGGCATCCCGTAACCGGGTGGCATCATCTGCTGCATCGGCATTTGCATCTGCGGATACATCGGCTGGCCGTAGTAGCCCCCCATCGGCATTTGCGGCATCTGCATCTGCTGCGGATAGCCGGGATAACCATAGGGGTTTTGCTGCATGTACGGTTGCTGCTGGGGATACCCCACCGGCATCCCGTAACCGGGAGGCATCATGCCCGGTTGCTGGGAGAGCATTTGCGTGTCGGCGGTCGCTGGAACCAGAGCGGCAGCAGCCACGGATTCAAAAGCGGGAAGTGTGGCGGTGGGCATCGCGGCCGTCAGGTCAAGGACCGGCATCGCGAACTGCGTGGACGCAGAAGCCGCTTCTGGCGACCCCGCGATCATGACCGTATCGACTCCCGAGGCGGCGGGCGGAGCGGAACTGGCTTCTTGAATCAGCACTTCGAAATCGAGCTTGCCAATCAGCACCCGATCACCGAGCTTCAGGTTCACCGCTCCGACGAGCCGCTCGCCATTCACGAACGTGCCATTCGTGCTTCCCAGATCTCGCAACCGCACCGTGAAATCGTCGACGGTGAACACGCAGTGATGTCTGCTTACCAGGTCGCTATTCGGGCGCAGATGGCAGTCTTCTTCTCGACCCACCAGGAATTTCCCCTGGGGCAGGGAAATCGAGTTCCCTTGCTTATTCCCAGCTGCGATCCGAAGTTCTGCCTGAATCATCGAGCCACCCATCCTCACACGAACCGCACCGGACGGAATGAGCAGGCGACTGCCTGACACCATCCGTCCAATGAGATCTAAACAGTGGGAAGTATACGTCGCATCACGACGCAGTTCCAGAAATTCAAGAGACATGACAGGGAAGACTGCTCTTCGAAGAGACAGTCTTCAGGGACGCGGGATGAGGAATAGATCACAGAACGTGAGATGAAGAGCTAACGGTATCAGCGACAGCAGTGGAAGTCAACAACTTCTGTTCTCAAAAGGAGATGACCCACCGCCGTGCAGTCATCGCTCCAAAGCCCAGGGTTGGCAACCGGTGGGCGTTCGTGAGCTTACTGCTCCTCCACCGTCGCCCGGACGATATAGTCCAGCTTCGGGAAATCGGATTTCAGGTAGGCGTTCCCGCGACGGTCGATCCGGTCTTGCTGAGGCTCTTCGCCGTACCCGTTGTGCAGGGACTCGACGATCTCCTGCCCTTCCAGGACCTTCCCGAACGGAGAGAAACCCCGGCGGTCGAGGGTGGAGTTGTCGGCCATGTTGATGAAGAACTGGGTCGTCCGGCTATCGGCACCGCTGGTCGCAAATGTCACGTAGCCGCGTTTGTTGGACTGGATGACCGGGTCGTCGCGGAACTTTTTGTCCTTCCACTCTTTATTGAGGGCCGGGTCGCCGTTCATGCCGACCTGAGCCATGAACCCTTCGAGGACGCGGAAGAAGCGGCAGTCGTCGTAGAAGCCGATCTCGACCAACTCACGAAATCGTTTCGAGGCGCGAGGAGCCCAATCGGGATGGACCTCGATCAGGACATCCCCTTTCGAGGTCTCCAACCGCACTAGGTAGGTTTGCTGGTCTGAGCCAGCAACCTGCTGAATCTCTGTCGACGAGGCCGTCTCCAACGCCTCCTCGGTCGGCGGCGACTTCTGAGACACCGTCCGCGAACCCGTGCAGCCCACGATCACCAGACCGAGCAGGCCGCCCCAGAGAATCAATCGGGATGATGTAGACATGGGCGCATCCTTGCGAGAACATCCGGGCCGCGACGCTCCGCACCTCAGAATTCGAGTGTTCCTCGGGTCACTCCCGATAAACACCCGGAGCGGACAGATCCGAGAGCGGTCGTGTACCAGATCATCCAATACCCGACAAGCGGAAGCTGCCAGGTGCCCCCTTTCTCGGGGCACTTCCTGCGGGACTCGCCGATGTTGGCCCGGCTGCTGCCCGTGTTTCAGACGGGATGAATTCTTCATGATCTTGTGGTTCATCATCTTGTGACACTCCTCCGGAAACAATCAGGAGATCACAAGATGATGAACCACAAGATCATGGGGCAGGGGAATTCCCCGGAGCATTCCTCTGATCCGTTGTGAAAAACTGCCCAGCCGGAATTTTGGCCCCCGCTTCGCTCAACTTTCCCCAGTCGCCACGCTAGACTCGAACGCTGCGCGATCTCCAATGACGCGCAAAACTCGGAGAGCAGCGTCGCTTTCGAGTTTGTGAATGAGCTGTGGAGCCTGCGGCAGAATGCCTACGGCACATCTCGTGACCCGGTTCACGAGACGGGAGTATTGGTCATGGCAGTGACAGCTGTTATCGGATTGCAGTGGGGCGACGAAGCCAAGGGTAAGATTGTCGATCTGCTGACCGATCGTCACGATATCGTGGTCCGCTACCTCGGCGGGAACAACGCCGGGCATACGGTGAAGTTCGATGGCCAGACGTACAAGCTCTCGCTGCTGCCCGCCGGGGTGCTGCGTCCGGAGATTACGTCAGTCATCTCCAACGGGGTGGTCATCAACCCGAAGGCGCTGCTCGCCGAGATGGCGACGATCACCACTCGCGGGATTCCGATCGGGGAGAACCTCAAAATCAGCGATCGTGCGCACGTGATCTTTCCATATCACGTCGCCGAGGAAGCTGTCTACGAGAAGAGCCGTGGCGAGAACAAAATCGGCACCACCGGACGCGGCATTGGCATGTGCTACCGCGACAAGGCGGGCCGCACGCACGCCATCCGCATGGGTGACCTGATTCGGCCCGACCGGTTGCGGACTCGGCTCGAAGAGATCGTCCCACAGAAAAATATCCTCTTCTCCGCCCTCGATCCGACGATGAAGTTCGATGTCGATGCGATCTACAACGAATACGAAACCTACGCCGATCAGCTGCGCTCGCATGTGATCGACACGACCCCGTTTCTGCACAAGGCCCTGAAGTCGGGCAAGAGCATGCTGTTCGAAGGCGCGCAAGGGAGCCTGCTCGATATCGACCACGGGACATTCCCGTACGTGACCTCCTCCAACAGCTCCGGCTGTGGCATTCATCCCGGCAGCGGCGTTCCGGAACGCGCGATCGACAAGATGATCGGCGTGGTCAAAGCGTACACGACCCGCGTCGGCGGCGGACCGTGCCCGACTGAACTGGTCAACGAGATCGGCGAACACATCCGCACCGAGGGCAACGAATTCGGCACCGTCACCGGTCGCCCGCGCCGCTGCGGATGGTTCGATGTCGTCGCCACAGGCTATGGAGCCCGCATCAGCGGAGTCGACTGTATCGCCGTCATGCTGCTCGACGTGCTGAGCAAGCTCGACGAGGTCAAAATCTGCGAGGCGTACGAAATCGACGGCGAGCGGACCACCGACTTCCCGAGCCAGATCGAAGACCTGGCCCAAGCCAAGCCGATCTACCGCACCCTCCCCGGCTGGAAGACCGACATCACCGGCGTCCGCAAACTCGCCGACTTCCCGAAAGCCGCCCGGGCCTACATCGACGCCATCGCCGAACTGCTCGACCTCCCAGTCACGATCGTCTCGATCGGCCCGGACCGCGAGCAGACGGTGTTTGTCGACGGGATGTGGTAACGAGCCGGAAGCGTCAGCGCCCGGAGTCTTCCACATCCACACACATGCGTTCGCCAATCGACCAGACCGAAGAAAACGGCACGAACCGCCGTTTTCGAGGCTAATTCCGACACAACTACGCGCAAATGGACGATTAAACAGGTAGACTACCTGCGGAGGTACTGCCATGCTGATCGAGTTCCGGGTCGAAAATCACCGCTCCCTGAAGACCGAGCAAGTGCTGACGATGGAAGCAGGCCGCGGCGACGGCGACGCCTCGATCCCGCGCACCATCCCCGGTTACTCGAAACCGCTGCTGCCTGTCGCTGCACTGTACGGGGCGAATGCGAGTGGGAAGAGTAATGTGCTGAGCGCGTTGGCGTTCATGCGGCGAGCAGTCGTCGATTCACTTTTTAATTGGGCTGCCGACGACCACGTTCCGCGCGACCCGTTCGCGTGGGGAGACGCTCATGAGCAACCGTCTCTGTACGAGGCGACAATCCTCCAGGATGGCGTGAGATATCAGTATGGTTTCGTAGTATCCGATAAATGCGTGGAAGAGGAGTGGCTGTTTGCGTGGCCTAAGGCTAAGAAGCAAGTCTGGTTCCGACGACAGGGACAAAAGTTTACATTCGGCGAAGAGCTCAGACTGTCTGGTGCCCGACGGTGGATTGAGAAAGTCACGAAAGCCAATGCGCTATTCCTAGCGGTTGGAAACACATTTGGCCACCAACAGTTAAAGACGGTATATGGGTGGTTCAACCAACTGCAAACAGTTGGAATCGAAGATTTCACGCGGGAAGCACCGGGACAGCTGCTAATCCTCGACGAGTTACGTCGAAATGAGATTCACGGTAACGCGGGACATACGTCACAGACCGAGACTGACGACTCGCAACTCATGGACGACTTTCGGAATCTCTTGTTCCACGCCGACATCGGAATCGTCGACATTAAATTGGATCGAGTGGTGTCGGAAAGCGAACTCAAGGGGCGATCCGAACGGCTACGATTCTTACTCAAGCATCAGGGGGAATCTGAGGATACTTGGCTGACGCTTGACCGTGAGTCTCGGGGAACGAGGGTACTGTTCCACAGAGGACCGCTTGTGATTCGTACACTGCGACAAGGGGGAGTCGTAATCGTTGATGAACTGGAGTCCAGCCTGCATCCGAATTTGGCGATGAAATTCGTGCAGCAATTCAACGACCCGATCCAGAATCCCAAGCATGCTCAGTTAATCTTCACCACTCATGACACGAACTTGCTCGGCAATACGCTCGGTCCGGCAGTCTTGAGGCGAGATCAAGTGTGGCTCACTGAGAAGGATCCCACTGGAGGGACAGTTTTGTACCCCCTCACGGACTTCAAACCTCGAAAGCCAGAGAATCTGGAGAGGGGATATTTGCAGGGGCGATATGGTGCCGTCCCTTTCCTTGGGACACTTTCATTGTCCGGAATAGGCGGTTGAGCCATGGCTCGTGACAATAAACCAAGTCGGTGGAATCGAAAACGTTCACATGGCCGCCCGAAATCAACTCGCGACGCCAAACCGATCGTTCTCGTCGTCTGTGAAGGGGCGGTGACCGAGAAGGAGTATTTACAGGGGTTCGCCAACCGATGTCGCAATTCCCGAGTACAAATCGAGATTGCCTCAGAAGCCGGACGAGATCCGAAGTCTCTCGTCGAGGTTGCGAAGTCTCATAAGAAACGTGCTGAGGAAGCTGCGGAGAAGGGGGATTCCAACTTGGCCTATGACCAGGTCTGGTGCCTGCATGACATTGATGACCATCCCGCCGACAAAGTCGCGGGTGCGAAAGACATGGCCCGCGATAATGATATCCAGTTGGCAGTCTCGAACCCGAACATCGAACTTTGGTTGTACCTCCACTTTGATAACACTGGCCCCATTCATCGCACAAATCTGGCGAAACTACTGAAGAAGCATATCCCGCAATACGACAAGCATGTTAAATTCGAGGACTACGAACCTGGACAGGCCGACGCGATTAAACGAGCGAAGGTGCTCGACACACACGCCAAGAATGCTGGGGAACTTGGCCGAAATCCCACGACTGGGGTCTATCGGTTGATCGCGGAAATTCAAAAGGGATGACGGGAGTGTTGCCCGGTCATTCGCGGTGCAATCCTCCTCGCCATGTGCCGCTGTGCGATCCCCGACTCGGCAGGCTGACGCCGTGCCGCTCTCCATGGGATGGACGCGACGGTCGATGTGATGAGAATTCACCAGGCGATAGCTGATTCATGCGGTCGAGTAATACGCCGACGACGCATCGAACTGCCAGACAATCCGCTGGCTCTGGCATCGGACGTGACGTGCTGTCAGCTCACAGAAACGGTTGCCATTCCGTGCCGTGTTTCGGGGCGATCAGCCGCTCCGGAGGGATGGCATGCTTCTCAATCACGAGTAAGAATGGATAGAAATGGATGGAGTGAAACGCCCGCTGAAACGGAGTGGCATTCACGCCCGGTTGTCCATCCGGGGTCATCGTATTGAGTCGATGGACAAAGGCCGAGGCGAAGGCGGCGAATCGGTTCGATTTCCCATGGATGTCTTCGCACATATAGACGCTGCCGGGAGGCATGACGGGGAGCATTTCCTCCAGTGTCACCATTTGCTGTTCCGGAGTATGACCGCCGTCATCCACCAGGATTTGAATCTCGGGAGCCGCCTCTCGGAACCGCTTCCAGAATGTTCGGTCTTCCTGGTCGCCGATGAAGACTTGAATGCGATCACTCTCATAACTCTTGCAGGCATCCTCGATATCGACGCCATAGATTTTGCTCTTGTCTCCCAGATACGCGAGCCACATGGGCAAGCTGCCGCCGCTATAAATTCCGATCTCCAGGAGATTGACAGCTTGCCCTCGAAACCGCGAGAAATGGCGATGATAGGCATCGAAGTAGTGAGTCCACTTCCAAATCCCCGGCCCCGTCTTATTCTGGCAAAAGTGGTCCCACAAAGGGTTGGCGTCAGCTGACTCACTCCCCAAGGGACTGCTAGCCTTGGGGGCATTGGGACGCGCCGCCCACTGATCCGCAAAGGCGAGGCCACGGCAGAATTCGGGAAGCAGCTTTAAGGTTCCGTACGACAGCCGGGGATGAAACACGAGAGTGGACAGAACGGAGAAAACGCGTCGAAAGAATCGGACTGGCTTGGACAAGAATTGCCTCATCGAAATCGAGGGAGTGCATCGAACTGGGGCAGGCAGATCTCCTGTCGCAAACCGATTTTGTCGTTCCGGCTGATCTGCGGGCGGATTCTGGATCGGTGAGTTTGGCATGTCAATATCAAGGTGGACAGTGGCCACCTGTGGAGTGCATGGAATAAGTCGGCAGAATATTCCCGCGGAATTGAAGTCACCTGAAGAACGCGGGTCCGCCCAGAACGTAACCCCTGAAATCACCTGATCCGGCACCTCGGAATGATAAAAACGCGGAGGTCGCGGAGGACGCAGAGACAAGCATTCCATCAGAACTTTGCGCCCTCTGCGTTTCAAAGATCACTTGCCCTTGTATTCGGACTCTTCCCCACCGGATGACGTGAGAATCTGTACTGGACGGAACTCCGACTTTGGGGGCTGCCGACTTTTCTAACGCATGCACATGGTCGCCTCTTGATTCTCCACATCGTTCGACACGTCAACACAAGCTCGGGTAATCTGCGACGACAGCTGGTCCCCACTGAGGATTCTCTTTCATGCAGGAAGCCAAGAATACCGCCCGCGCGCTCGTCAAGATTGGCTATGACGGCCGGGTTCACAAGTTCTTTCGAGCCGACAAAGCCGCCGAACGGTTCGAGAACGAACTGACCGTACTCCAGTATTTGGAGCGGCGCAATTGTCACTTTGTCCCCCGTGTGCTGGGGTTCGATCGAGAGAACCTTGAATTGGTGACCAGCAACTGCGGAGCCCGCGTCGAGCGGATGGGAGATGAACGGGTCAAGGAGCTCTTCGCCGAGTTGGAGGCGTTTGGCGTGCGGCATGAGGACGCCTTCCTCCGCAATATCACCTACCGGGCCAGTGATGGGCGGTTCTGCTTGATCGACTTTGAGTTCGCGACAATCCTCGAACCCGATACGGTCTCGCTCGCTCAGCCTGAGTTCGAAGCCGCAGCCCACGCGGCTGACGCCTTCAAGGCCGACTCGACCACGCTCAAGCTGAAGTGGTCCGCCGCGACCGATATCGGCAAGTATCGCTCGAACAACGAAGACCAGTTTGTGACGATGGCTTTTAATACCGAGGAGTTTAACTATCTGCCGCGCGAAGGCGAGGTCCACTTCGGCGACTTCGACTTCGTCTATGCGGTGAGCGACGGCATGGGCGGCGAGAAGTCGGGCGAGTTCGCCAGTCGCTTCGCCATCGACAACATCACGCGACTGCTATCGCGGCGATTCTCCCTGACGATGGCGCAGACCCGCTACGACATTCACGATTGCATCGACGATCTGTTTCAGGGGATTCATCGCCAACTGACCCAGCTGGGCGAGAGCTACGACGGGGCCAAAAACATGGGGGCGACGCTCAGCATGGTCTGGTATGTTCAGGGGTGGTTTTACTTCGGCCACATCGGGGATAGCCGCATCTATCACCTGCCCAAAAGCGGTGGGATGACCCAGATCACCGAGGACCACACCTATGTCGGCTGGCTGCGGCGGAAGGGCGAGATCAACGAGCGCGAGGCCCGCAATCACCCCCGCCGGAGCGTCCTGGCTCAGTCCTTGGGCGCTGGCAACCAGTTCGTCAAACCGCATATCGGCGAACTCAGTTGCGAACGGGGGGACCGGTTGTTGATCTGTAGCGATGGCGTGGTCGATGGCCTGTGGGACCGGGGGATTGAGGAGTTGCTCAACAGCCCGCCCGAGTCCCTGAAAGCCCTCAACCCCGCCCAGCGCCTCGTCCGCGCCGCTGTGGAGGAGTCGGGTCGGGATAACACGACGGCTGTGGTGCTGGAGATTGTGTGAGGTGGCTGGTGGCATACTCAAAGGGTTTCAGTCGGTCATTCCACTCCCTCATCGGTCATGCGTAAGGACATGCCAGGGATTCATTGGCTGGCTCGATCGAGCAGACGACCGGTGTGCATTGGCACATGATGACAGAACACGGACCACCGCCTGACATCTCTTGCACCGACTACCCCCAAGTCTCCTGGACGCCTCAGAGACTCGCATGCGAAGAGTGTGTGCCTCAGAAATTGACCTTTGTCGTTTCAAACTGATGACATACAAACCAGACCGACTTTGGGTCGTACTCGTCGCCACATCAGGTGCATCAGGGCATGGATGCGGTCATCGAAAGACCATTGGATGGAGTGTCCCGCGATGTCTCAACGTTCTTTCCCGAGCTTAGCTCGCCTGCTGTTGCTGGGCATTCTCTGCGGAACTGTCTGCACGATTGCGGTCGCCGAATCCCCCACGACCTATCAGCTGCGATTCAAATTCACTCCGGGACAGGAGTTGTATTATATCACGCAGAATGACGCGGAATATTTGGTAGAGCATTCACAGGCTCGGCAAATAATTCCTCACACCTCGATGACGATTCGGCATATCAAGATGCTGAGCCTGAATGCGGATGGTTCCGCCGAGGTCGAACTGATGATTGACCGCGCTCGGATGACCGCCCAAAACGAAGGCGTCGATTCTCTGTACGACAGCACGGATGCCAAACATGTCCCCACTGAGTTTTCGGCGGTGCATCAATCGATCGGAAAGCCCGTGATTGTTTGCATGACCACGCGGGGAATCGTGAATGCATCCGTTCAGGATCCGAATGCCAATGTGGAGCAGAACGACCTGCTGTTCCTGCTCCCGGAGCAACCACTGGCGATCGGGGGAATCTGGAAAGATCATTTTGAAACCAGCGTGCAAATTGACGCACAGAGCAAGTTGAATCGGTTGATTAAATTACAGCGGAGGTATGAATTGCAAAGTGTGGAGAACGGGATGGCCACGATCGCGCTGGTCACTGTCCCTCTTTCGCCGATCAACTCCCCCTTCCAGGAAACTCAGCTAGTGCAACGCAAATACAGTGGCACGATTTTGTTCGATATCGATCAGGGCTGCCTGGTTGATCGCCAATTCAAGATCGATGAGAAGATCGTCGGAAACGCCGGGCCGGGGACTGCATTAACGGTGCGAGTTATCAAGGTGGATCGCCTGGTCCAGGCGGATCAACTTCAGCAGGTCGATCTGACGAAACCCTTAGTGCCGGTGCGAGTCGCCAAGTCACGCTAATGCCTGGGCCAGATCCTAGGCCAGAGGAGGGGGGCTGGCCGGTTTCTAGGAGGAACTACTGGTCCACCATGTGGTACTCCTGAAGCCGAGGTCTATTGATTCGGTTGTCGAATGAGTCCGATTTCCACGTCTCGCTTGCCTCAATGAATCGTAGCGGGCCTGCTTCGGCGATCTGACAGAGTTCGCGTCCCAAAAGACTTCCGAGGTCTTTAGAGACTTCGGAAGTCTCGGCGGGTAAGTTTCCACGGACCGATCACCTAACCGGGTGGCATTTCTCGTTCCCTTGAGTCGCGGTCGTCGGGCGCAGGGGCCACACTCTCAGTACCCGTAACGTGGGTTGCGGGAATCGAAGTCGATTTCGGCCAACGAGATGTTGCTCCGGACATTCTGGTATAGATAATCTTCGACTAGGACTGGCTTCTGGCCTCGGCGATCCGGAAAGGCGAACTGTTGCACCCGGATGGGGAGCTTGGTCGCCAGATCAATATAAAGTCGTGTTGTCTGGAATGAATTCGTCCCCAGCGGCTGAGCGAGGACCGTCTCGATCGTCTGACAGGGCTGCTCGCCAATCTTGGAATTCGGGAAATTGTTGACGCTGATCCCGGTGGCGTTCTGCTTGGCCTGGGCCAGCCACTGCCCCATGACCATCTCGACCATGCTCAACATGCCCACTTTGGTGATCGGATAGCGATTGTCTTCCATGGCGGTCGAACTGGTCGGGTCCAGTGAAAGCGTTCCGACCAGTGACGCCAGTCCAGTGGCATGGACGACCACTTGGTTACTGTTCTTTCCCGAGACGTAAATTGCTTCCCGACCCGCGTTGGGATCCATGAACTTCAGGTAGACGCTAAACGGGGCGTGGCGGACCTTGAGCTGCATCCGAGTGGTGAGGCTCTTGCGTCCCATCAGTTCGGTCTTCGTGAAGTTCGCTTCGTAGTCCGTGAGCGACTTCACGACATCCTGAGCCGCCAAGGCCGCTCTCAGGGCCGGAATGAGCGGATGAGACTGAGGCGATTGGTCAACCAGAGCGGCTAAGCGAACGTCCTCGGCGTGTGCCGACTGACGAAGCAGACTCAGCGCCCCCGCTCCGGCGACAGCCAGGAATTCCCGGCGTCCCCATATTCCTGCACCTGACCTGGTGAACTCCGCTGACATCGCATCCTCCTGTTCGCCCATTCCTTTGGGCAAACCGTTCATGGCGGAAGTTTGCGGCGCATGCAACCTCCGGCTCTGTTCCTATGATCGACAATACAGCGGGGGGACCGTGATTTGAGGCCACGTATTCACATTAGATCTCGTAACCGGCAATCTTATGCAGCGTTCGTCAATCGCGATAACCCGTCGCCACAGGGGCAGTTTCCGCCGATTCGAGGGGACTCCCTGCGGCATGAGGGACAGGTCTGGCTGGATCTTTGGACTTGACCCACACAGCATTCAGGCCGTGTGGGTCTTGACACGGGGTTCTCAGAGGAAGGACGATATAGGCTGGGTGTCGGCATTGATATGGTCGCTTCCCCCACAACTTCACCCTGACTGATGGTGACTCTCATGACCCAGCACAGCGAACCCACTTCCGACGAACCTCGTCGCAGCTTTCTCGTCCACGCCGCAGCTGCGGGGACGGGGGCAGTGGTGGGGTTGGTCCCCGCGTGCGCCGGAGCGGTGTTATTCCTCGACCCGTTGTTGCGGAAGAAGCAGTCTGCTGACCCGAAGGCAGCTGCTGCGGCCAGTGCTGCGGGAATGGGAGAGGGCTACCTGCCCATTACCCGGGTTGACTCCTTGCCCACAGACGGTTCGCCTCGTGCCTTTAAGGTGATTGCGGACCTGCAGGATGCGTGGAACAAGTTCCCGCAAACCGAGATCGGGTCGGTCTACCTGAGCCGGTCCGCCTCTGGTGAGATCAGCTGCTTTAATGCCCGATGCCCGCATCTGGGCTGTACGGTGCAGTACAAAGATGGCGAACAGAAGTACGCCTGTCCGTGCCATGACAGTGCGTTCGAACTCGACGGAGCCCGTCTCAACGAGATTCCGCCGCGCGGTATGGACTCGCTAGAGGCGAAGGCTGCGGCAGATGGAATGATCTGGGTGAAGTTCCTGAAATTCCGCGCGGGGACGGCGGAGAAGAAGCCCGTGTGAACGAGCATTGGTCTCCACACAACCCTTCTTCGCCCCGCTGGGCAGCCACGCGTGCGAGACGCACTTAGCCGTTCCAGCGACGGCACACGGAATTCCGCATCGGCTCCTCATCCGGGGGAGTGTGAAACGCAGAGGACGCCGAGAGCGCCGAGGAAGAGCAGAGCAGAGCAGAGACGTGCCGTCGACCGGGAGGCAGCCTCACTCGCCCCCGAAAGATTCTCTGCGCCCTCTGCGTTTCCACTCTGGCCCCCCCCAGGCTGGCCTGGTGAAACGGCTGTTTCATGGCTGTCGAGTTGGTGAACGCTAGGGCTCCGTCTGGCGTGGTGAGCTGGCCTCTGACTCTATCGCAAGCGAGCCGAGCGGCAAGGTCTGGAGGCTGACGCCATCCGGCTCGCCGGATCGGCGCGCTGGAGGCGCACAGAACTCCGTGATCCACCCCATCAGGAGAAGTCCGGCGGGCGATCCTCGGGAACCATCACCAAGTGGGTCTCGCACTCGGCAGCCACCAACCAGCCTGGGGCGCAGCACCGCGCCGCCTCAAGACACGTCCGAGGAAGTGGATTTCAGTCCCGAAGGAGTGAAACATCACAGCCCTCTTCCCCGGTGGAGTCCTCTCAGAATGCTGAAGCGATTCTGAGAGGATGAGTTGGGGAAACGCCGTGTAGACATCCCTCACAACGTTGCCATGAGCACGGTCACCACCAGCCGGGTGGACTGCTTTTTTGGATCCCGCTGGGAGTCAGCTTGCTGAACCCATAGGCTCCCCCGGGGGCAGGTTTGGCGAGCCTGGCGGGGATTTCGAGGTGATGGAAGAACTCGAAATTGGGCTTTGCCAGTGAGTTGACGTAGTCCTGAGCCGATTGACCTTTCTCCAGTGAGATGACAAAGGGGATGGCCCCACCGATCACGGACTCCTGTTTCCACAGCACCTCGCCCCCGAGCGATAGGGCGACGGTCGCGATCTGTGGAGTCGATGTGACCGTTTGATCGGGAGCACCCTCAAACTTGTAGGTCTGCTGCGCGGGTTGCCCGACAGTGGTGGTTCCGGTGAGGACCAACGAACTTGTGTCGTCCACGGACATCCCCTGCGACTCGATCTGCTTGGTCAGAGACGCCTTGATGCGACCTTGTTCTTCGGGAGTGGCTGACGTGTTCAGCACCAATCGAATCTGGGCCCCTGGCTTCAGCACCATCGCATTCGGGTCAATTGTCTCCGCTGCTGCCAGCGCTTCGGGATGCGGTATTTGCACGCCAAACAGGCCCAGTTGTTCCCGGTCATCACTCGGGAGTACGTACCAGTATCGTCCCCCGCAGTAGACTGGCTCGACATGGGCCACCCCCCCATGGGGCAGTTCGTAGTGCCAGAGAATCGTGGACCGTTCCAGGTCGATCAGAAAGCCAGCCCCCACGAGGAGGTGATCTGCATCCAGCCAGAACATGGCTTGACCGAGGGGACCAATGTTTAGCGATCGGCTGAGAAAGATCTCCCGATGAACGCGACCTTCTTTGAGGTCGTAGACCATCACCCGCATGTCCGACGCAGCTGCGATGTAACGTCCCGTGGGATCAAACGCCATGACTTGGATGTCTTTGCCAGGGAGCTTACCCAGTAGTCGTCCGGTGGGCAGATCGAGGAGGTGCGCGTAATTATCCGGGCCGACGGCCGCGAGGTACTTTCCGTTGGCGCTGATGGCCAACTCAGTGGGGAAAAAGCTGCCAGGCAGGACGTACTGGGGAACCCCTGCCGAGACATCCCAGACGGCGACTTCTCGGAAGGGGAAGTACGACAGGACGGCATGGTCCTGGCCAGCGAACTCCACTCTTGCGGGGGCATGTCCCACATTGAATTCATTCGAGACGGGGTTCCACGCCCCCAGAAGTTCAAATCCGGCGTCCCCTTGCCGCCACATGCCGAACACTTCCACTTGGTGGTCTGGCGGATGAATATACCTGGATGACATCGCCAAAAAACGTCGCGTCGATGGTTCGTAGGCGGTGACCTGCACTGGAGAAGGGAAGAGTTCCCCGGACAGAGCCCCATCCTTGAGATCGATACGAATGACGCGCTGAACTGGTGGTTTTCCGGGTGGCCCGTCATGCAGAGTGACGATGGCCTGATTGGACGCGGGGTCCATCATCAGGGAACGTGGCGACTCGAAAAACCCGAGTACGGGCACCTTTCCCTTGCGGGAGGGCGTCTTCGTGGCGAACACATACGGGCGGTCCAAAACTTCCAGGGTCGTCTCTACGCCCGGATCCGGTTCCAGCTGAAAGGGTTCGGGCGGCGTACTGGGTGGTGGGAACCGATCCGGGGGCCGGACACCCGACCAATCGACGGGGGTCGTGACCACGGGAGTCGAGGAGTCTCGGAGTGGCTCACTCGGTTCCGGCGAGGGCTTTTTCCCGCTGGGCACCTGCTTTCTGGGCTGCGGAGTGGCTGGGCCGTTTTTCGAGTTCGCTGCCCGCTGGGGTGTGGCCGGTTCCGGCGATGCCTGGAACGGGTCTTCGCCCGCTTCATCGGGAGACTCCATGAAGGGGCTCTCCGCACTGCTGGCCAGTTGTGTCGCCAACTCGCGATCGGCCTCCGAGAGTTTTTCCAGCGGAACCACGAGGATGGTCCCATCGGGTTTCAGCAGCTTGACCTTGCCGCCTTCGAGTCCTCCGAATCTCGCTTCGATCGTGAATTTCCCGGTGTCACTGGCCCAGGTCCGCAACTCCGCCTCAGCGTCTTCAGCAGGCTTGGGAGAGGTTGGCTTGGTCGCCGGTTTAGCGGTGGCCGGTCTCTTCGAGCCACTGCCAGTTTGGGGAGTTCCGGTCGCGGGCGGGCTGGGAGTCGCCGGGGGCGCAGCGGGAGCCACAGGAGCCACGGAGTCGACGACCAGAGTCAGTGGAAAGGTCTTGGACATCTTCGTCCCCTTCCAGTTGAACTCCACTTCGATAAAGCCAGAAATCTTGGCCGAGACGACCTTCCCGGTCACCACCTCGCCCACGTACTTCACCTGCACCGTGTCGCCCTTGGCGTAAGTCTTCTTCTTCTTTTCCTGGGCGAACCCCGAGACCAGCAGCAGCCCCAGGAACCCGACGAGCACAGCCATTAAGAGACGAATACGAAACCGCATGGAATCTCTCCGAATGGAGGGGGATGTGGAGGACAACACGGCCACGAGAGCAGTTTCAGAATGGGTCTTCAGCCAGAAGGCAGACAGGAATTTATGCCCCACTGCTCAGTGGCACAGACATTCCTGTCTGTACGAACTGAAGACAATCTCTGAAAGCACTCTAGCATCACCCGAGACCACTTTTGCGTCAAGTTGTCAGTGGATTATTTCTTCGTTTTAGAGGGCGATTTTCGTACGACGGTCCACTTCCACGACAGGCCGTTGTGCTGAGTATTAGTCCCCGTCAGATGATCCTGATCCACAATCTTCAAGCGACCCGTCGAGAACTCGTTCTCTGAAAAGTTCTGCGAAGCGAAGTGAAACACGATTTCCTCCCCGCTCTGTTCCCAGGTTCCCCGATATGTTCGATCGCCTTGGACATTGGTGTGTGTCCCGTCCTTGTTCAGTGTCCAGGTCCATTCTCCCTCGTCGGGAACTGTGGTGCAGAGAAATGCCCCGGTGGGAAAGGTGGCTGCTGAACTGCGAGCCATTTTCCATGTCCACTTGTTCCCATTCGGATGCTCGTTCATCCCGGTCAGATGGTCCCGATCCACGATCTTCAACGTTACGGTCCCGTAATTATTGGTGACGTCGTAGGTCAGCAGTAACTCGTCGTCTTTCGTCTGGTCCCATGTCCCCGTACTCGTGGCGGATTCATCTTGCACTTGGGTGAATGTCCCGTCAGCGCGGAGGTCAACGACGGAGAGTCCAAATGGAGGCAGGGTTGTCACCTGAAATGTGCCGCTCTTGAACGTCCGGAGAAAGTATTTCTGCTTGTCGGCCAGGACCGTTTTGGCCTGGGTGTCATCTTTGGCGGTGACGTATCGCTGAGCCAGCGCATCAAAGGCTTTCTCGCATTTGAGCTTCGCCTTGCGGAGCGTCTCTTTGTACAGAGTCACTTCGTCTTTCAAGAGTTCTGCCGTCGGGAGCTTGCCGTCCATTTCCAGCTGCTGGAGTTCGCCCTCCAGCGTCTGCAGAAACGCGAGTTGATCCTCGACCGAGCGTTTTGTGCTGGCTCGTTGACGCTTAATCTCTCTCGTCACTGCGGCCTGCAAATCGGCATTCGCCCGCTCGGTTGTATCGCTGTACAACTTCTTGGCTTTATCGAGAGCGACCCGGGCGGTCTCAATCGCATCTTCCGCGACGAGGGACGACGACAGCGTACACATGAGCATCAGTAGAACGAGAACACGCAGCATGCAGAACCTCCCGAGCGGGTCTTGGCGGCTCCTGAATATTGGCCGCTTCGATATCGTATTCGCCTTCGGAATGAATTACCAAGCGAGCGGGAGTCGGTCCACACAGTCAGGTGTGTATTCGTTCTCTGAATGTCTCCTGCTCGGTAGCCTGAGCGGAAAGACAATCTGGTATTGGTGAGTTCCTGAGAATCGATGCCTCAAGCGGCGCAGAGTGAGACGTTTCGGCGAGCGGGGCGGGCGTCAGCCCCCTGGTTCTGCGGGGGCTCCTCGAAGCACCATCCGGCTCACGCCGGACGCTCGCCGGAATGTCTCATCTCTCTCCTCGCGGAGTATATAACTGCCTGGCACCCCTTACCTCGGTGTTGTCCAGTCTGCCCCTGCCGACTATCTCGATAGGGTGAAACCATCTTGGATGGCCCACGAGTAACTCTTGCTCGAGAAACCTGGACATCGTTCGGCCAGTTCCTGCACGTCCAACAGCAGCTCCCGCTGAACCTGCCGTTGCATTCTCGCGGTTTCCGCCATCTCGATGGCGGCCTCCTCCAATTTTTGAGCCTGGATAATTGCCAACCGGAGTGCTTGCGGGCTGGACTGAGAGAATCGCCGCTGTAGTTCAGCCACGCGGGCGTCATCAGTTGTGGGTGAGTGGAACCTCGCATCCATGCAGGTGATCGAGTGGGACACCAGTCGAAACGCGGCATCCAGCAAAGTCGTGTCCAAAATACACTCTGCCTCTCTGAAAACTCGATCCCAAGCGGAGTTTGGAAACGAGGGGAGTCGCCTCAGACTGAACCTCGGGTACTGATGACTCATCACCTTCAGCTACTCAGATATCGAGATCCTTGACCTCGAGCGCGTGCTTCTCGATGAACTCGCGGCGGGGTTCGACTTGTTCGCCCATCAGGACGCGGAAGATTTCTTCGGCAGCCGCAGCGTCTTCGAGGGCGACGCGCTTCAAGATGCGGTTGTGGGGGTCCATGGCGGTTTCGTAGAGCTCGTCGGGGTTCATTTCGCCCAGACCTTTGAACCGCGTGTAGATCAGGCCGCGTTCGCCGATGGTGCGGATCGCGGTGACTAGTTCGCGAATGCTCATCAGCTTGCGAGGGGTCACATCGTGTTCGAGCTGGTACGGGTGCACCGGTTCGCCGTTCACGGGTGGGGAGACGAGCAGGTCGTTCAGCGTCAGGCCAAACTCGGCGTGCAGGCGTTTGAGGGTCTCGTTGATCGTACGGATTTCGTGCAGGTCGTTGACTTGCAGCGAGCTCGCGGCTTTGACTTCGTCCCCCTCTTCGGCGGGCTTGGCGAGTGGCTCGTCGGCCATTTTCAACTCGCCACCGGCCTTCTTCTGAGCTTCGGCCAGGAACGCATCGAGTTCCGGCTTCGTCGTGAACCAATGCTGTGCAGCTCCCAGGAAGACCCGATAGCGAGGCAACAACCCCTCGGGGTTCACCTGCTGCGTGGCCAGTGTCCGGAGTTCGATCCCACGGCGTTCGAGGGTCTCCAACTGGACCTCGACCAAGTCCATCAGATCGGCCAGCTTCTTCAGCTGCTCGCCTTCGATGGTGAACGGTTCAGCAGCTGCGGATTTGGAGCCGTAGCGAGCTGCGATGAGGTTCGCGCGGGGCTTCACGACCAGCTTGGTGCCCTCCAGCCCCAGGCCGAGCAGTTCGGACATCATCTCTTCTTGCGTCTGCACATAGCGCGGCTTTTGGTTCCGCTTGCTCTTCTGAAACACGCGGTACAGAGGCGGCTGTGCGACGTAGACGCAGCCCTGCTTGACGAGTTCCCGCATGTGGCGAAAGAAGAAGGTCAGCAGCAGGGTGCGGATGTGCGAACCGTCGACGTCGGCATCGGTCATCAGAATGATCTTGCCGTAGCGCCGCTTCATGATGTCGATCTCTTCGGCCATCGGCGCGATGCCGATCGCCTTGAAGAGGGAGGCGACTTCGGTGTTGGCCAGCACCTTCACGAGCTGGGCTTTTTCAACGTTGATGATCTTCCCACGGAGGGGGAGGATCGCCTGGTTGCCGGAGTCGCGGCCGGTGTCAGCGGAGCCACCAGCGGAGTCACCTTCCACGAGGTAGAGTTCGGAGATGCGCAGATCATGGTTGCGGCAGTCCCGGAGTTTTTCCGGCAAGCCCCCGCCGGAGACCTTGCTCTTATCGCGGGCGAGATCGCGGGCACGCTTGGCAGCTTCGCGCGCTTCGGCGGCCCGCTGGCCCTTCTGGGCGATCATCTTAGCTGTGGCGGGATTCTCTTCGAAGAACTTCGCCAAGCCGTCGCCAATCACGGAGTTCACCGCCCCTTCGACTTCGGGCGTGGTCAGCTTGATCTTGGTCTGCGACTCGAACTGCGGGTTGGGGATACGGACGGTGATGACGGCGGCCAGACCTTCGCGGAAGTCTTCACCGGCAGGGGTAGCATCCTTGTAAATGCCTGCTTGTTTACCGTAGTTATTCATGGTCCGCGTCAGGGCGGTGCGGAACCCGGACATGTGGGTGCCGCCTTCGGGGTTGTAGATGCCGTTCGCGTAGGAGCGAATGTTCTCCGAATAGCCGTCGTTCCATTGCAATGCGACATCGACCACGGTCGTGTCGACCTGGCCCGTGATGCGGATCACGTCGGGAAAGAGAGCTGTCTCGGTCCGGTTCAGCCAGCGGACGAACTCGCGCAGGCCGTCCTCGTAGTAGAATGAATCGTTCTGCCCGGTGCGATCATCCTTCAAGTACACGCGGATGCCCGGGTTCAGGAACGCACAGTCTTGCAGCTTCTTATGCACCGTGTCGTAGATGAGAGTCGTGGTCGAGAAGATGGCCGAATCGGGCTTGAAGGTGATCTTCGTTCCCGTCTGCTCAGTCGCCCCCAGCTTCGATAGCGGAGTGATCATGCGTCCCTGCGCGAAGCCCATTGTCCAGACGTGCCCCTCGCGGCGAACCTCGGCTTCCAGCCACTCGCTACAGGCGTTCGTGGCGGTGATCCCGACCCCGTGCAGTCCGCCGGTGCCGGTGGTGTAGGCCTTGCGGTCGAATTTTCCGCCGGCGTGGATTTCGGTGAAGACGACTTCGAGGGCGGTCTGATCCTTGCCAGCCATCTTTCCCACGGGGATGCCGCGCCCGTCGTCGGCCACCGTGACAGAGCCATCGGCGTTGATGGTGACAGACAGCGTCTTGGCAAATCCGTTCACGAACTCGTCAAGGACGTTGTCGGTGACTTCGAACAGAATATGGTGCAGGCCGACATTATCGGTCGAGCCAATGTACATCTGGGGACGGTGCCGAATCCCCTCGATCCCCTCAAGATGCTGGATCTGATCCGCGCCGTAATCGGCGGAGTCTTGTGGGGCGGGAGTCGAAGCTGGCGTGTTCTGATCGGTCACAAGGACACTCCAGACCGCTGGCCAGTCGGCAGAAACTTCCGTGGCTTCGGAGCACTCTCCCAAAGCACAACCCGGAGTCTTCCCAACAGCTCGGCCAGCAGTCATCAAGGGGGCGGAATCCATTCAGTCCCGCGAGCGATTTCTGGCCGCCTTTGGGCCTGATAGGCTAGCAGAAATCTGCCGGTTTGTCGTCTCCTCGCCTGGAATTCCTCTGCCCAGTGATGCTGTATTCAACACTTCTCACTCTCTACGAGGAATCCCCTCAGTGTTCCTTACAAATCAAGCTGAGGGACTGGTCCGCACTGGGAGCGAGCGAGAGTACGATCGACTCCGCATGTCTCAGCCAGTGGCGAATCTTCTCGGGGTCGGAGAGATCGAGATCGCTCTTGGGAATCACGCTGCTGATCTTCTGGGCGAGCAAAGTCAGTTCATTCGCCAGGACGCTCAGATCCGCGTCATCGGCTTGGTGCCAGCGGTCGAAGTCGCGGAGCAGTTCGCCGAAGAGATCCTGCCCGGCGCGGAGCGCCTCGACATCGACCGGCGGGGCGGTTTCCAGTTCGACCTTCTCGATCCACAGGTCGTCCCACTGGTTGGCGACGTTGCGAATCTCGCCGAGAATCTCGATGCGGCCCTGCGGCTGCTCGATCTCGCGATGGAACTCGCAGCGTCCGGTCAGAGTCAGACGCACTGCGCAGAAGCGGTTCTGCGATTGTTGACGACACGCCTCCAACTGTGCGTGGACCGCTTCGAGCATTTCGGGCCGCTGGGCTGTTGCGGGAAGGTCAATCGTCACCGACTGCCAGCGGAGGACATCGGTCGCGCGAAACTCCGGGCGACAGGTATGCCCCTCAACCGAGACGAGCAGGCACCCCTTGGCCCCCGGTTCGCGAATGTGCCGCCCCTGCGTGCAGCCGGGATAGACGATGACCGGCGAGCGATGCACGAGGCGCTGGGCATGGATGTGCCCGAGAGCCCAGTAGTCGTACCGCTTGCTGATGAGGACTTCCGGCGTGGTCGGGGCATAGGCATCGTGCTGGGCATCGCCCATGAGACTCGTATGCAACAGCCCGATGTTGACGCGACTTGGATCGGCAGGCGGATAGTTCTGCGCGAGGTCGGTCGAACACTCGCGCGCGGCGAACCCCTGTCCATGCAGGGCCGCTCCCGTGCGTTCATCGATCACGGTGGTCGGGCGATCGGTGGGGAACTCGATGACGTTGCGAGGCCAGGAGACCTTCAGCGCTGCCTCGGACATGGAGTCGTGGTTGCCACGAATCAGGTAGACTTTGATCCCCTGCTTCTCCAGCCGCCGGAACTGATTGGCCGTCCACAGGCCAGTCTGGATGTCGGTCCACTTGCCATCGAACAGGTCGCCCGCAATCACGACGAACGCCACCTGCTC
>JANPCU010000192.1:0-7662 GCA_031431195.1 Planctomycetota bacterium | reverse complement strand
GAGCACTGAGACATTTCGTAGGACGGACGTCCTCGTCCGTCCGTGAGGAAAGCCTCGCAGAGCGACGGACGAGGACGTCCGTCGTACGTCTCAATCCGTCCCGCGTGAAGTCTACATCTGGTCTGGATAGTTGAGGACGGCAACGGTTGATCGACTCTGGTCGATTGGAAGAATGGCAACCCCTGCTTGCCATCAACCATCTTCTCTTTCCCTCAACGCTCATCTCTCATCGCTCATCACGGTAATGGCACCTGCTCTGTCGATTGCACATACTTGACTAGATCGGCAACCTGTTCAGCGCTGAGCAGATCAAGTTGCCCTTCCGGCATGATCGACAGGTTCGAGACGCGAGTCTCTTCGATCTGGGTGTTCTCGACCACCATCGGGCCGGTCGGGGTGTTGAAGGTCGTGGTCGACTCGGTCTTGGCGCCGACGATCCCGTTGATGACGCGGCCATCGACCAGCACCGCGATGGTCATCTTGTAGTTCTCACCCAGCGTGGCACTCGGGTCCAGCGTGTTCTCCAGCACATAGTGCAGGTTCGACCGCTGCGCCCCGGTCAGGTCGGGACCGATCCCCATCGGGCTCCCAAACAGCCGGTGACACTTGGCACACGACTGCTCGAACAGCACGCGGCCTCGGCTGGCATTGGCTTTGGCGAGGGTGTCCGGCGTCAGCTTCTCCTTCCAGGCGGCGATCTTCTTCTGCTTATCGGCAGAGATCTGCTTGAGTTCGGGCCAGAGTTCGTTGACCTTGGCGGTGAGGGCCTCGTTACCGAGCGTCTGCATCTGCCGCAGCAGAAACGGCGAGATGAACTTGCGGTCGACCTTGCTATCGGCGACCCCTTGCAGCATCAGCGTGGCAAACTCGACCCGCGAGGCGAGGGTGTTGGCGACCTCGAACTTCGTCGGCGGGGCGAACGTGTTGAACTGGTCGACCAGAATCTTCCCCGTCTCCGGATGATGGACAGCTGCGAGGCCGCGCACGGCGTCGATGCCGAGTTCGCGGTGGTTGAGCAGATTCAGCAGCAGCGGAGCCACCGATTCTTCGCGAGCCTCGACCAGCGTGTGAATCGCCTGCCGCCGGGCCTCGAACGGAGCTCCATCGTTACTGGCAAGGGCCTTGATTTGCTCCATCGCGTGACCATCGCCGAAGACGACGGAGAGTTCCTGGGTGATCCTCTGGACATCGGCGTTCGGGTCACTGGCGAGGGCCTTCGCGGTCAACTCCCAGAGCTCCGGCGCGGGGACTTTGCGGACTCCTTCGAGGCCCTTGGCGATTCCGGTCAGCAGGTCAAGCCGGGATGCCGAGTCAGCGGCACGGAGTGATGACTCCAGATGGTTCAGTGAAAGCGTTCTCACGGAAGGAATGCTGACCAGTCGTCGGGCAATAAACTGCCGCAGTTTCGGGAACATCGTCTGTTCGGCCACGAAGACCGCCCCCTCGGGACGTGTGACCACCGGCTCTAACCCGTACCAGACCATCAGCGGGAGGACCGGGTCGCCCGCAAACGCTTGGTGCTGGCTGATGGCAACGGCGAGCTTCACGCGGTCTTCGGCCTCTCCGAACTTTTGCATCGCAGAAGCGAGATACGTGAGGACGAGGCCACTGGATTCCTTCCCGGCCAATTTGTAAAACGCTGCGGCAGCGGTGGGACTCACCTGCGGTCCATCACTCAGGAGCCGGACCGCCCAAGCACGGACATGCTCGCTTGGATCGGTCAGTCGCTTCAGAAGAAACTCTTCACTGGTTTCTCCGATTGCGTTGAGGACCCACAGGGTTCGTAACATATAAGTCTCTGTCTGACGAACGGCATCTTCCTCGTCCTTTTCCACAGTCGGGCCGATATTTATCCGCCACAAATTGGCATTCCCTTGAATTGCTCCCTCGAGCGTGGTGCGGAGTTCCGGAGGAAACTTTGCTCCCGCAGCTTTACGTTCCTGTAGCACTCGTCGAGCGAGTCGCCCTGCGATGCCTAAGTCATCGATTGCCAGTTGGACAACCTCCCAATCATCGAGAGCCTCAATATCATCAGGGACATCCTTGGCAAATGGCCCTCCCACCACCCGGTAAATCCGCCCCGAGGTCCGATGCACCCCATCGTTTTCATGGCACTCCCCCACATCGGTCCAGTCCGCAATGTACACGCTGCCGTCTGGGTGTTGGAGTAACTCCACGCCTCGGAACCACGGGTCGGCGACCTTGATGAAGTCGGGGGCATGATGGGCGACGTAGGTCGCTCCCTCTCGCTCGATCGTATCGCGGTTGAGCCGGTGTCCATGCAGGTTCACCGTGAACGCGCTGCCGTTATACTCCGATGGCCAATTGCCTCCCTGGTAGATCATGAACCCGCAATGGGCGTGTCCGCCGCCCGCTGCGTCAGTGGTCGGCGAGACGCCGATCTTGCGGATGTCACTCCAGACTTCCTTCGTGTCCCAGTGGTAGTGGTCAGCTGTCTGCGGAACGAGTTCATAGAGGTTCTGCCGCAGGTCTTCGCCGAACATCCGCTGCCAGTGAATCCCCGGTACGGCATGCCACAGATGGCCGATCACGGTGTTGATGACGAACATCTCGCCGTGTTCATCCCAGTCCATGCCCCACGGGTTCGTGGTGCCGTGGGCATAGGCTTCGACGACCTTGCGCGTGGGGTGGTATCGCCAGATCCCGACGTTCATCGAGACCCGTTCGGCGGGAGCTGCGCTGGGATGGCCGAGCCGCGAAGTGGCCAGAATCCCGTGCCGCCCATAGAGCCAGCCGTCCGGACCCCAGCGGAGTCCGTTGGCGAAATTGTGCCGCAGCGAGTCGTACTCGAAGCCATCCAGGACCACTTCCGGTGGCCCATCCGGCACATCGTCGCGGTTGCGATCCGGGATGAAGATCAGACGCGGCAAGTCGAGCACCCACACGCCGCCGAACCCGGTCTCGACACTGGTGATGCACTTCCCCTGGTCCCAGAAGACTTTTCGTTTATCCGATTTGCCGTCCTTATCAGTGTCTTCGAGGATCACGATCCGGTCATTCAGCGACCGGTCCGCGTTGATCGACGCCTCGGCATAGGTGTAATTCTCCGCCACCCACAACCGACCCCGGGTATCGAACGAGATCCCAATCGGCTGCTGCACATCGGGCTCAGCTGCGAAGATGCTGACGGAGAACCCAGGAGGGAGGGTCATCCCTTTGACCGCGTCCTCGGGCGAGGTGAACGGGAGGGTGGACGGCTCCGAGTTGTAGATCGGCTTAACCTCCGCGACAGGGGCCGGCTCATCCCCTTGCACCAGAGCAAAACTCGTCAGCCCCAGGGCGACCAAACTTGCACAAACCAGCAGTCGACTCGTCAAAGAATTCATCACTGAGGCCATCTCCGGAGAACGGGTGTGCCTGCATGGTATTGATTTCATCAACGGGCGTGAATCTCACCAGTCATAAAGACTCGAGCCAAGTTTTTTCCACGTTGAGTGGGCGAAAGCCCACGCGACTCCATCCTTATTGAAAAAGGCGATGGCCCAGCCACAAAGACCCCCCGGCGCGTGTGCAGCAGTCGAATTGGCGCAGAATCGAAACATGACCACCATGCGTCGAGGCCTCACGGTACAGACCACTCCGCCTCTTGCCAGAAGTGAGGTGTGTGTCACGCTGGGGCGCTGAGTCTGCAGAGGAAAAGGAGATGATACGTCAGTGGCAAGGTATCGGAAACCCTGCTCTGCCAAGGTTCGAAAACTGCGCGGGCGTAAAGAAAGTCTGAGATACCATTCGCCGAACTCCGGTGAATGCCTCTCCGTCCCCCTTCGCTTCCTTCGCGGTCTTTGTGTTCGATTCCCTCCCTCAAGGCGTCAAACAGGCAACACCAAGGTCGCGAAGAACGCGAAGGGGGACGGAAGTGACTGAGGAATCGCCCGTGATCTCCTTCTTCATGCCATTGAAGTTGCGGCTCGACTGCGCTGCGGACTGTGCGCATCCGCGTGACACTCTCGGTTTTCATCTCACGAGAACGCTGACGACCTGGGACATCGCCTGTGGCCTGCACCCCAATTCTTGATCAAGGAGTTACGCGGAAGCTGCTTCTGCCCTGGTCTCGTCGTCGTCGACCTGCCGACTTTCCAAGGGAATTCATCCACCCGGACAGCCTACGAAGACCATAAAAATCCCCAGCCCGAGAGCGATTGGTCACTCAAGGGGGAGATGTGGATTCGTCGGAAAATCACCGGCAGAGGAGGGGGACAGCTGCCCCTACGCATCGGCGGCGGGTGTCGCGGTGGGGACGCGGCGCTGGAAGGCCCCATTGGTGTCGATCGTGTAGTCGCGGACCAGTGACTGGTCGAAATCAAACACCCCGAAGAAATCGGTCAGCTGATCGCGGTCAGTCTTCCGCATTTCACCGCATTCAATCAATTCGAAGACGATTCGACCGAAATCGTCGGTCGACTTAACGCCCCAATGGTGGAACACGGTTTTGGCCAGCATGCCGAATTTTTTGAGGCCCAATTCTCGAACGCCATTCAGCAGCTCCGGGCCACTGATGTGTGCGGAATCATCTTCGGCGTCCTGGGCAACCTTCTTCAGATGTTCCTGCGAGTATTGCAGGGATTCGAAGACGAACCGATAGGCATCCGGGTGAAATTTCAACCGGGAGGGACGCAACCTGCTGGTGAGGGCCATGGCACCGAGTCCTCAAAAGGGATGCTCTTGCACTCGCCACGTCGGCGAGCATCAATGAACTATATACCTTCATCGGTATTCATGGAAAGCCCCTCTGCACAGTTCGTCACGATCCCCCGATTTTTCCAGTCAAAAATGCAGGGGACTCTAGGTTCGAGGCGGGGGGCACAGAGTCCCCACGATCAATGGGTGATTGACGATCCGGCTGCCACCTACGGCAATCGCATGCCAGCAGGACACCGATCACGCACTCCGAGCAGCCAGCCCCGCCACTAATTCGTGCAGCAGAGCCAGCGAGGTCTCGGCCTCGGGCACGGTCATCGTCATCGGCGGACTGACCCGCACCACCTTCCCCGCCAGTGGCCCCAGGAAGTGAATCCCATCCCCGCCCGCTTGGCCGAGGTAACAGGTCCGCACGAATTCAATCGCCGTCTCCTGCGGGGTGCGACCACTCCAGCCCGCACATTCCAGGCCGAAGACCATCCCCTCACCCCGCACCTTCGCGATCACCCCGGTCTGCTTCAGGGCCAGCAACCGGCGGGTAAAAATACCGTTGAGTTGCTCCGCATGGCCGAGAACATCTTCGCACTCAAACTCATCCAGCGTGGCCACCACAGCTGCGGAGGCGAGCGGGTTCGCGCTCCAGGTATCCGACCCTTCGCCGTATTTCAGTGATCCCATCAAATCGTCGCGCCCGACGGCGGCACTGACCGCGACGCCGTTGCCCAACCCCTTCCCCAGGCAGACGATGTCGGGTTCCAAGCCGTACTTCTCGTAGGCATACATCTTCCCGGTGCGACCGAAGTTGGACTGCACCTCGTCGAGGATGAAGACAATGTCGTGCTCGCGACACCACGCTTGCAGCAATTGGAGGTAGGCGGGGTGGGGGTGGTAGCTGCCGCCGCCGCCGAGATACGGTTCGGTAATAAGGCAGTTGATCTGACGACCATACTTGTCCCACAAGGTTTCGAGTTCTTGGCGGTAGTGAGTCAGATCGAGAGGCTGTTCCAGTTTCGAGAGATCATCGACTTCTTCGCGGGGGAAGCTGATAAACATGACACGTGGGTCGCGGTCGTGGTCGGCCTCGGACCCGGTGACCGCTCCCGAGAGTCCCTTCTTGCCATGAAATCCGAAGCGTGTGGCGATGATGATGTCGCGAGAGTCGTCTCGTCCCAGGCAAGCCCACAAGGCTTTCTGGACTGCCTCGGCTCCACTGGCAGACCACATCACCGATTGCATCCGAGAGCCGCCGGGGCACGCCTGCATATTTTTCAGCAAGCGTGATACGGCTAAGCCCTCGATCTCCGTCATCGCGTTATACGCCGTCAGCGGCACCGCAGCCGCGTACTCATTCGCAGCTGCGGAAGTGCCAAACAGCATGTTCTCTGTCCATCTCATGTACCCGGCGAATCGCTGCATCCAGCGGCGGGGATTGTGTCCGAGATTCGAGACCAGCACGCCCGAGGTGTAGTCGTAAAGCCGCCGTCCGTCACTGGTCCAATGAAACACCCCTGCCGACCGCGCGATGACGACCTGGCTAGGAGTAAAGGTCCGAAGCGAAATCGGCTCTCCCTGGGTCAGAGCGGTCCGAACAGCATTCGCTTTCGGTTCACCGGGGAACTCAATGGCAGGGTGCGGGTGGGGCATCAGGGGTCCATTCCGGAAGTGTAAACTCGGACCACGTCTCCCGGCTCGATTCGTTGCGAGCCAGTCCGCCAGTCGCCCCACAACATAACCAGCCAGCCCGTGTGCGGCCAGTTCCCAGTCGCGAAAATGATTCGCGCTGGTGGGCCCCTCGGGCTCGATGCGCCATATTTGACCGCCTAGAAAAAAGAACCCGACGGGAGTGGAATTATCACTCGCGAGGCACTGAGCGAGACGTTTTGATAATCCAAAAGACTCAGTACGGCGAGCCCCCGGCGTGAGCCGGGGTGTTCGGGCGAAAACACATCCGTTAGCCAGAGTAGGCGGTGGTGATGCGATTCATTAAAGCGGAGTTGATTCGCGGGGCGTCGCTGTCGGGCTGGAACACTCCGGCTCCCACCGTGTACTCGCCAGCATGCCTGATGTTCTCGCGCGAGGGATCGTCACGGCACCGGCCACGCGATCGTGATACTATGGGGCCACGGGCATGAGAAATCTGAAACTGGCAGAGTGGCCCAGACATCGCTTGGGATGTCTGGGTTGCAGAGCAACAGGAGGATATGCAGGACCAAACTCACTCCGGCAATCCTTCTTGTGCCTGCGTCACCCAGACGTTCAAGGCAACGTCTGGGCCACCCCGCCCGTGAGAACTCGTGGGGCGACACCCGCATCCTTGGCGATCTGCGAAAACTCGGTATCGAATCGATCTCTCACTCCACCGTAAGGCGATCCGCCAAGAACACCACATCGCTCCTGCCCCCGATCGTCCCAGCGGCTCATGGAGCGAGTTCATCCGCATTCACGCCGCCACACTGGTGCAGTGCGACTTCCTCTCGAAACCGGTCTGGACGCCGCAAGGACTTGTCACGCTCTACGTCCTGGCCTTCATTCACATCGGCTCATGACGACTCTGGCTCTCTCCGTCAACTCGCCAGCCAGACGCCGCCTGGGTCAAGGAACAAGCCGAGCGATTCCTCGACCACGCGCGTGTGGCTGATCTCTTCCTCCCCTCTCCCCTTGGAAGAGGGGCCGGGGTGAGGGTCATCTGGGTGACGGTCTTCGCGGGGAGGGTCTTCCGCCAACCGGCGATCTCCTCCGCGACAACGACGTGAAATACCCGCCCGCCTTCGATACAGTCTTCCGCCAAGCCGGAGTCGCGGTTCCCAAGATGCCCCCGCGTGCCCCGCACCTCCGACCGCACGTCGAGCGCGTGATCCATCAGTCCGAGGTTTTTGATTCACGGATCGTGACCGGCGAGAGACACTTCAAACACATCCTCTCGGTGACCCAAAACTGGTATATACTCCGCACGGGGCGGAATGAGACGTACGACGGACGTCCTCGTCCGTCGTACGTGTGCGT
>JANPCU010000191.1:0-24009 GCA_031431195.1 Planctomycetota bacterium | reverse complement strand
GTGAGCGGCACGGCGCTAGCCGCCGGTTCCCCTCACCGTACTCCCAACAGAACCAGCGGCTAGCGCCGTGCCGCTCACGGAGAGATCCCCAGCACGCCATTCACGCCAGCGGCAAACGCCTCCCACTCCTGGCGGCGAGCTTGCAGCGACTTCTTTCCGGCGGGGGTCAGCTTGTAGTACTTGCGACGGCGACCATCGTGTTCTTCCCAGTACGAGGCGAGCAGGGCGTCTCGCTCCAGCCGGTGCAGCGCCGGGTAGAGGCTCCCCTCCTTGAGATCGAACCGCCCGCCGGATCGTTCGAGAACAGTCTGCGTGATCTCGTAGCCGTAACTCGATCCCAGCGAGAGTACCTCCAGCAGGAGGGTCTCCACTGCCCCGGTAATGAGTCGTGTGTCCATGGCCATTGTCATACCTCGCGTGTCTATGCAATAGATCATAGGTAGGCATACATAGAATGTCAATGCAATGTGGCTAAAGTGTGCCCATCGTGTATGCGTCAGATCAGTAGGTCGCCGTGAGGCTCTCCCCCTCACACCGGCTCTCTCCCCACAGCTGCGTCCTCGCCGAAAGCGATGTCGCCCGAGGGGAGAGGGGGCGGAGAACCATCACGACCGACTTTTGTGAGGCACACGCCACCCCACCGCAACACACTGTATCAACGGCGACGGCTTATTTTTGGCGGAACGCTCACGGCTCCCCCCGCTTCAAACACGGGGTTGCCGGAGCCGATCAGCCCACATCCGCCTGCGACCAGACCCCATCAATCATTCGCCACTGCTGGCCAGTCGGGTTCTTGTTTTGCAAAGCGGGCGGCAACCGGTGAGCCCGCACGTTGTCATAGCTTTGCAGCATCGCAAACCGGTGGATGCTGGCCGGGAAGCCGACAGCTGTGAATCCCGGATGACCGGTGGCTGGGAACGGACCGCCGTGGTTCATCGAAGAGACCACCGCCACACCGGTCGGCATCTTGTCATTCAGCAGGCGACCGACCGTCACGCGGACCCACGGGGCCAGTTGGTCGTACGCGGCATCATCGCTTCCCTGCGTATCGGTGTAGAGGCCACCGGTCAGGTTCCCTTCCAACGTCTTCGCGATCGCGATCATCTGCGCCAGGTCTTTCGCCACGACCATCAGTGCAGCATTCCCGAATGCTTCGGCCTGCAGCCCGTGCGGGTTCTGGAGGTACGCCTCTCCGCTGACTCGCAGCAAAGTATTCGCGTGGCAGTACCGTTTGTCATCCGCCGGCTTATTGCCGCAGACGACGGTAGCTCCAGCTTGTTGCAAAGCCACCAATCCTGCGCGGAAGTTCTGCTCAACGCCACTGCTGAGCATCGTCCCGACGGGAGCGGCATCGAACTTGGCCGCCACGGCCGTGATGAACTGCTCGCCCGCAGTTCCCTCGGGAACCACCACCAATCCGGGGTTCGTGCAGAACTGCCCCGCCCCCATCAGACAGCTGCCAGCGAACTCATCGACCACTGTTTGAAGTCGTTCCCGGAGGGCTCCCGGTAGGATGAACACGGGGTTCACGCTCGACAACTCACAGTAGAACGGCTTCCCGCCCTTGTCGGCGGCTTCCTTCAGGGCCAGGCCAGTCGACCTCGCCCCGGTGTAGCCGCTGGCTCCGATCAGCGGATGCGACACCAGCTTGTAGCCATCGGCATGCGAGGTCCGGTAGATCAGCTGGACGAAGCCCGCTGGCATGCCGGTGGCCTGTGCAGCCTCCTGGCACAGCTGAGCGAGCAGCTGTGTCGTGCCGGGATGCGACGAGTGCCCCTTGGCAATCACCGGGTTTCCGGCAGCGACCGCCGAGGCAAAGTCCCCCCCCGCGATCCCGTTGTAGGCGTAGGGGAAGTTGTTCGGACCAAAGACCACCACCGGACCGATGGGGCCGAACTGAGCGCGGATGTTCGACTTGGTATCAATCGTGGCTGTGGCCCATGACCCATCCCGGGCACAGGTCGCCGCCTGCCGCAGCTGGTTCACAGTGCGGGGCAGTTCGGCGATCTTCAGACGCGGCTCGACGGGCAGTCCTGTCTCACGATGTGCGATCGCGATGATGTCAGCAGCCCGTCCCTCGATACGAGTCGCGAAGTCTTCCAAGAACGCCGCAAACCGCTCACCCGGCCAGCCGCGGACAGCCGCTGCCGCCTCAGCGGAGTGGCGAATGACCTCTTCCACCTCGCTCCACGGGCTGATCGGGAACCGCTCGGGGAGAGGCTGCTTAGTCGACGGATCGACGGCCTGGAAAGTTTCTTTTCCGGCGGAAGCTCGCCACTGACCGTGGAGGAGAACAGGTTGCACAGACATCGGACACTCGCCAGCAGGATCACACTCGGACGCAGGTTTATAGACTAACGCGACCCGGCCCAAAGGTCGAGGTTCCGGCTTGGCGTGGAGCCCAACACCTTTTCAGAGGGCAGCTCTCGCCGAACGTCGAGAGAGGTTCACTCTCGTTGACGCGCCGGGTGACTGGGACTCGAATGAGGGTGAGGACGCTCATCTCTCCGAGCACATCTCAGTAATCATCGTGTCCCGTCCACGTAGAGACCTGGGGTAGTGCATCGCTCGCCGGGAGGGCGAAGCTCCGGCGGGGCCGCGAGCCTCGGGGCACGTCGACCGGCAGTTGCGGCTCGGCAGGAGCCGCGCCCTCCCGACTGGGGGGAACCCCCAAATTATACATCGAGCGGCGCGGAGTGAGACATTTCGGCGAGCGGGGCGGCGTCAGCCCCCTGGTTCTGCGGGGTCTCCTCGAAGTCCCATCCGGCTCACGCCGGACGCTCGCCGGAATGTCTCATGACTCTCCGCGCGGGGTATAAGCGTGAACAGGGCACTCGGAAGCCCAGTGGCGATTGCACTCGAATCAGTCCCAGCCACAGCAGCACGCTTCACGGCGATACTCAGCAGGGCTACGATGCCAGTGCGGAACTGATCCACACACCTTGCTGGAGTCTCTGATGGCCTCGACCCGCGTTCGAATCTCGTTGCTCACCGCTCTATTCGCCCTCTGCTCAGCTGTGGCGTATACGAACTTTCGACGCGAAGCTGGCGATGAAACCGCCCAGGCCGCACAGTCCTTCCTGAAGCAACTATCTCCCGACCAGCTCAAAATCTCCCAGCTGGCGTATGCCGCACCGGAGCGCGTCGATTGGCACTTCATTCCGAAGCCCGCCCGCAAGGGGATGCAGGTCAAGCTGATGACCCCCGCCCAGCGGGAATCGGCGTTCCTGCTGCTGCGGAGTGTCGTCTCCCAACTGGGGTACAAGAAGGCCACGACGATCATGTCGATGGAAAAGCTGTTGCATGAACTGGAAGGCGGGAAGGGAGCCAACATTCGCGATCCCGAGCGGTACTTCTTCACGGTCTTCGGCGATCCAGCGGGCACCGAGCAGTGGGGACTGTCGATTGAGGGCCACCACATGTCGCTGAACTTCGTGCTGAAGGGGGACCAGGTCGTCTCCTCCAGTCCGCAGGTTTTCGCAGCCAACCCGGCGACCATCAAGAACGCCAATGCCTTGGGATTTGAACTCGGAGCCCGCGTGCTGGCTCGCGAGGAGCAACTCGCCTTCGACCTCGTGAAGTCTCTGAATGCGGAGCAGATGACAGCGGCCCTCATCGACAAGACCGCTCCGAAAGAGGTTCGCAACGCCGGGGTCGCTCAGCCGCCAACCGATGCCGCAGTGGGGATCGCATCCGGCCAGTTGAGTGCGGACCAGCAGAAGGTGCTGCGGAGCCTGATTGACGAATACTGTGCGGCGATGCCAGATCACGTGGCTCAGGCCCGGATCAAGGAACTCGATGCAGCTGGGTTCGACAAGGTCCACTTCGCCTGGGCCGGAGCGACCGAACTCGGCATCGGGCATTATTACCGTATTCAGGGACCGACCTTCCTGGTCGAGTTCGTGAACACCCAGCCGGATGCCGCCGGAAATGTGGCGAATCATATCCACTGCTTGTGGCGAGACATCCGAGGCGACTTCGCACTGCCCGCAAAGGCGGAGTGATTTGAGAGGTCGTTCTACTTAACCGGGGGAATGTACGTATTCATCCGGGCGGCGTAGTCCTCGCGGACCGGGCTGAAGACATCCAGCACGGTGGCTGGACCGTTCAACGCGACGGCTCGGTGGGGCACGTTTGGCGGAATCAGAAAGAGCGATCCCGCCTCGACAATGCGCGTCTCGTCACCAATGGTGAGTTGCACCTGCCCCTTCAGCAAAATGCCGCCCTGCTCGTGGGGATGGTGATGCAGCGGGACTTCGGCCCCGTCGTCCATTTCGAGGTAAGACAGCATCAGATGTTGCCCGAACGGAGTCCGCATGCGGCACCCGGGCACCGGCTCTATGGCCGGGTAATCCTCAAGGTGAATGAAGGGCATGTCTGTGCCGTTCCTCGGGCTACGGGACTGTGTGGCGAGTCCGCCGGACCGAACACGGGCGTGAACAGTGATCGCTCCCACCCCTGCCGGGAGCGATCCCGGTTCACTCATTAATCACTTTTAATTCCACTTGGACGTCCGTCAGTGCAACGGCTCGAGATCCATACAGTTGCAGACGGCCACGTTATCCGACACCCCAGTGGCCATCAGTAGACAATGGCATTCATCCCCCCCCTGCATGCACTGCGTGGAGTATTCATAGATCAGGACATTCGTGACCGCATAAGACGCCAGACAGCGGGGCACGGTGTTCTCCGTAATGATGCCGTTTCCGCAACGACCGGGGACGGCATTGCTCCACACGGTGTCGTAGCAATCCGCTGACCAACATGAGCCATCTTGCAGAGTGCAGGTGCCTGTCGGTGCATTCGCAGGCACCTCGTGAGGGGGCTCGCATTTCGAGGGAACGTGGATCACCGGGTTGACCCCGCAATCACCACTGGCAAACAAGGGAGAGAACAACGAAGCCGCACCGGCGATCACCACCGTCATCGGAATGATGAACTTCTTCATGTCGACACCTTTCTAAAACAATTCCCGGAGTGGCATCGGAACATCCGAAGTACTCCAGGACTTAGTGATTCGGTTCTTTGAGAGACGCCCGCTTCCACATCCAGACGCCCAGAGCAATCAGTGCGAGGCCGTTGAGGATCAGTAGTATCCGCTTCGGGAGTGACAGACGCGGGTTCTCGGTCTTACGGAGGGGCACTGGCTGCGAGGAATTCAAAGCAAACGTCGGAATCAGAGTCCGCACGTCGTCAACCTGCCCCGAGGGGCCGGGGATCCCCGCCCCCTGAGCCTGCTCCCGAAAATCCAGAACCCGCCAATCCTCGGGCTTGGAAACAATAAACGTCGACTCCGGGATCGTCACATTGAACTGGGCCTCATCCAGCAACGCGAGATCCAGAGCCTGCAGATGGCCCTTCGCATAATGAGCGGTCCACGTGCAGCGGGGGAAAGTGATCCCGCCCGCGAATGTGGTCAATCCCGAGTAGTCCACCTCTTGAACAAGCTGCCCATTCAGCTCTCGCAATCGATGGAGTACGACTCCCGTCGCCCAATCGATGGTGTTTGTCGTCCGAAGTTCACCCTGTGAACCGGGGAGGGCGGACACGCTGATCAGTCGGACCAGGCTCCCTTCACGCTCTGCGAGACCAGGGCGATACCCCGCCTCCCGCGCGGGCAGGGGAGCCCGAAACAACTCCAAGCCGGGGGTTCCGGTCGGGCAGCGACCGCGTTCATAAAGATGAACCTGCTTGTTCCCTCGATCGTTCACGAAGCTAAATTGGTCATCATTCACGTGGGATAACAGTCCCATATCGTGCTTCCGATGCTGCCCCTGGAGGAAGAAGAGTCGCACAGGGACATCGACCTTGGCTTCCGTCCCGCCGACTTCCCGCAGGAACTCAGTGAACCGTTCGGGATGATCTCCCAGATCATGACGCTGCAAGATTTCATGAACCTGATCAGGCGTCAGCGGAGTGATGGACTTGACCCGGAAAAACTTCCGAAACCGGGCTTCGCAGGAGACCACGTCCGAGTTCATACTCGCCCAGAGTGGCTCCAAATGGTCCATGGCCTCCGTGACTTCGGGAGTGAGAACTGCCTGGGTAACGATCAAGGAATCGCCCGCTGGAGGCTCAACGGCCCAGGTATGGCGCAGCATCCCTCCCATCGCCAGATGGAAGAGAATTAATACCCAGAGACAGGTGGCCCTGAAGTCTCGCATGTGGGTCAAACCCAACGGAATCTAATGGATGAGAAGTCACAGATGTGCTTCGCAGCTTAGTCAGCCCTCCCGGAAAAACAAAGCACCCCGGGATTGATTTTGATTCTACGCATGTGCGAGTAAATCCACGCTGGTGATTCGTGGGACTTCCGACACTCCGCGCCGCAGCCAACAGAGTCGCCGAAGTGATCTTTCTCTGCTGGCCTCTCCCCGTACGGCTCTCCGTTCACAGCCATCGCTGGAACTCCGCGTGTGCTAAGGCGAGCGGCCAGACTTCGCGTCCCCAAAGACTTCCGAAGTCTTCCGAGACTTCGGAAGTCTCGCGGGTCAGTTTTCACGGACCGATCGCTAAGTGACCTTCTGAGGCCCACCCCGCTGCCGTCCCAAGCAGCGTCCGGGTCTTGGGGGCAGCTGGGCCAAGCGTCGTGACACTTCCCACTGAGTCGTTGCGATTCGATGGGCTGATCATGTTTGGGTTGCGGGGATGCCGCGCAGTGAAATGTCGACACCCAGGATGAATCGCTGCTGGCTTTTTTGCTTGAGCTCTAGCTGCCGACGTGTTCCCGGCCTCGTTGCTGTCGGATCAGTGCCGGGTTATAAGTCGATCTCTATTCACCGATTTGCCAGCCCGTTCGAGCGATCTCCTCATGAGTGACATGTCCGGCTACGATCCCTACGCCCTTCCGCCGAGCGAGATCCAGGAGCCGCCCGTTTCGCTGTGGGCGGCGCTGAAGAAGATCGGACCCGGGATTGTGCTGGCCGGGACGATCGTCGGGTCGGGAGAGTTGCTGCTCACGACGAAGCTCGGGGCCGAGCATGGGTATTTGTTCTTGTGGCTGATTCTATTCAGCTGTGTCGTCAAGGTGTTCGTGCAGACAGAACTGGGGCGGTATGCGATCTCGTCGGGGAAGCCGACGCTGGGGGCGATTGATGAGTTGCCGGGACTGCGTCTGGGAGCGCATTGGCTCGCGTGGTGGTGGCTGATCATGATGCTGGCCACGATCTTCCAGCTCGGGGCGATGACCGGCACAATTGGGCAGGCTCTGAACCTGACGTTCCCGTCAGTCTCGAAGAGCCTCGCCAGTGGACTGGCGGGCGTCTTGCCGAGCATCGCTGCCGCCATCACCGCGCGGCCCGAGTATCCGTGGGCGGTCCTGACCTGCCTGACCACGATCGCGCTCCTCTGGCGCGGTGACTACCGGCGGATTGAGGTGGTGACAACTGCGTTGGTGGTCGGCGTGACGCTGCTCACCGTGACGGCGGCCTGTGCCTTGCCATTCACGAAGTTCCCGATCCTCTGGCCCGAGGTGGGACAGGGGTTGATGTTCGGTGTTCCGGCCACGGGGATCGTCGCGGCGTTTGGCGTCTTCGGCATCACCGGGGTCGGGGCTGCTGAACTGTTCTACTACCCGTATTGGTGCCTGGAAAAAGGGTATGCGCGTTATGCGGGCCAGTGCGACAACAGCGAGGCCTGGACCCGGCGGGCCAAGGGCTGGGTGCGTGTGATGTACCTGGATGCGTGGGTCAGCATGCTCGTGTTCACAGTGTCGACCGTGGCGTTCTATTTCATGGGGGCGGCAGTCCTGCATCCACAGGGGATCGTCCCCGAGAAGAAGGACATGATCGAGAAGCTGTCGCACATGTTCGTCGACACCTTCGGCGGTTGGACCCAACTGGTATTCCTGGTCGGGGCCGCAGCTGTGTTGTTCAAGACGCTGTATCTATCGAGTGCGGGCAACGGTCGCTTGGCCACCGACTTTCTGGGGCTCGCGAAGTTCGCGACCTACCGCGTGCCGGAGGACCGGAAGCGGATGATCCACTGGTTGTCGATCTCGATCCCGGTCTTGGCCTTCACCCTGTTTGTGATCTTCGGGGAACCGGCGACGATGGTCGTTATCGGAGGCTTTGGACAGGCGTTGACCTTGCCGATGATTACCGCCGCGACGATTTACTTCCGCTACCGGAAACTCAATCGGCGATTGACGCCGTCGATTCTGATGGACATCTGCCTGTGGGTGGCGCTAGTGCTGATCACCCTCGTGGCGGGGTATGCCCTGAAAGACCAGATCAAGAAGGTCATGGCCCCGCCCCAGCCAAGCGTCGTGACTCCGGCGGGCCAGTGATTCCGCATTCGACCTTCCCCGCTGATTCCAACGGGATTGTCGAGTTTGCTGCTGCCCTCTGACGTTAGGGGAGGCGGAAGCCGTTGATCAGGAAGGTTCCCGTCGACACTCCGCCGGGAATCGTCAAGGGGACCGTTGTGTTGACCTGCGGCAGCACGACATTGTTCTGATTCAGGGCACTGGACAGACTGATGTTGCCAATCACGTTCTGGAACACAATCGCCCGTTCGTTCGGAAACACCGCATCGTCAAACATGATGATCGTATTTCCATCCATGTTGACCGTCGAGGGGCCGTTGATGGTCTGGAATAAGATGGCGGTTCCATCGACACTGTTGTAAGTGATCTGATTGCGGGAAATGTCGATCGCATTGTTCGTCGATCGAAAGGTGAGGTCGATGGCCCGGTCATCCACCAGCACAAAGGCTTGTCCGCCGTCCATGGTAAACCCGTCAACCGCTCTGTTGCCATTGGCGTCGACGCCAAAGTTATCCAGGATCGACAGATTGGCCCGGCCGGCAAAGTCCATGAACAGTCCGGTTTCGATAAATCCACCACCGTCGTTAAAAATGTTGCCTGAGTAGACGACATCATTCACGGCTGAGGCGCGTGTGGTGACGAGCCGCGTCCCGACCTGGAAATCACGTGCTGACAAGCGGATGTTATTGTTCCGGTAAGTGGCCAGGACATCGCCGTTCCAAGTGGTGCCGATGGCGGCGTCATTGAAACCTCGATTTGAGCTAAATCCCACGGATCCGCCCGCAAATGTCCGTCCATTGTTTTCCACCAAAAGCTCCAAAGTCGAATTGTTGGCCGACGCCAGCGTGCTTATGGAGATCATGTCGCCTGCCCCGACGTTAGCAACATTCGTGTCATCGGTGAAGACGTTGTTGCGAATGACGACTCGGTATTCTTCTAATCCCACAGTCACGTTGGTGGAGTTACGCAGCTGACCGGCCACGATGCGGACTTGATTGAATCCTCGGTTGCTGTCAAACAGGGATTGCTGGATCAACGTGTCGACCGTATCTAAGGCATCCAGACCAAACGAAGTATTGCCCGTAATCTGATCGCCGAGCAGTGTGAGATCGTTAACATCGTTGGTTTCCACGCCGACCACATTGCCCACGATGTCCATGAACCGCAAGTCGACATTGTCGACATTAAAGAACGAGGCCCCGGCAATCGTCTGCCCGGTGATCGTTCCACCACTCGCTGCGGTCTGGCCATCCCCGGTGACGGTGAACGAACCCGGTTGATCAAACAGGGCGATGTTATTCGTCACGAAGATCCCGAAGTCGGAACCCGTGCTACTGACCGCGTCGAAAGCCACTCCAAACGAATTGTTATTGATCATGGTGACTGCCCGTGCCCCGGCGGCGTCCAGCACCCCGCCCTGAATGGTGACACTGTTATTGCCCTGAATGTCGAGGGCCGTGGTCAGTGTGCTGGTCACGCTCAGGCTGTCAAAGCTGACAGTCCCCGTATTGTTCAGGATTTCCACACCAGGGTCAGGCCCCCGCGTATCCAGAGCATTCACAATGCCAAACGAGATATCCCCGGATGAATTTCGAATGTCCACCGCAGCGTCCCCCACCAGGAGTTCGTTGCGGATGGTGGTTAATCCTTGGAATCTCGTTGTTCCGGAATGGTTGAGAACCTCGATCCCGTGGTCGCCTCGGTTCCCGATGGCGATCCCATTGAACGAGACATCGGAACCGTCATTGATTAACTGAATTGACGAATCTGCAGCCCCCGTGATGGTGGTAAATCCAGCGACTGTGAAATTTCCGGTGTTGGAGTCTGCGGGGAGTCCTCCAATGTTGATTCCGGACCCAAAGCTTCCGAGTATGTTCACATCACTGAATGCGGCAGTTCCGGCATTCCGTTGAAAGTTGATGCCGTGGTCGTCGATGCCCCCGACGCGCGGAGGCCCCATGGTGATCGTATCCGCAAAAGCGACAGTCCCCGTACTGGTCATATCCAGGATGTTGATCCCCACCGCGTTGCGTTGGTTAATCGTGATCGGATTGAGTCCTGAGACGGCACCCGACAAGTTCTGGATGCGAATCCCGTCTCCCACCGGGCCGGCTAGCCCGCCAATCAGAATGTCGTCAAAGAACGAGACCGAGCCGGAAACGTTTTGGATGTCGATGGCATTTCCCGTGGTGTTGAGCAGATTGAGGATCCCCAGAGTCGTTGACGCACTGGAGGAATTCACTAGCACGCCTCTGCCCCCGGTATCATTCGTGGTCGTGCCCGCCATGTTCACGCTTCCCGCATTGTTCTCAATCAGAATTGAGAATTCAGAAGTGTTCGCAATGGTCCCCGAGTCATACACAATCGCCGCGTTTCCCCCAGTGACAAAGAAGGCATTCCCTTGCGTGTCAGAGATGTCCACATTCGATAATTGAAACTGACCCATGTTATTCAAGAAATGTATCCCGTGAGCGTTGACCCCGGTTGTGCCATCAATCCGAACGTTGCCGATTCCCCCGGAATTGACCCCACTCGCCAGGATGGCTGTTCCCAGTGTGTCGTTAATGTCGAATCCGGCGAACAGATTGTTATTTGCGAGTGTGACAGCTGGCCCGACCGTATTCTGGAAGACAGGGCGATTGGCCCCGCTGGTGGCTCGTGGAAGTGGGAGCAGCAGTGTTTGGCCACCGAGAGCCTGAACCGGAATCGATTGGTTGACTCCTTCCCCCACGATCAGTTCCCCATCGTTCATCACCAGAGCCCGATTGTCATACACGCTGTCCGCATGCACAAAGATCAGGTCCGAGTTGCCCAAAGCCTGTGCCTCGTCGATGAACTGAAAGGGAGTCAGCAGGGCCCCCGTTCCCGTGGGAGCAGGAAAGTTCGGAAGCGGAGCGCCACCGGGCACATTGCGGACGTGATTCACAAAGTAGGGAAGCCCCGTGTTCGGATTAATGGCGGCCGTTGGCGCATTCAACGCTGTTGAATCACGTGTCACCACGTTGCGATTTCTTCGCACCCATTGAGAAATCCGGTTGATCTGGCTTGATCCCAGTCGTGGTCGAGACTCCTGTTGGTGCCAGTAGTTGACATCCGCAGCCAAGACCACGTTGGTGCCATAAAAATGGTCCTGCGACAATTCGGAGTAGACGTGCAGCACCCGGTCGAGGAAATCCGTATCCACTCGCAGCTTGAAGCCATTCGTGTCCTTGAGATTCAGACTGGGAGTGAAAATCTGATACCAGCCCGCTGAGGCCTCCAGATTGATGGACTGCGCGATCTCGCCCGGAATGGGAACGGTGAACATCAAGTCCACCATGTCCGTGCTGGTCGACAGAGCGGTTTGCGTACTGAAGGTAATGTTGTTGCCGGAAAACGCCGCTGACCCCGGGGAGACGGTGGTCCCCAGATCCTGGACCGTTTTTCCGATGCCCCAGTAGTAGTTGGACCGAATGTCCATCCACTGCGAGAACATTTCCAGGGACAACCCCAGTTGCTGGAACGCGACACTGCGCGAGTCGTCCCGGTCGTACCAGGCGGAAGCTCCGAGGACAAAGTCATTGCGGGGGAAATATTGGCGGATGCCGAAGCCCGCACTGCCCCCCATGTGCCCCTGGTTCGTCAGAAAGAGCCGACCATCTCCGAACAGATAGGTGTCCTCCACAAACATGAAGGGGGACATGTCGAAGTAGGTAATCGACTGGCTACGTTCAACGGTGTTGCCCATGATGTGGCCCACCCGGCCGAGCACACCAAAGCCACCGACCCCGTTGTCCTCGGGACTGGGTTCCCCGTTAATCGCACTCTGCGGAAAGCCGCTCGCCGAAGCGCTGGCTTGTCCCGGAGTCGATCCTGGGGAAGGCTCAAACACCATCTCGGGTGTTTGCTGAGCTTGGCTGACAGATGTGCTCAGCACCAAAGCCAACACCGCTGCAGCGCGCAGCATCTGCTGGATCGGGGTCCGAAGACGGAAGTGGTTCACTCGGGAGTGGTTCATCCATGCACCTTCAGGAGATGCCGCAAGGAGTGCTGCCTTCGATCCTTCGAAGACACACAGCCGCCATCTTGACGGCTGAACGCGCCCCGCTGAGGAGAATCGATCACCCCAGCTGACAAGCAGCTGGATCAATCGGAATCCCAACGGGACACGGGTGTCGACCCCATCCAGAACGCTGAGCGAACCGGAGCAGCCGACGAAACGCTTCCAGTACAGACAGGTCCGCACTGCGTCCACGAAACAGGCACCGCCCGCTCATGGACCAGTCCGACGATAGGTGAAGAAATTTGTGGCGGAAAGAGGGGATTCCGCGAAGCCAGGGGCGTCGAAAGGCTGAAAACATGGGGATTTAACCGACTGTGAGCGGTGGGCCAGCGGTGAACGACGAGAGAGATTGCAGCATGCACTCATGGGTCCACTCTCGCCGCAACCCCATATCCACTAAGGAATAGTAATTCGTCCGCTGATCACTCTTCGTCAGGCGGAATCCCAGCCCGAGGCCCGGCTGGGGGCCAGGAATGGGCAGGGGCCTACGATTTTCAAAGTCTCCCAGGCTCATGCTCGCCGTTCGGCAGCTTCAGCCACTGGGACGCTGATCTCCCCGGCAGGATTTGCTGATTGAGCCTCTCACTGAGCCACTGGGGAAATGTGTGCCTCAGAAAAGTCGGTGGCCGTGAAATTCTGCTCCCCCTCCCCCGCGAGCGACGTGTCTTTCACCTTGTGCATGATGCGGGGTGAGGGGGCCACACCGCTCGGTCAGTGCCATGCGTGCGTCAGGAAAGTTGGCATCCAAAACTCAAGGGTAATACTCACCCGAAACTCGCAACAACCGCAGGGGACACCTCGCACGCGACGGACGTGCGGAGTGAAAACGCAGAGGGCGCGGAGGACACCGAGTTCGGAAGGAACGCCTGATCTCTGCGTCCTCCGCGCCCTCTGCGTTTCACACTTCCGGGGCGCTGGATGGAGGTTTCTCGTTCGAGGGGACCGGGAACGGTGATGAATCTCGGACGTCTTTTGAGGCCCACTCGGCTGTCGTGAATTTCTGAGAGTGGACTACTTTTGTGAGGCACACACCGCCAGTGCCCCTCACCCCAGCCCCGGGCCTGATGAAACGGCGTTTCGCACCAGGACACATGGGTGAACCGCCCCTCCCCGTCCAACCACCTCGCCCACTTCCACTTCATCGAGTGCCTCGACTGGCCACAGCCAACCCTCGGGGAATCTGTGTAAATCTGTGCCATCTGTGGACAAACCCTCTGCATCGGAGAAGCTCGTTTCAGAGGGATTTGATCCACAGATTTCGCAGATTGGCACTGATTGAATTCTTGGTCATCGCACGATTCACGGTCGTCAGGCGAGGGAGTTCGACTCGCAAAACAACATCCACCGAGACACCCGAGGTCGCCCAGTGTTCGCTCGTTTCATCAGGGGGGATGAGGGGCGAACCCGCCTCAGCCACCGCCGCCACCACCGAGTCCTTGTGGACATCCAAACCGATTAACCGTACGCTCGATATCGGACCAGCCTCACTGTTTTTGGCTCTGGGGAAAGAGAACACACCGTTCTCCCACTCTCGCCCACGACCCGAGTGATCGCTGGTCCTTCCATTCTGTCTCCCCCGCAATACGCACCAGGGTGCAAGACACGTCGAGCGCGGGGGAGAGGGAGCAGAGCTTGGCCTGCTACTGACTTCTCTGATACTCACACGTTATCAAACGGGTGCATTCGCCGATTGGAGGTACTGGGCCATTGACCGGAAAAATGCGAATCCGTGCCGACCCTCTCCATCGAGTATGACCGCAGAACCAGCCACCCGAAACCTCACCGAGGGTGTACGCCCTCCGCTGCTCTCCGAGATATCGGCACCCCTGGCTGACCGGCCGGCTACTGACTTCTGGTGGCCGACAATGGACGGATGCACCCTGAATTCGCAGCATGCTGGCCCCTGGATTGTATGCCGTCTGCTGGCAACGTATTCTCAACAAGAGATCGAATTTCCATGTCCATTTCGAGGAGAGGGCAATGCGTCTGGCTGTCTGGTGTGTCGCGGTATCGTATGCTGTGTGGGGCAATGCTCCGCTGAGTCTCGCTGCCGACAAAGCCTTCCGCGCGGGAGCGGTGGCTCAAGACATCACTCCCGAGAAGTGGCCGGTCTCCGTCAACGGCGGGATGGGCGATCGTCAGGCCACCCAGTCGGTCGACCCGCTGCATGCGCGGTGCCTCGTCCTTGACGATGGCGAAGGGGCACTCGTGTTGGTCGTCGTCGACAGCTGCATGGTGCCGCGCGATGTGTTCGATGAGGCCAAAACCCTGGCCAGCGAGAAGACCGGCATCCCCGCCAGCCGGATGATGATGTCGGCGACGCATACGCACACGGCTGTGACGGTGACGGGAGTATTCCAGAGTGATCCGGAGGAGGAGTACAAACGCTTCTTGGCCCGGAAGATTGCCGAGGGAGTGGAGCGCGCCTGGAAGCGGCGGGAGCCCGCGCAGATTGGCTGGGGCGCAGGCGTTGCTCCCGATCAGGTGTTCAACCGCCGCTGGTTCACGAACGATGGCGTCGTAAACACCGACCCCTTCGAGGGGACGACCGACAAGGTGCGGATGAATCCCGGCTTTGACAAGAGCGTCACGAAGGAGACCGCTGGCCCGACCGACCCGGAGGTGTCCCTAATCTCAGTGCGCTCGACCGAGGGCCGACCGATCTGTCTGCTGGCGAACTACTCGCTGCATTATGTCGGCGGGGTCGAGGCCCTCTCGGCGGATTACTTTGCGGAGTTCGCGAGCCAAGTGGCGATCAAGCTGGAAGCCACGGCGCTCGATCCGCCGTTCGTGGGGATCATGTCGAACGGCACCAGCGGGAACATTAACAACATCAACTTTGGTTCCGCTGGCCCGCTACAGCGCGAGCCGGGCGAGCAGATCAAGGTCGTGGCGGGCAGTGTGGCCGTGGCGGCGTTTACAGCCTACAAGGACATCCAGTACCACGACTGGGTGCCGCTAAAATCGGCTCAAGCGGAGATCGAACTCGGCGTCCGCAAGCCCAATGCCGACCAACTCGCCCAAGCCAAGACGTGGCTTACCGCAGCTGGGCCGGGTCCGTACCCGAAGATGCGCGAGATCTATGCTCGTGAGTCGGTCCTGCTCGATGGCTATCCCGAGAAGGTGCAGGTGATCCTGCAAGCGTTCCGCATCGGCGAACTCGGCGTGGTTAGCAGCCCGTGTGAGACGTTTGTGGAGACTGGCCTCGCGATTAAAAAGGAGAGCCTGCTGAAGCCGGTCTTCTGCGTCTCGCTGGCCAACGGCTACAACGGCTACCTCCCCACCGCCCAGCACCACGAGTGGGGCGGGTATGAAACTTGGCGGGCGCGGTCGAGCTATTTGAGTGTCGACTCTGAGGCCAAGGTTCGCGAGACGTTGCTGAAGTTGCTGGGCGAGGTCGCGGGGGAGTAGTGGTCAAGTACGCGGGCCACGCCGAGAAGGATTTCCACGAGGCGTTTCCCACTCTCTGCCCCCTCTCCCCCACACATTCAGTTCTGCTTTCAGTGAGGACTCGATTGTGGGGAAGAGGGCCGGGGTGGCCTGGTGAAACGAGCGAACACTGGGCGGATTCGGTCCGCTGGGTGAATGCCGTTTGGTGAGTCAACCGCCCTCGCCCGGCGAACGTGAATCGTGCGATTGCCAAGAATTTAATCTGTGCCAATCTGCGAAATCTGTGGACCAAATCCTTCTGAACTGAGCTTATCCAGTGCAGAGTGTTCATCCACAGATTACACAGATTTTCACAGATTTCAGAGGCTCGGCTGAGGCCAGTCGAGGCACTCGATGAGGCGGGCTTGGGGGGTGAGTGGAGGTCTTCTCCGTGCCTCCGTGGTGAATTCCTCGCGGTATTGAGGACCAATCTGTGCCAATCTGCGAAATCTGCGGACCAAATCCTTCTGAATCGAGCTTATCCAGTGCAGAGTGTTCATCCACAGATGACACAGATTTTCACAGATTTCAGAGGGGTGGCTGAGGCCAGTCGAGGCACTCGATGAGGCGGGGGTCGGTGGTTGGGCGGGGAGGCGGGCCTGGTGAGTGGTGGCGAGTGCGCTGGCGGTTCCCCCATGTGGCCTGGTGCGAAACGCAGTTTCAGCCGGCCAGTCCGGGGTGAGGGGGCCACACCTTAAGCTCTCAACCCCTCGACCCCGACCCTCGCTCCGCAGCCCCGCCTACTCCACGAGCCACGCCGCCAGTGGGGAGAGGGAGTAGAAACAGGTCACTGCCTACAATTCTGATGCACACACTCGAGGCCGGTGCATTCACCTGACAATTCTTGGTATCTCGTCAACGAGAGGCTTCCCACTCGCCACGTCAGCATTCCGAACAGTGGCTTCCCACTCTCAACCCAGCTATAAATTCTCTCCCCGCTCTCTGTCGTTGGCCGTGCGTGGCCAAGAGCAGCGGCAGGCTGTCTTTTGGAAAGTGTTTTCGATGTCCCGCTCGCCTCTGGAATCGTCCGATCCTCTTGTCTGGAAAAGTGTTCTGCGAGAAGAACAACGTCAGAAAGAGGGGCTGGAGCTGATCGCTTCGGAGAACTACACCAGCGCCGCCATTCAGCAAGCAGCCGGGACCGTCCTCACCAACAAGTACGCCGAAGGCTATCCCGGCAAGCGGTATTACGGCGGCTGTGAGTTTGTCGACGAGGTCGAAGTCCTCGCCCGCGATCGTGCGAAGCAGCTGTTCGGGGCCGAGCATGTCAACGTCCAGCCGCACGCTGGATCGCAGGCGAACATGGCGGCCTACATGTCGGTGTTGCAACCGGGCGACACCATCTTGGCCATGGATCTGGCTCACGGGGGCCATTTGACCCACGGGATGGGGCTGAACTTCTCGGGGAAGCTGTACAACTTCAAGCACTACGGCGTGCGCGAGTCGGATCACCGGATCGACTTCGACCAAGTGGCTCGTCTGGCCAAGGAGAACAAGCCCAAGATGATCGTGGCTGGGGCGAGTGCTTACCCCCGCGAGATCGATCATGCCAAGTTCGCCGACATCGCCCGCGAGCATGGGGCGCTGTTCATGGTCGACATGGCTCACTATGCGGGTCTGGTCGCGGGCGGCGTTCACAACAGCCCGATCCCCTATGCCGACTTCGTGACGACCACGACGCATAAGACGCTTCGCGGCCCCCGCTCGGGGATCGTGATGTGCAAGGAGAAGTTCGCCAAGGATGTCGACAAGACGGTCTTCCCGGGGCTTCAGGGCGGCCCGCTGATGCACATCGTCGCCGCCAAGGCCGTCTGCTTTGGGGAGGCTCTGCTACCCTCATTTAATGTCTACGCCCAGCAGGTCGTCTCGAACGCCAAGACGCTGGCCGAGACGCTGGTCGCGGGCGGCATCCGCCTTGTCTCGGGAGGCACGGATAACCACCTGATGCTGTGCGATGTCACCGCGATCGAAGGACTCTCTGGCAAGATCGCTGAACAGGCTCTCGACAAGGCGGGCATCACCGTCAACAAGAACATGATCCCCTATGACAAGCGGAAACCGATGGACCCCAGCGGCGTCCGCGTCGGCACTGCTGCTCTCACGACTCGCGGGATGAAAGAAGCTGAAATGCAGCAGGTGGGGGCGTGGATCCTGCGTTGCCTGAAGGCGGCCAGCGACGAAGCGTCTCTGGGCCAGATCCGCCAGGAGATCGCCGAGTTCGCGAACGCTTTCCCCGTGCCAGGGATCTCGTGAATCGACAAAGAGGGAGTTCGCTCCCAGGGGCGGGGGCGGACCGGAGTGACTTTCCCAATGACTGATTCCGTCCCGCCTGCGATCCACCGTATCCGCCTGCGAGGTCTATGGGAGTGGGCGGTGCCGACACCCGTCTCGTCTCAGGCGTGGACCTGGAACCGGATTCGGCTGCCGGACGAGTGGGACCGATTACCGGTCATACCGGGAGCTGTCTGGTTTCGTCGTCGGTTCAATGCTCCGACGGGGATCACCCCGACTGACCGGATTCGGGTGGCCATCACCACGGCACATCGGCCCAGCGCGCTGATCCTCAACGGGCAGGCTTTGTCAGTAATCCCCCCGGGAGTCAACGACGAGATCCAGGTGGTCCGCTATGAGATCACCGCAGCGATCACCGAACGCAATCTGCTGGAGATCGTCTTTGCCAATGGCATCCTCCCGCCCGACATCGACGGCGGAATGGGACGGCCCGTGGTGCTGGAGATTGAATCGATTCCCGATTGACAGCAATCGCCCTGTTTCGGCGCAGACAATTGCCTGCGGGCCTTCTCAGCAGGAAGGCACCAGTGCCGAATTGGACATCGCCATTTTTCGACAAAATGGCACTGTCGGCGAGAGCGGCAGGCGTCAGCCTGTCGAGGCCCCTGCCTACGATCCGGCGTCTGCCCTGGGGACACGCCTCGGCTGGCTGACGCCGTGCCGCTCTCGTCGACACGATGCCCTGTGATTTTCCACACGGAAGCCCTCAATGTGGCGATGTCCAATTAAAGTGCAGCAGAGGAATGCCTTCAAATAGGTCAGCTCTGCTTGCGAGAAGCGTAGAACGGTAATGCGCACACGGTCGCTGGTTCCTGGCTGCCGCGAATCTCCACATGCAACTCGGTTCCGGGGGCTGCGAGTTCCGTCGGCACGTATCCCATCGCGATCGGGTGGCCCAGAGTCGGCGACTGCGTGCCGGAAGTGACGTGGCCGACAGGCTGGCCGTTGTGGGTGATCGGCATCTTCTCGCGCGGAATGCGTTTTCCGCTCAGCTTCAGTCCGACCCGCTTCTTGCCCAGCGGGGTCGACTTGATCCGCTCCAGTGCCGCTCGACCGATGCAGTCAGCGGTCTTGGCGAGTCGCACGCCGAACGACAGCCCAGCGGTCAGCGGGTCGAGGGTATAGTCCATCTCATGCCCATAGAGCGGCATGGCGGCTTCGAGCCGCAGCGTGTCGCGGGCTCCCAGACCGCAGGCCATGACCCCCAGCGGGGCCCCGTGCTGCATCAGTGACTCCCAGAGTGCGACCCCCTGGTCTGCTGAACAGACCAACTCGAACCCGTCCTCGCCGGTGTACCCCGTGCGGCTGACGACGCAGGGGATTCCCCCCACGCTCGCATCGGTGAACGTGTAATACCTCAGCGCGAGTACAGCTGCCGAAGTCAGCAGTCCGAGCAGCTCGCAGCTGCGCGGACCTTGGACGGCGATCATGCAGGTACTGATGGTCTCATCAACCAGACCGATCTCACGTCCGGCTTGCTGCTGGCCGAACCACTCGAGGAGTTTCTGTCGGTTGCTGGCGTTGACGACCAGTTGCCACGACTGCTCGCGGCGGTAGAGCAGCACGTCATCGAGGATGCCTGCGTCCTCCTGGCAGACGAGCGAGTACTTTACATCGCCGACCGCCAGCTTGCCGCATTCGGTGGTCAGAACCTGTTCGAGGAACGGCAACGCCTCGGGGCCGTTGAACCGCAGCCGTCCCATGTGCGCGACATCGAACAGACCGACCCGCTGGCGAACCGCGTTATGTTCTTCGACGAGCGAGGTATACAGCACCGGCATGTGCCAGCCCGCGAAGTCGACCAGCTTGGCCCCTTGCGCGGCGTGCCAAGTGTGGAGCGGTGTTTGCAACATGACATGTCCTGACTGATCGAATCACCGTCACATGAGAGCAGTTTCAGAATTGGTTTGCAGAACCTCACCAACATCCCACTCTTCATTTTTCTGTCCCTATTTTTCTGCCTTCCTCTGGTCCTGGGTGAGGGCCAGAGAAGAATGAAGACAGAAAAATAGGGGCAGAAAAATAGGAGGACATGTCCTGCCTGTTGACTGAACACCAATTCTGAAACTGCTCTCGGTCGATCTCCGGGGGGCTACTTCTGTTTGAGAATCTCATGCAGCAGACGAGGCGGGGACATCGGGAGTTCGGTCATCCGAATGCCCGTGGCCGCGTGGATGGCCGCACCGAGGGCAGCAGGCGGCGGGCAGATGGGGGCTTCGCCAACGCCGCGCACGCCGTAGGGGTGGGCCGGGTTGGGCACCTCGACGATGATCGTGTCGATGTTCGGAATGTCGAAGCAGGTCGGAATGCGGTAGTCGAGGAACGTCGAGTTCCGCATCGTGCCCCGGTCGTCATAGAAATACTCTTCGTTCAGAGCCCAGCCGATTCCCTGGACCGCCCCGCCTTGCATCTGGCCTTCGACATAGCTCGGGTGGATCGCGGTCCCGGCGTCCTGAGCGGCGGTGTAGCGGAGGACTTGAGTCTTGCCGGTGTCGGGGTCGACCTCCACATCGACGAGATGGGCGGCAAACGCCCCACCCACCGCACCGATCGCGACGCTGGCTGTGGCCGTGACCGGATCGCCGGTTTCGTGCAGCTTGCTGGCAAGTTCTTGGAAGGACATTGTCTGGCCACTGGGACCGTGAACCGCTCCGTCGGCGTAGTGGACCTGCGCGGTGTTGACCTCCCAGATTTCGGCCGCGCGGTCGACGAGTTGGTCGATGATCTTGAGGCCCGCCTCGTGGGCGGCCTTGCCGGTGGTGTGCGTCACACGGCTGCCACCAGTCACATCGGTGTAGCCGACACCATCGGTGTCCGCGATGACCGGGGTCACATCCTCGGCAGTGATACCGAGGGTTTCGGCGAGTTGCATCGCGAGGCTGGTCCGCGTGCCGCCGATGTCGGTCGAGCCTTCAACGAGAGTCACCTTGCCATCGGCATTCACAGAGACTGTCACCGACGACTTGAACCCGACGTTGAACCAGAAACCACATCCGAGCCCGCGTCCGCGATTCGGCCCGGATAGCTTCGACTTCCAATGGTCACTGTTCTTCAGAGCGGTCAGGCACTCGACCAATCCGACGACCGGATAGACTGGCCCGTCGACGCGGCGAGTCCCTTCGCGAGCCGCGTTCAGCAACCGCATCTCCAGGGAACAGATCCCGAGCTTCGCGGCGACCTCTTCGAACACCTGTTCCACAGCAAAGGCGGCGTTCGTCGACCCCGGGGCACGATACGCAGCTGAGCGCGGCTTGTTGACGCATACGTCGTATCCCGTGACCTTGGCGTTCGGGATGTCGTAGCAGGAGAAGATACACATGCAGCCGCAGGCGACTGGCGAACCCGGATAGCCGCCCGCTTCGTAGGCCAGGTACGCCTCGCCCGCAACGAGCTTGCCGTTCTTATCGGCCCCGAGTTTCACCCGGATGAAGGAGCCGGGTGTGGGGCCGGTCCCTTGGAACACATCGGCCCGGCTCATCGTCACCTGCACGGGGCGACCACTCTTCTTCGAGAGCAGCACGGCGACCGGTTGTTCATACACCACAATCTTGCCACCGAAACCGCCGCCGATTTCCGTCGGAATCACTTTAATCAGCGACTGCGAGATGTTGAGGACCGCACCCACTTGCAGCCGGACCGAGAAGGCCCCCTGCGTACTCGACCAGATGGTGACCCGGCCATCCATGTGCCACTGGGCCGTGGCGGTGTGCGGCTCGATGTAGCCCTGGTGGACGGTGGCGGTGCGGAACTCGCGCTCGATGACGACAGCGGCATTCGCAAAGCCCGCATCCGGGTCGCCTTGCTCAAAATAGAATCTCGCCCCCACGTTGCTGGGCGTGTCGGAAATCTTGGCTCCCATCTCCTGCGTGAAGAGGTCCGCGTGCAGCAACGGGGCCCCCGGCTCCATCGCCTTCCGCACGTCCGTCACCGAGGGCAGCACCTCGTACTCAACGAGGATCTTGCTAGCCGCCTCTTCCGCGAGGTCGAGCGTGTCAGCGGCCACAGCTGCGACCGCGTGCCCGCGATACAGCACCTTATCATCGGCGAGGATGTTGGTGCCGAGGTGCCGCAGGTTCACCGCCCCTTCGCCGAGTTCGACGATCTTGTTTCCATGATCCGGGACATCTTTTCCAGTGATGACCGCATAGACGCCAGGCATGGCCAGTGCTGCCGAGATATCGATCGACTTGATATTGGCATGAGCATGCGGACTGCGGAGGATCGCGCCGTGCAGCATCCCGGTCAGGCGGATATCGGCCCCATACTTGGCTCGCCCCGTGACCTTGTCCGCCCCGTCGTGCCGAATGGGACGAGTGCCAATGACCTTGTACTTCTTCTTCGGCGAGGCGTTTCCGGTCGACATGAGCGAACTCCAAAGGCTGCGGAGGCAGGTATCAAGCGTCGTTGTAAACCGATCCGTGCCACACAGCAAGGGAGGACCGGAATTGAGTGGAGTCGGCACCTCAGAGTGCATCGAAGCGGCTGAAGTCTCCAGAGGTCGTCTCACACAATCGCACGATGGCACAAACGGGGGAGGCCGAGGCCGACCCGAGGATGTTCTCTCATTTCTCTCCGTGCCTGTGTGCCTTCGTGTCAGAGACCATCGGGAATGACCTGCCCCCGTGATCGAAGCTCAGACCAGTCCGTTCAGCCTCTTTAAGGCCACGAACTCCCCCGATCTGGACGATGTTCACATCGACGCTTCCTCTGCACTCTCCTGGATGCAATCACTGGTCGGGGCCGGGCAGATTATTCTCGTTACCCTCTCTTCGAATCCCGTTCCCCTTAAACGGTGAAGGCAAAGAGATTTGAGCCGAGGCCACAGAGAAGACCGATCACGATGGAAAAGCACGGGCGAGCCCTGGCTTGGCAGGGCTGCAATTCACTTCAATCCGCGATTCACTGCCAGACGGCGATCCGTGCAGTCGTCCTCGCTGATCAAGCTCTGCTATTCTGTGAGACCGCATGACCCGATCCCGATCCAATGTCCTCTTGGAACGTCTCAGATGAGTTTCACATCACGGTTCTTCGCTGCATACCTCGCCTTCTGTAGCCTCTGGGCTGTGGCCACGACTGATCTTCCAGCTCAGGAACCGGCCAAGATTCATGCCGATGTGGTCTACGGACACAAGGACGGGATGGCTCTGACCATCGACATCATCCAGCCCGCGAAGCAGAACGGAGCAGCGGTGCTGTGGATTCAAAGCGGTGGCTGGTATTCCGGCTGGGCCGATCCGCAAGTCTTCCTGGCTGCGGGGAAGCCGTACTTGGATCAGGAGTACACGCTGATCATCGTGCGGCATGGCAGCGCTCCCCGGTATCAGGTGCCGGATGCGGTCGAGGATGTGCGACGAGCAGTCCGCTTCATTCGCTGGAAGGCCAAGGACTACGGAGTGGACCCGAATCGCTTGGGAGTCATCGGCGGTAGTGCAGGGGGGCATCTGACCTTGATGCTGGCCACCACCGGAGACGACGGCCAAGCGGATTCGAAAGACGAAGTCCTGCGGCACAGCTCTCGCATCGCTGCGGGTGTGTCACTGTATCCACCGACCGATTTGCGAGGCTGGACCACGAACCCGCCCGAGGCGATTCGCGCTCACGCGGGACTCAAGCCGCCGCTGGCGTTTGATGCCGCCAAGGAAGAGCTGGTCTCCCCGATTCTGCACGTGAGCGACGACGATGCCCCCATGCTGATGATCCACGGCGACAAGGACGAACTGGTCCCTGTCGAACACAGCACCCAGATGGAAGCGGCCCTCGAAAAGACCAAGGCCATCAGTAAACTGGTTGTCGTGAAGGGTGCCGGGCATGGCTACAGCCCGCAGCAACAAGCCGAGATCGTCGGGCCAGAGACGTTCGCGTGGTTCGCGGAACACTTAAAGAAGAAGTGAGCCTGTCAAGTTGTAGTTGTAGGGTGGGACCAGCCGCTTTGGGCGCAGGCCCACCATTGTTTGACTTGGTCCTGCAAGGCAATGGTGGG
>JANPCU010000190.1:0-5323 GCA_031431195.1 Planctomycetota bacterium | reverse complement strand
TCCTTCCTCCTCTGCGTCCCCTGCGCCTCTGCGTGACACCTTCTGATCAATTCATATCCGGATGTCGATCGTCGAAGAATGACTCTGACATCAACGCCATTCACCTCCCACTTTCGCATCGGCTGGGAGGCATTTACACTGAGAAAATACGCCGTGATTAAATCGCTGTATAATGCGATACCGGACCATCGCCTGGCGCGTGTTCCATCTGACGTACCTCGGTCGGGAGTGCCCGGTACTACCATGCGATGTAGTGTTCCCCGATCACGAATGGAAACCGGTCTGGTAAATCGTGAATAAATAGGTGTCCACTTCTCTCAAGTGACCCCCATCGGTGATGTGAGTGTCGGGGCTGATGAGAAACTGAAGCACGACATCTCGTATGCACTTGAGGGAAGTGGACACCAAATCGTGAAGACACAACCGCCTCCGAAAACGCCCTCGCCCCTCGCCGAATTCCTCCGCACGCCGGCCACCCTCGGCGGCTACAACGCCCGCAAACACGACGGCCCCCCCGGCCCCCAAACCCTCTGGACCGCCCTCCGCCGCATAACCGACTTCAGCCTCGCCTGGCTCGCCTTCCATGAAGGGGGACCCGTTGTGTAGAAAGGTCAGACGAGGATTGCCCATCCTACTACATCAGACAATTCGCTCGGCGATCTCGAATACTTCGGTCGTATTCAGCACCCGATCATGCTGCTCAAACAGGGCTTCCACGGCGGCGCGATGGACCTTCATCTTGGTGCCGCCGATCCCGATGGCTCCGTAACAGACGATCTTTCCGCGTTCCTTGGCCTTGTCCGTGACGCCGATCCCCTCCAGCCCGGTCGGGGGGACCGCATTCAGATCAATCGCGACCTGCAATTCCGCTAGGTCGAGCCACTGGGCTTCTTTCAGGAACTGCACTTTCGCAGCACCGGCAGTGATGAGCAGCTGGCATCCATCGAGCAGTCCTGAAAAGTCACCGCCCTGGGGCACGGCAGGCGTCAGTTGAGCGTTCGGGTGAATCTCCAGGATGCGGTCGCAGGTCTCCCGGGCCCGCTCGATGGTCCGCGACGTGACGGTCACTTCGACCCCTCGACTGGCCAGAATCTGTGCCGCTCGGTGCCCGACTGGCCCGGTGCCTCCCAGCACGACCGCTCGCGATCCGGACAACTCCATATGCCGCCCCGCTGCCCGTACGGCAGCAGCTGCAGTGGTGTTGGATCCGTTGGAGTCGAGCAGGACCGAGACGCGAATCGGGCCGAAGAAGAGCGTCTGGACCTTGGCGAGGAGGGCCTCTCCGGCGGTCACATCGCTGCCTCCGATGAAGATCGCCGTGTTCTTGAGGTCATGCGGGCTGCGCGTGAACATGGCTCCATGCACCAGCCCGGTGACGTTCTCGGCATTGACCCCGCCGTACGAAAACAACTCATCGACCCCGGCATCGATCGCGACGACGCGGTCGAACACACTGGGCTGAGGGTCCGTGTCGAGTTGGAGGAGGATCTTTTTCATGGGAGGCTCGACAATTGGTGAGGGAGTAATACCCCGATGCGACATGCAGACCGAGCTGACCGGAAGGGTGAAGCTCTCCCGATCCGTTCTCAGGCCATCGCCTTACGCAAATTCTCGTCGACCTTGTCGAGGAATCCGCTGGTCGTGAGCCATTTTTGCTCAGGGCCGACCAGAACGGCGAGATCCTTGGTCATGAAACCGGCTTCGACGGTCTCGACGCAGACACGTTCGAGGGTCTCGGAGAACTTCGCGAGAGCTGCGTTTTTGTCGAGCTTGGCCCGATGCGCGAGCCCTTGGGTCCAGGCGAAGATCGACGCGATCGAGTTCGTCGAGGTCTCCTTCCCCTTCTGATGCTCGCGGTAGTGCCGCGTCACGGTGCCGTGGGCCGCTTCGGCTTCGACGGTCATGCCGTCCGGAGTCAGCAGCACGCTGGTCATCAGCCCCAGCGAGCCGAATCCCTGGGCCACGGTGTCCGACTGGACATCGCCGTCATAATTCTTACACGCCCAGATGTACCCACCCGACCACTTCATCGCGCTGGCCACCATGTCGTCGATCAACCGGTGTTCATAGGTCAGCCCGCGTTTGTCGTACTCAGCTTTGAACTCGGTATCGAAGATCTGCTGGAACAGCTCCTTGAACCGACCGTCGTACTGCTTGAGGATCGTGTTCTTGGTCGAGAGATAGACCGGGTAGTTGCGGCTCAACCCGTAATTCAGCGACGCGCGGGCGAACTCGCGGATCGAATCATCGAGGTTGTACATCGCCATCGCGACGCCGGAGCCGGGAGCCTTGTAGACTTCCTTCTCAATCACCTGACCATCGTCGCCCACGAATTTGATCGTCAGCGTGCCCTTGCCGGGGAACTTGAAATCGGTCGCCTTGTACTGATCGCCGAACGCATGCCGTCCGACGATAATCGGCTTGGTCCACCCCGGCACCAGTCGGGGGACGTTCTTGCAGATGATCGGCTCGCGGAAGATCACCCCGCCCAGGATATTGCGGATCGTCCCGTTGGGAGACTTCCACATTTCCTTGAGGTCGAACTCCTTGACGCGGGCCTCGTCCGGAGTGATCGTCGCACACTTCACCCCCACGCCGTGCTTCTTGATGGCATGAGCTGCGTCGACAGTGATCTTGTCGTGGGTCTGGTCGCGAGACTCCATGCCGAGGTCGTAGTACTCGATATTGAGATCGAGGTACGGGTGGATCAGCTTGTCCTTGATGAATTGCCAGATGATCCGCGTCATCTCGTCGCCATCGAGGTCCACAACAGTTCCGGAAACCTTAATCTTCTGCATCGGGTCGGGCCTTGGCGGGTGTCTGTGGGTGAGGCTTTGGAAGTGAAACGATACCGCGCCGTATGGAGGCTGAACAGGGACCAAAATGAAGAGAATAGAGCCAGCGAGCCGGAGTGCGTCAGCACCCGGAGAAGGGGTGCGTCGGGACTCGCGTTCAGTCCGGGGGCTGACGCCGCCCGGCTCACCTGTGACGAGGTTTGACCCCGCCTGAAAACGGCACCAGGCCGGTCTCTGGCGAGACCGGCCTGGGCGGGGAAACATGAAATCACCATCTGGCTCACGCCGGACGCTCGCCTTCACGCGGGCTGGAAGTCGCACAAGGCGTCCTTCAGCCGGGCTCGGGCGGTGTGCAGCCGACGCTTGATCGTCCCCACGGGGCTGGCGAACCGGTCGCTCATCTGCTTCAGAGACTGACCCTCGAAGTAGAACGCTTCCAGCGTTTCCCGATCCATTCGCCGCAGCTGCTTCAAGCTGGCCCGCAGCTGCGTCGCTCGTTCGTGAGCGAACAACCGATCATGCGGAGCCGACTGATCTCCCCCGATGAAGGCGAACGATTCGGGAGCGCAGACCACCTCGGGGGGCCGACGGACCGCCCGGTTGATCGACAGCCGCACGGCGATCCACTTCAACCAGCCGACGAACCGCTCGGGCTCGCGGAGTTGATCGAGCTTCCGGAACGCTCGCAGGAAGACTTCCTGCGTGACTTCGGCGGCTTCCGCGGAGTTCCGCAACCGGCGATAGACGATGGCGAACACACTCGACTCGAACTGTGTCACCAATTGGCCGAAGGCGTGGTTGTCGCCCGCCTGAGCTCGGAGAACGGTCTGGAGGATGTCAATTTCGTTCATGATGTGGCCCCCCTTCCTGGGGAGTTTTTTCGTTGGGGAGTTCCCAGCTGAGGAATGAGTCCCGGTGGGGGAACAGCTGGGAGGAATGAAGAACGCAGGCAGCAATACGCCATTCGAACGGAGCAGTTCCGCCGGCTGGGCCAGGTCCATGATTTCGGGAAATCGCGGTCGTACTGGTCAGAAAGTCGGGCACCGCAATGTGGATGCAGTGCCCGGGGAACAGTGTCCCCGTGTGGGAGTCTGAAAACCGTCTCGCTTTAAGTTCCACTCAGTCGGTTGAGATGTTCCGGCCCGGCCTGCGAAGGCATCTGGGGCAGCAAACAGAGCAACACGAGTGGCACCGCGAGGGCGGCGACTCCGACAGACTTTTCGACCTGACTGGCGACTCGATTCAGAGCGTTGTGGCTCTCGAAATCACCAAGGAGGCCCAGGCTGCCGGGGGAATTAACTCGGCCCACGCCCTTGTCGGAGAGGCAGTGGGTGAGGCCGGGGCCGCGGGCCAACAGGCATCCGCGTCCCCTGTCGGTTCCAGCCCGTCGATACTCGATAGCTTCGAATATCGCAGGAAGTGCGGTTGGGAAAGAGGTTTCCCGCTGTGGGAGCGCATCTTGCCCTGGCGCGAACGTACGACGACGGCGGTTCCGGTCTGGACATTGCCAGCAAATCCGAAGTTGACCGAGACGTTGTTGTTGTTCACATTCGCCATGATGCACCTCCTGCCAGCCGTTTGGCCGCAAGTCCACGAGAAACACAAACCGCCGCCCCAGACTCGCTGAAACACCTTCAGACCGTGGGGCACCCAGAATCAGATATAGAAACCCCACACTTCCGAAGTGGCCGACATGAGGGCCATTACTTCTCAGCTGTGGGATTACGTGCCTGTATGACCCGCGAAGCCTGGGAAAGGTTCGCGGATTTCGACGTATTGTTGCTGGATTGTCGGATTTTCGGGAGGGGTCTTGACGAGAAACAGCGGGGGTGGCGATGCGGGATGGCTGTAATCATCATCTGGGTATAGTGTTACGGGTTGAGACCTATTTTTCTCTGAGCAGGCAGGATTTTTCGGACAGCCGTTTGATTTGTCTCCAAGTGTCCACTTCTGACTTTGCCTGAAGGGAGTTACCGAATCGATTCTGAATTGACATCCGTTTCGGGGATCGCGGATAGTGGAAGGTGGTTCGATCGCTCATCCAATCCAGTCTCAGGAACTATTTCCGATGCAAACTTACACTGCTATCGTGAAACAAGATGGTCCGTGGTGGATCGGGTGGGTGGAAGAAGTTCAAGGAGTCAACTGCCAAGAACCGACCCGCCAAGCGTTGCTCGATTCATTGCGGTTCACATTGCGTGAAGCGGTAGACATGAATCGCGAAGACGCCCGCCAAGCCGCCGGGACAGACTTCGAGGAAGAGAGCATCGCGGTATGAAACGCCGTGACCTGCTCAAGCATCTCTCGATGTATAGTTGTTTTCAGCTGCGAGAGGGCGGCAGCCACTCTTAGTGGCACAATCCTCTCTTGAACACCCGCAGTGCTGTGCCGCGTCATACCGAGATCAATGAGTTTCTGGCGAAGAAAATCTGCTAGGCCGTGTTGACAATCATCTATCCGAAAACGGGCCAACCGGGTAGACCACCGCCTTGGGAATTGGACCTCAAGGACGGGGATTGTCATGCGGC
>JANPCU010000189.1:0-4987 GCA_031431195.1 Planctomycetota bacterium | reverse complement strand
GGGGGGGGGGCGGGGTATTTCATTTACTTAGCGATTGAGGCGTGAGACTCACTGACGCCCACTGAAGAGCCGGACGGAGTTTACGATCCATGAAAACAGGGACCGCCCGAGACAACTCACGTCCGGCCCTCAGAGCGACGGAACCTACTGAGAATTCATCATCCTTAGTAGCCGTAGCCGTAGCTGACGCCACCGTATCCGCGACCGTATCCGCCGTAGCCACGACCGTAGCTGCCACCACCGTAGTAGCCTCCACGACCATAGCCGTATCCGCTATGGCCATAGCCATAGTTCACGGATCGACCGTAGCCATTGCTGCGGTACACATTGCGGCAGTGCCGGGCCTCAGCATCGGTATTGCCCAGTGCGAAACTGAACATCGCGGTGAGCACGGCGATTGAGAGAAGTTTTCGAAACATCATCAACACTCCAAGGGAGGAACACGACTTGCGGCCCGAAGCGGGCCAGATTTCCTGTGAGGAACAAACCTCACAGGAGCGACTGTGTGATTGAGTGGGGGATCGCTCGACGTCTTAGGCGAGCGGCGAGACTTCGTGTCCCACAAGACTTCCGAAGTCTTCCGCGACTTCGGAAGTCTCGCGGGTCGGCTTTCACGGGCCGATCGTCTTACGATGCGCTGTGGACCAGTGCGTCGTTTTGCATCCGATTCCAGACTTCCATGCGATAGACGGGAATCTCATCATGCATCTGGAAGCCGAGCTTCACGCGATTCCCCTCGATGGACAGAACCGTCACTGTGACCACACCGAGTGGATCGGTATCACTGCCGATCAGCAACGCTTCTTCAGGCTTCCGAGTGAGTACCAACATGCTGGATCTCCATGTGATTGAGGGCTGAAAAACAAGGGTTAAACGGCGGGTTGGCAACTCACGTTGTCAATCTTGACTTGGCCGTTCCAGTCTTCATGAGTGATGCTGCTGGCGAGACGGAATACTTGGACCATCGTGCCACTCGCAAACGCATGCTCCACAGACCCCGCAGCGGCTTCGATCTCCAGGGCGGCTTCCCGAATGGCAACTCTGGTAATGCGATTGATCTCTTCCCGCAAAGCTCCGACGGAGCTGTCGAAGAGTCGGCGATGAAAGTCCCGGACAAAGCTCGCTCCTTCCGGGGTCTGGGACAGGATGACCTCGGCCGGTGAGAGCGCGTCGTACAGTGTGACCACGAGTGTGTCATCATTCAGAACGACGGTAACGGTCTTGGGAGCGTGGCCAGTCCGTTCGGTCTGGAACTTCGTGACCGCGTCGGCCACCCGTTGTGCCATGGTTTCTGGGGAAGCACTCATGCTGACTGACTTTCCAATGCACCAACGAAAAAAGCCGACGTGACGAACCCCTTGTTTCCAAGGAACTCACCACGTCGGCTTACAGATGATCTTGCCGTCCGGAACGTCCCGGGCTGCAATTTCTCTTGTCTTCCGAATTCTGTCGCGGGGCGGCTGATTCAATCAGTCCTCCCAACAACACCCCCATGCTAGCCTCGCCACTCGGAATAGATAGCTGTAATCGTCTTTCTTTGTCCGATTCCCAAAGTTTGTCGGAAATACAGTCAGCGCTCCAGGTCTTCCCAGTTCGTCAAGTCGCCATCGGCTCTGACAGCCTGAAACGCTCGCAATCCCCTCGGAAAGCAAATACAGTGTCGCCGGAGACACGGGAGGTCGAATTCAAAACCATCCCGGAGACCTGCCAGTATGAAAACAGTGGGCGAAATCGAATCGGCTGTCTGTACAGCCCTAGCTCGATTTGAGCAGGAATACATGGGCCGTGGTCCCAAGGATATCCACACCCACCTCATCGGCGACATGTTGATCGTCCGTCTCCAGGGAGTGTTGACGGGGGCCGAACAAAATCTGGTGCGAACCCAACATGCGGACAAGGGACGTGATCTGCTGAAGCAGGTTCGGACCCAACTCATTGAAACCGCACGATCTCGCTTGGAAGCGATTGTCCTGGAGATCACGGGGGCGCCGACCATCAGCCTGCATCACGACATCAGCACACTCGCGGGCGAAGAGATCATCGTGTTCATACTTGCAGAAGCGCCGGTCATGCGAGAAGCGAAGCGGAAGTCGTAGAGCGGGACGCCAGAGCGGATTCAGCATCTGTATTCAGTTCGCACTGACAGAAATGTCTGTGCCATCCTCAGTGGGGCACTGACATTCCTGTCTGCCTTTCCGGAAGAGCCATTCAGAATCTGCTCGAGTTGGAGTCCGACTTATTGCAGTGGCGGATGGGATGGGGACGTGGTGCTCGATACGTGGCAGTCGGAGGCGCAGGGGAGGGGGGCGGGTGTTGATCGAGGCACTGCGACAGGCCTATCGATCTCTCTCGTGTGCGTGAGCCTGCGGTGCGATCTGGGGAGTCGGCTCCGCTGGGGCTCGCCCCCTGGATCTCCGCCACACGGTTCGCCATCAATCGGCCAGCACCACACTCTCTTCAATCGACACTGGAAAATCGGGCTTGGCGACATCATTCAGCTTCAAGTCCTGCACCAATCGTTTGGCGAGCTGGCGGTGTCCCTGTTCGGCGGGCGTGTGGGTCGCGACATCGAACCAGGAATCGGTGTGGCCCACCTGTGAATGGGCCCACTCCCAATGCTCCCAGTGATCGACTAGCGGAATCGACTGCTCGGTGGCGATACCGCGAATCGTCTCGACCAGTATCAACCGACGAGTCAGTTCGGCATCCGACCGAGACGGCAGACACGGCGGAGTCTGAATGACGAGTTGGCAATCAAACTTCTTAGACCAGCGAATCAGTCGCACCAGCAGCTTCTCAAAGCGGTCCACCGATTTGGCGTCGGCCTCCGCAATGCTCAAGCTCAAGAAACAGATGTCTGGTTCGAATTTGGCGATCCGTCGCTCGAAGTCGAACATCACCTCGGATAATCGCGCCGAGGGAAAGGTCGCGTCGATGAAGACATCTTTGGGACGCTGAAAGTGGGAGCGGACCGCTGCGGAAAATCGACTTGTATAGACCCGCCAAGGAGGCGGTTCGCTGACATCCTTGGCGGTAAAACTGTCGCCCACGAACAGCCAGCTGACCGGGACTGGACTGCTCACCAGTCGCGGAATCGTCCGTGGAATCTCCAGCTCTGCGGCAGAGAACGAGCGATCTAGCCACGCATCCGACTCAGAGTGAGTCAGCCTGACGGAGGGCGAAATCGCGGGCCCCAATTCGGTGGGCGCGGCGTGGCCGAACGGCGTCAGCGGCTCAGGGACTTGAACTAATTCAGGTGCGGCTTCGTGGGAAGGCGCACTCGCCTCCCACAACAACAGCCGTCTGCGCCGAGTATTCGAAGAGGACGGGAATCGGGATGCCATAGCCTGCCTGCGCTTGCGAACAATCGGCCACATCCTGCGGCGCATCGGGAAGCAGCCTTCATCCGCATGATGTTCAGGCTGTAGCGAATGGTATCAACACGCGGAGTGCGAGAGCAACTATTTCCGGGATGGTGCCCGGAACCTGTCACATTTCCCTTCGCCAGTTTCAGTCGACCGCGCGAGCGGTGACATCTAGGCCCCTCTGTTTCACGGGGCGCTGGGTCCATGCGGGACTTCCCAGCGGGGTGCCTCGATTGACGCTGCGGCGGATGGCGGCGACCTCGGATGCGGTTTGCGGTTGGCTGGGCACGGGAGACAGGCTCCGATGCAGTAGCGTGGGAGTTGAGCAAGGTGGTATCTTGTGATACGAACCGCCGGAGTCCCACTCCAACGGGTGGTTTGATGGCAGACTGCGAGCGGCTCACGCTAGCTCTTGCGTCACCTTGACCTCCACGACGACATCTGGGCTATGCCGCCGTGCCCGTTCCTCAAACCGCACATTTCACCAGACAACTCAGAAGAGAATCTCCATGGGAAGAAACTTCGAGAATCGCAAGAACGCGATCTTTAAGACAGCCGCGCAGAAGACCAAGCTGTACTCCAAGTACGCCAAGCAGCTGTACGTAGTCGCCAAGAACGGTGTGCCCAACCCGGAAGCGAATCCGGCTTTACGTAGCATGGTGGAAAAGGCCAAGAAGGATCAGGTTCCGAGTCACGTCATCGAGAAGGCGATTCAGAAGGCCGCGGGCACTGGGGGTGAGGACTTTCAATCGGCCCGCTACGAAGGTTTCGGTCCGGGGGGCTCCTTGGTCATCGTTGATTGTTTGACGGATAACATGACACGCACGATTGCAGAGATCCGCAACTGCTTCACGAAGTCTGGCTGCAAGCAGGGGTCTCCGGGATCTGCTGCTCTCCATTTTGACTACCTGGCGGTTCTGTCGTTTCCCGGGGACCACGAAGATGAAGTGCTGGAAGCAATGCTCAACGCCGACATCAATCTCGATGACATCGAAAGCGAAGCGGGCCGGCTGACGATCTTTGCCCCCCCCAGCGAGTTTTACAAAGCCAAAGCCGCGCTCTTGGCCGCGTTTCCGAAGACGGAGTTGGAGGTCCAGGAGGTCACTTTTCTCCCGCAATCCAGTAAGTCGTTGAGTGCGGACGACTTGCCCGTGTTCCAAAAGCTGTTCGACATGCTGAACGATTGCGATGATGTGCAGGATGTCTATCACAACGTCGACCTGCCCAGTTAGGCGATCGGCCAGAGTTCGCATCCCAAAAGACTTTCGAAGTCTTCCGAGACTTCGGAAGGAGTGCAGTCACCATTCGACCCAGAAACCCTCGGTTTCGAGCAGCTCTTGCACCTCTCCGAGGCACCGAGGCACGGCCGCCCAGGTCCGCCTTACCAGAAGAAGATTCCGTCTTTGTCCCGCCAGGGACACCCGATCATACGGCCGGTTGATTTTCTCGGTGGCTTTTGTACATCTTCGCATCGCAGGGGTGGTTTGTGGCGGCGGAGGGGGAGGTGAGCGATGGACTATGGGGCGAAGCCGCCGCAGGAGCGGGGGCAGATGGTGTTATTTTCCTAGCGGCTGGATGAGGTCATCGGCCTTGAGCATCCGGTGCGGATGTGGGATGAGATT
>JANPCU010000188.1:0-48496 GCA_031431195.1 Planctomycetota bacterium | reverse complement strand
CGGGGAACCGGCGGCTAGCGCCGTGCCGCTCACCGGCAGAATCCAATTACGGGTTCGAGGCCAGCTGGGGCTTCGGTTCGGTCTGGCTGAGTTGCTCTCGTGTCGCCCGATCGATGCGTACGACGCGTGCTGTCGAGCGCGGGATCACGACGAGGGACCGCTGCGGGGTGGGGACGAAGCGCACCGCAATACTACGATCATGGGGATCGACTTGCATCAGATTGCCTGCTGGGGGAGCGTCATTAATTGGAGGCTCGGCATCCGCAGGGGGTTCCACCGGCTCGACGAGGCCATTGTTCAACTGCCGCCCTGGGCGTCGCTCCGTCTCGGGGAGTGCTTCGCCGCCGTTCAAGTCTCGCCCGCGGACCCCAGTCCCTTGCAAACCATTTCCGGGATTCGTCGGGCCGAATTCGTCCGGGGGAAGAGGCCTTTTCGGGACGACTGGCACGACTTTGTCTGCCGGAGTTGGATTCGGTGCAGGCTTAGACGACTCAATCGATGTCGCACAGTCCCCAGTCGAACATGCCGAACACGGCGTGCAGCAGTTGCCGGAGTTCACGACATACGAAGAGCCATACCCGCCATAACCGGAGTCGTAGTACCCCAGCGACGGACCATACAGCGAATTGTAGGTTCCATCGGTCGGAGCCACCGGTGAGGACATTACGGGTGACGAATAGACCGGTGATGAATACACGGGGGCCGAATAGCCCATCCCATATCCACCGCCGTAGCCCGCCCCATACTGCATCCCTCCGCCGTAGCCACCGCCGCCATACCCGCCGCCCCAGCCATAGCCGAAGATCGAGTCGTACAGCCACGGAATCACTCCCGCCTCCGCCGGGGTCGTTGACCCCAGACACGGTACGAGTAATCCGAACAGCACACACAGTGATTTTGCCGAGACAATTCGCATGGCAGACTCCTGACTCCGCTCTCCGCGCGATCTTGAGACAATCCCCGATCACTGGTTCAGGCGGAACAACCCATTGTTCTTCCCTACACGATTACCCAGCGGAGTGGTCCGTTGTCAATGGGTTGTATTGATCTTGCAGTCTGAGCAGACCAGCCAGGGTCGGATTGTATCGAGTGTGACGGTTCCAACGCCGGAAACACGGTTCAATCCATCGACGCTCTCGAATGGACCATGCTGCGTTCGATCGGCCACGATCCGCCGGGCCAGGATCTCGCCGATTCCCGGCAGCTGGATCCACTCGACCCAGGTGGCACGGTTAATATCGACTTTGAAGTCGTACTGCCGAGCCGGAAGCCGCTCGATCTCGACGAGGCTCTCCCCGCGCGATCTCCAGCGCACCCAGTGCATCCCAATCCCTGCGAAGACGAGCAGCGCTAGCATGACCAACACCCGTTGGTCCCGGTCACTCCAATCCAGCCACAGCTTCCGCTCGGGCGGAGCGTCAGACGGGGGCGTTGCCTGCGATGGCTCGGGGGAAGACATCCGCTCTCACTCTTTCCGGGTCGATCCAAATGAATCTCTATTGGAACATACCAACCCATATTATCCCACTGTGTAGTAGTTCGTGAAATCGATGAGGCCGCACTCGCCAGGCACCTCGGGAGAGATCGAGCCCATTCTGAAAAGATGACCATGGGGATCGCTGACCGCCGAGAATCCAATGTTTCGTTTCCGTATCACCGACTGGCTTTTATACAAGACCCGTTTCCCAAAGATCGCCACTTCAACACTGACACGTCGAGAGACTGGGTGGTCACTCGAAGTGTCAGCGAGGGCCGTCCGTTACGAAGGCACTGACCCGCACTTTCCTGTCAACAGCCCAGTACAGTCAAGGCGAACGGACAGAAAAAGCTGACCGTGGGAGAGGCTTCCAGCCTGTCTTTTCACTGGAGTTGACAGGCTGGAAGCCTCTCCCACGGGTCAGACAAGTCTGACCGATCGCCCCATGGAAGAGGGCACCCGCGTGGGGCGTTGCGTTCACGGACTTGCTCGGCGGTAAGTTCATCGGAGTCGCGATCCCCCTCGCTCACGTCAGTGAGACTTGATGACACTCAGGGGGTCTTCGACGTCTCCAATTCCCTCGCGAACTTGCGACCTGTCACGGACATCGGGCGCTCGGCGAGCGACGTACGTTCAACCCAGGATTCGTTGTCTCGCCATCGTGCGACCGCTGCGCCGCACAGTTGGGCGGTGTAGCAGCGGAGGTCGATGCGGTAGCGGGTGACGGAGTGTTTGATGCGGGTCAGCGGGTGGATCTGGGCGACCGAGAGTCCGTACTCGCCTTGCAGGTGCGTGGTCACTAATTGCATCAGCCGCGCTTCCGAATGCACTCCCGGTTCACAGGCGAAGCGAGGGAAGTCCCACAGCCCGGCCCAACGCTCGGCCGTATTCCGGCGGCGAATGAAGACTCGGTCTCCGGCGAGTACCGCAATCGTCAGTTCAGTGACATCGGTGACATCGGGGCGAGTCGCTTTCTGAGGGATCTCGTGCTGAGTTCCATTTGCCAGTGCGCGGCAGACCGTCTTCAGTGGGCAGCGCGGGCAATCGGGGTTCTTGGGCGTGCAGATCATCGAGCCCAGGTCCATCAGTGCCTGGTTAAAGTCGCCGACCTGCTTCGTCGGCAGGATCGACTCGGCGAAGGACCAGAGGACTTGCTGGCCCGCCGAATTGCGCGGGTCGCCCGTGAAGCCGAGTAAGCGGCAGTAGAGCCGCAGCGTGTTGGCCTCCACGATGGGAGCCCGCAGACCGAAGGCGAATGACCCCACCGCTCCGGCCACGTAGCGACCAATGCCGGGCAGCTCCATCAGCCCCGCGACCGTCTGCGGGAATTGTCCGCCGAAGCGATCACACACCAGCATGGCCGCCTGGCGCAGGTTGCGTCCACGACTGTAGTAGCCGAGCCCCTCCCAGAGCCGTAAGACCTCTTCTTCGGACGCGAACGCCAGAGACGCGACATCGGGGAACCGAGCCAGGAACCGCTCATAGTAGGGACGCACAGCTGTGACCGTCGTCTGTTGCAGCATGATCTCGCTGACCCAGATCTGGTAGGGATCGCGCGTCTGTCGCCAGGGGAGTTCGCGACCAAACCGGGTGAACCACTTCGGCAGTTCGCAGCGGATTGTGTGGAGGGCCTCCAGTGTCAGCGAGTCCGAAGCGGTCTTGTCACTGGGAGACACCGTGCGTAGACTTGAATCAACACCGCCGGGGACGTAGCTCAGTTGGCAGAGCGCAGCGTTCGCAATGCTGAGGCCGAGGGTTCGACTCCCTTCGTCTCCACTGGCCAGTGCCGCGAGATCCGTCGACTTCGGTCGGCGGATTTTTTTTGGGACCGCGGGTGCGTTCGGCTCCGGGTTCTTGAGCGGCACGGCGCTAGCCGCTGGTTCTGGGGCCTGCGAACCGTTCGAAGAACCGGCGGCTAGCGCCGTGCCGCTCACAGCATGTATTTTGATCAAGCGCAGTAGGATTCGCTGGGTGATGTCATACACCTCCGGAGCCGAGCTGGCTCGTGGTCCCGCGACATTGAGGCGCGTGATCCCAGCTGCCGACATCCAGGCCAGAATCTTGCTGGCGGCATTCCGGCGGTCGGCGGGGTCCGCGAGATCGATGCGTAAGGTTGGCTTCCCATATCGAGCGGCCAGCCGAGCAGTGAGACCCGTGCCGCCCAGAAGTCGACCATACGGGAGCAGCAGCGTGCCGTCCGAGTCGCGGACATTCCACTCAGTTCGTTCGGGGTAACGGGACGAGGGTGTCTCGCGCAATAAGTAACGCTCGGGCAGAACACCGTCCTCCGTCTTCCGACCGCGAGGGCACCAGCCATCAATCGGGATATCGAGCTTCAGCGCGACATCGAGTGCCGCCCGGTCGACGCCGGTTTGTCCGCCACTGATGATGGTGAGCGTCCGTGCCATCGCGAGGTGGGTGTTCCTGAGGGCTTGATGAAGTGGGAGCGACTCCAAGGTCGAGTATACCTCGCGCGGGGTGGGCAGTGACATACTGGCGAGCCCCCGGCGTCAGCCGGGGTGTTCACGCCCGACAGCGTCGCCCCTGGAACCGACTCTGCTCCAGTCGATCATGCAACTACAGTCCACTCAGTCCAGCGGACGTTCTTTCAGCCGAACACCCCGGCTTACGCCGGGGGCTCGCCACGTACCACGGTATCACACAGAAGTGTCTTGCACGCGGCTACGGCACACCAGGCCCCTTGGGCTGGATACCAGTGACCAGTCGCTGGTCCGACTTGATCTCACCCGCGACGACCTCCGTGAACCGCCCGTCGGACAGACCGACCGTGACGGGGATGGCGCGGAGCTTTTGCCCCTCGGCAACCCAGACGTGGCGCTGGCTGCGCTTCTTGCGGGACTCGGCCCGTTCGCGAGCGGACTGTGACACGACCGACCCGGCACTGGCTTCTCCCGAGGGTTCCGCTTCGGTCGGCTGGCTGCTGGCGAGTCCTTCGAGAATCGGCAGGTCTTCGGTGCGGACGTACTTCGCTTCCGGATAGAACCGCAAGGCAGAGTTGGGCAATTTGGTCACGCTGGCCCGCTCGTCGACCTGAAACGAGAGACTGGCTGTCATGCCTGGGAGCAGCTTCAGATCGGGGTTCGGAGCCCCCACGATCACCGGGTAAGTCACAACGTTCTGAGTGGTCGTCGAACTGAGCCGGATCTCTTTGACCCTCCCGGTGAACAGTTCATCGGGATAAGCATCGACCGTAAACGTCACGGGGAAGTTCTTCGCCTTGGCCGCATAAATCTGCCCGATGTCCGCCTCGTCGACGCTGGCGTGAACGTGCATTTCCTCCCGCATATCTGGGGCGATAATGAACAGCTCGGGAGTCTGAAAGGCGGCGGCCAGCGTTTGCCCGGGTTCGATCTTGCGGTCGATGACGATGCCATCGACGGGGGACCGGATGTCGGTGTAGTCGAGGTTCAGCTGAGAGTTGTCGAGGGTGGCCTGGGCTTGATCGATCGAGGTTTTGGCGACGGCGAGCTGGGCTTCCAGGCCGATGCGAGTGAACATGAACTTATCCATTTCCGCCTGGGCCATAAAGGTTTTGTCCTCCTCTCGAAGAGCGATGGCGCGTTTTTCGTCGCGGATCGCCTGCTGGAGTTGAGCCTCCACCCGGAACACATCAGCCTCCCGATTCGCCAGAGAGGCTTTGTCACGGGCGACGTTTGCGGCATAGATGCGGGGGTCAATTTTGGCGAGCAGAGCGTCCTTCTTGACCTCTTGATTGAACTCGACATGCAGCTCCTGAATCGGGCCGGAGACAAACGATCCGATGGAGACTTGCAGCTTCGGCTTGAGAGTGCCGGTCGAATTCACGACAGCCAGTATGCCCCCTTGCTCCACCTTGGCCGTGCGCCAGATGACCTTGTTCCGTTCCGCCAAGTAAGCCTGAATCGGCCCATACGCGGCGTAGCCGATCCCACCGAGAATGGCGAGGATGATCAGGAGCTTGAGGAGAGTTCGCATGGGGAGGGGGATGGTTGATGGTTGAGGGTTGATCGACAGAGGCGGTGAACCTCGGTCCCAAGCTCCGCTGGGGACCTTATATCCCCGAAGCTCCGCTTCGCCGCGTGCCCGACAGCCTCAGTCTACACAATGGGACGTGAGCGGCACGGCGCTAGCCGCCGGTTCCCCGGATCGCTGTTCTTGCAGTCCGTGTTTTCTGGACGAACCACGGTGAGAAGAACCGGCGGCTAGCGCCGTGCCGCTCGCAACGATCTCTCCGCCGAGGCTGAGGAGTCTCTGGCCAAGCGGAAGCCACCCTAAATGTCCCTGCTTGGAACTTCTCGCATCCTCTCGTCACAATCGACCACTCCCCCCAGTGAAGTCCAGCCCTGACGGAAAGAGGCCGGTTCTGTGGCTCTGATCGAAATTCGCGACTGCTCCAAAGTCTATGACCTCGGGGAAGTCAAAGTCGAGGCGCTCAAGAACGCCAATCTCACCGTGGAGAATGGCGAGTTCATCGCGTTGATCGGCCCCTCGGGGTCGGGCAAGAGCACCCTCATGAACACGCTGGGGTGCCTCGACCGCCCGACCAGCGGCAGTTATCGACTGGCCGGAGAAGAAGTTGCGCAAATGGCAGCTGCGCAGCGGGCGCGGATTCGCAACCAGCGCATCGGGTTTGTCTTCCAGAATTTCAACCTGCTGGCCCGGACCTCGGCGCTGGAGAATGTCGAACTGCCACTGCTGTATTCGGCAGGAGTGTCGTCTTCGGATCGGCATCGGCGAGCGGTCGAGAAACTGGAACTGGTCGGACTGGGCAACCGGCTCGATCATCATCCGAGCCAGCTTTCGGGGGGGCAGCAGCAGCGTGTGGCGATCGCTCGAGCACTGGTGAATGAGCCCGCGATCCTGATGGGGGATGAGCCGACGGGGAACCTCGACTCGAAGACGAGCCGGGAGATCATCGCCCTCTTCCGCGACCTGAACGAAAAGAACGGCATTACCGTCATCCTCGTCACACACGATCTCAACGTGGCGAAGCATGCCAAACGGATTATCGTTTTGCGGGATGGTGGGATTGTGACGGATACCAGCGACTTCACCGAGGCCGCAAAGGTGTTACAAGCGGGCCTTATGGAGTAACCCCGGAGTCGAGAGCGACCGCGCGACGATGGAGATGCGGGATAATCCCGATTCCACGCACGAGCGCTCCACGCATGACCTTCGGCAGAATCCGCAACTGGCTTTCGCAGCGAGTGATCGTGTGGAGTGGCGGTGCGCACCCGGAAAGCCCATGGGTTGCAACCCTTGGGCTTGGGCTGGCGATGCTCGTCGTGATGCTTGCATGGGGCAATTCCGCCTTCGCCCAGCGCCGCGTCGGCACCATTTTTCCCGAACGCCGTTCGGTTCATGTCCGCGACCCGCAACAACTCCCGCGATACCAGTTGCCCACCGCCTTGGCCCCCTCGACGGTGTCGCGCCCCATCGCCGACCTCGAGCCGCAGCTGCTGGCGCTCGATGGAGCGATCCGGACCTCGATGCGGAACCTGGATGTGGTCCGCGTGCTGAGCGGTGTGACAGCTACGAACTCGGGCCGCTCGGTCTATGACGTGGCACTCAGTCACACTCAGGTCGACCAGCAGCAGGCCCGCTTCGATCCACTTCTGTCGGTCGACAACAACTGGAATGTCCTCGAAAATCCGCAGGCGATCTTTGACCCGCTCCCTCCGAACTCGCGGATTTCCGGGACTCAAACGCAGAACTTCAACACCTCGACCCGGCTGTCGAAGACCGACCTCACCGGCGGCAACTTCGTCTTTGGGGTCGATGCCACTCCCACCTCGGTCAGTCCGGGGACGCTCGCCCTCAACCCCTTCACACGCTCCTCGACCTTCGTCAGCTACACCCAGCCGCTGCTCAAGGGAGCGGGGTTGGAGTTCAATCTCGCCCCGATCGTCATCGCTTCGATCAACACCGAACGCTCTTATTTCCAGTTCAAGGACGCGATGCAGGAGCATGTGCGCGGCGTCATCGAAGCGTACTGGTCGCTCGTCGCCGCCCGCACAGAACTGTGGGCTCGCAAGCAACAAGTGGTGCAGCTGACCGAAAACTTGCGGCTCAAAGACACCGAATTGAGGGTGGGCATCATTGACAGAGCCGACCAGGCCCAAGCTCAACTGGCCTTAGCCAATACCAAGGCCAGCGTCATCACCGCTCAAAGCAACGTGCTGCTGCGTGAGGCAGCCCTCCGCAACATGATCGGCGTCTCCCCCTCGGATGGGACGCTCTATATTCCCTCGACCCCGCCGATCAACGAACGCTTCATTCCCGACTGGGACCAGATGCTGCAACTGGCCGAGGAGCGACGACCCGATCTGATTGAACTCAAGCTGATTCTCGAAGCTGACACGCAGCAGCTGTTGATCGCGAAGAACGGCTCGCGGCCTCAGCTGGATGCGGTGGCGCTTTACCGCTGGAACGGGTTGAGTGGGAACACGCCAACCGGTTCGCGGCTCTCGACGAGTACCGGGCAGTTCACCGATTGGACACTGGGAGTCAACTTCTCGGTGCCGCTGGGGCTGCGGCAAGCGCGGGCTGCGGTGCGCCAGCAAGAGCTGGTGATTGCCCGCGACCAGATCAACCTCAAACAAGGGTTCCACGTCACGACACACTCTCTGGCTGTGACCGTCCGCACCCTCGATCAACAGTACGAACAATACCTCGCCTTTCGTGAGGCCAAGCTGGCCGCCCGCGTGAATCTCGCCGCCCAGCAGATCAACAAGAATTTTGGTCGCTCGCGCCAGCTCGAGGTCTTGCTGGCGATCAGCGACTGGGGCAACACGGTCTCCGCCGAAGCCAATGCCCTGACCCAGTACAACACCCAGCTGGCCGCACTCGAACGCCAGACCGGAACGATCCTGGAAACTCACGGGATCTACTTCATCGAAGAGAGCCAGCAAGCCGTCGGGCCGCTGGGGCGATTCGGTGACACCCGCAGCTACCCTTGGGATACGCGACCGACTGAGAACAGCAATCTCTACGACGACTCGACTGAGCCCGCCGAGAACTCCTTCGACCTCACCCCACCGACCAATATCGGAGTCCCCGCGAAAGAGATCCCCTTTGACGAAATTAAGTTGCGAACCCTGAAAGAGATCATGGAGGAGCAGGAGCCGTAAATCACCGAGTTACTCATCACCGAAGAATCAACAACAACATCACTGGGCTGCGGTCAGGCGATCGGTCCGTGGAAATGTAACCGCCAGACTTCCGAAGTCTCGGAAGACTTCGGAGCAGGGCACATCGAGTAGCCCATAGCCGGGCGAGACTCTTCCACAATGGCGTGAGCCTAGTCTCGAGGGATGGCCCCCAACAACTTAAGACAGAGTCCTTCTTTTTGCGTTTCTTGAGTTTTTCGCGGCCACCACTCTTCCACAACGCTGTCTGGAACTGCCCACATCATCGCTGCTGCCAGGCTCTCTTTCGCAGGGTGCTCCGCTGGGGGCAGTCACGTAGAAAATGTGCCCCACGGGGATAGTGATCATGTTCACAGCACTGGCCTCTCCCTCCCGGCGGGCACCTGAGAAATCAAGCACGGACTCAAACATCGCCTCATGAGGGGCGACCAATCTCTACTTCACGCGGGGCGGATTGAGACGTACGACGGACGTCCTCGTCCGTCGCTCTGCGAGGCTTTCCTCACGGACGGACGAGGACGTCCGTCCGACGAAATGTCTCCGTTCTCCCCGCGAGAAGTATCACTCGAACGGCTGCCCCGGCCTCCACGAAGGAGCGCTCAATAACCAGCAGCAATCGCAGCAGATGACGCGATATTCGGAAGATTAAGGCGGCGGCGACAGTCATCGAGCATGTCTTTGGTGCGACTGGCTCCACAGCGTGTGACACCTAATGCACGGACCGCCAGCAGGCCATCCAGGTCGCGGACACCCCCAGCGGCCTTCACCTGAACGTGTGAGGCGGCATGTTGGCGCATGAGCTTCAGATCCTCAGGCGTCGCACCGCCCGTGCCGTAGCCGGTCGAGGTCTTGACCCAATCGGCCTTCAGATCCGAACAGATGCGGCACAGCTCGATCTTGTGCTCGTCCTTCAAGTAGCAGTTCTCAAAGATCACTTTGACCTTCTGGCCAGCGGCGTGGGCGACATCGATCACCGCCTTGATGTCGGTGCGGACGTCATCCCAGTTTCCGCTCAGGACTTGGCTGATGTTGACCACCATATCGAGTTCTTTGCAGCCATCGGCGATCGCGCGCTCGGCTTCGGCTTGCTTAATCGCCGTCGTGTGACCACCGTGCGGGAAGCCTATCGTCGTGCTGGCCTGGACGGTGCTGCCACGCAAAATCTCAGCACACCGCTTCAGGGCATAGGGCAGAATGCAGACGCTGGCCACGTCATAGGCGAGCGCCAGCTGGCACCCCGCATCCAGGTCTGACTCGATGAGGGTCGGGTTAAGCAGGGAGTGATCGATCATCTTGGCGATGTCGGAGTAGGTGTAATCCATGATGGGGACCTGCGTGAGCGGGGAAGGGGGCGTGGCAGTCATGTGGAAGAGTTCGTTCTAACGCATCGCCGATCGCCTGCCAGGGGCTGAGTGGCTCGCGCCGAACTCAAATCTGACAACTCCCCTCAATATAGAAGTTTTTGGAACTCAGGGCAGCCATCGCGAAAGACCGCTATCCGGGCGATGAGGGTTCGGAAACACGGTTCGCAACGATTTCTCAGGATCTCAGAGATCCAGCGAGGCGTTTTCTGGTTCATCCGCACTATTTTGGGGGATGGGCCTTCGCGAGGTTTTAACCTTGTAGGGTGTATTTGGTGAGAAGTCGTTCCTTCAGGTGTTCGTAGTTTCGTTAGCCGTAGGCTCGGCGTTGTAGGGCTCCGTTTTTGTGGTTGATGCCTTCCAGCGGGCCGGTGCTGATCGGGTGGTCGTACCAGTTCAAAAGGCCGGTGCGATGACTTCGCAGGGTCTTGGCCATGACTTGCATCGGGCGGATGCCCGAGGCGTCGGCGCGGCGGCACCACGCCTCGAGGAACTTCTCAGCCGCGGCCTTTGAGCGTTGGTTCCAGAACTGCCTGAGGTCTTCTTTGAGGTAATACGCGACCGACAAGGACTCGTTCAACTTCAGCGTCTCCTGCAGCTGGGCCTTCTCGTCGACCTTCGCGTCGACCTTCGCGTTCTGTTTGAGGTTCTCCGGATTCATCATCAGCAAGTAGCGTGTTCCTTCAACATTTTGCGATGCTGCTTGTCGGTCAGCTCGTGATACATCTCGCGCCGCAGGTCGGTCGAATTCTCGTTCATCAGTTTCACGACGTGGAAGCGATCGAACACCAGCGCCGCCTGCGGCAGATTCTCCATCACAGCTGCGATGTACCCGCCGGACATGTCGGTGGCCACAGCTTTGTTCTTGGCCCGAGCCTGCTTCAGCTTGGAAAAGAACGGCTTCAGAGCTGGCTTGCCGCGTCCCTTCAGCACCGACACGATGGCCCTCGAGTCGAGGTCCAGCACCACCGTCACGAACCCGTGCCGCTGGCCGAGATATACTCCTCTCGGGAAGAACTGAAGACATTTCGTAGGACGGACGTCCTCGTCCGTCCGTGTGAAAAACTCAGGGAGCGACAGACGAGGACATCCGTCGTACGACTCGAGCTGGCCAGTGTGAAGTATCGTTCTCATCAATGGCCAATCGCTTCAAGCCACCGAGCTTCGGCCGCGCCAGTTTCTTGAATCGCGCCAGGTCGATCTCACACACCGTGTTCCAAGACAGGCCATACATCTCCACCACATCTTGAATCGTCAGCCGCGTCAGCTGTCGTTCAATGAAGCCTTCAAAAGTCTTCGTGATCCGCCGCTGTCCGTTCGCAAATTCCGGCGGATGCCACGTCTTCGCCTCGCAGGCCAAACACTTCACGCGCGGCGAATTCATCACGACATCGACCGGCGTGAGACCCAGCGGAGCCGACTCCCAACTCCGCACCGCCCGGTCATGCACATGCACTCGTGAACTGCCACACGACCGACACCGCAATGCCTCGCGCGGAGCTTCGATCAACACCCGCAACCGACCATCCGTCTCCGACGGCCACGTGTCCAACACCACGTACCCCTCCCACCCCAACACCCGATACAATCCCGCTGCGGACATGCTCACATCTCCCACTGGTTTGTCGTGCCGTCAAACACAACCCCCAGTGGAGATCAGCCTGTCCACACTTTCAAGCCCATCCCCCCTAATAGTCGGATGAACCAAAAATGCAAAACACCACAAATCGTGCGATGAACGGCTTTTACGCCTGAATCTGTCGCAATTCAGCTCGAATACGGCCTCTCATGCCGATTTCAGCGAGGCCCAAGCCGCCTCGGCGATTCAGACTCTCCCGTGTTGAAACAGCGTGTCCTCGTCCTCCCACCCCGCTACTCGTTCGTTTATCCTGCGGGAGAATTTTCCCCAAGTTCCCCGGAGTGGTCATGAGCGATACGCTCTACATCGTCGACACCCTGTCTCTCGTGTTTCAGGTCTATCACGCCATCCGCCAGCCGATGACCGGCTCGCGCGGGCAGCCGACGAACGCGCTGTTCGGCTTTACGGGTGATCTCGAGTTCCTACTGAACGAGAAGAAGCCGACGCACCTGATCTGCGCGATGGACTCCCGAGGAGCAGGTGAACGCAACAAAATCTACCCCCAGTACAAAGCCCACCGCGAGGCCCCGCCCGAAGACTTGCAACTGCAAATCCCGCTCGTGCTGGACCTGATCCGGGCGTACAACATCCCGGTTATCATCGTCGAGGGCTGGGAGGCCGATGATGTGATCGCCACACTCGCCACGCGGGCGGCGGCGCACGGCATGGATGTGCGTTTGGTCACTGCCGACAAGGATGCTCGCCAGTTGTTGAGTGACAAGATCAAGATGTACAGCATCCGCAAGAAGCAGTTCTTCGGTATGGAGGAACTAAAAACTGACTGGGGCATCCGGCCCGATCAAGTCGTCGACTTCCAGTCGCTCATGGGGGACGCCGTCGACGGCGTCCCGGGAGTCCCGCAAGTCGGGCCGAAGACGGCGACCACACTCATCCAGGAATACGGCACGCTGGAGAACGTCCTGGCTAACGCGGACAAAGTGAAGAAGGCAGTGGTCTCAAAGAACCTCACGGAGTTCGCCGATCAGGCGCTCATGAGTCGAAAGCTCGTCCAGCTCAAACGCGACTTAGAGATCGATCTCGACTGGGAAACCGCCCGGGTGCAGGCACCCAATTGGCCGAAGCTCGTCGAGCTGTTCACTGACTACGGGTTCAAGCGGTACACCGCGACCGCCCAAGCCAAGCTAGCCGAGTCGAACAAAGCCGACATGCCCGCGCACGAAGGCACGCGCCACTGGACGACCATTCACACCTCGGAAGAGTTCGCGACGTTCCTCACCGAGTTGAAACAACAGCCCAAGTTCTGCCTGGATCTGGAAACCACCGGTCTGAACCCGCTCGATTGTGAGATCGTCGGCTGGGCCTTCTGCTGGCAGGCGGGGGTCGGTTACTACATCCCGGTGGATGGCCCGCCGGGGGTGAAAAGGCTCGACCCGAAAGAGGTGCTGGCTGCCCTCAAACCACTGGTCGAAGACCCCGCCCGCACGGTCCTCAACCAGAACATCAAGTACGACATGCTGGTTCTCAAGGCCCACGGCGTGGGGATCGCCCACGTCGGCGTCGACCCCATGGTCGGCGATTACCTGCTCGATGCCGGAGCCCGCAGCCACGGCATGGACGAGATGACCGAGCGCTACCTGCATCGCAAAAAAATTCCGACCAGCGACCTCATCGGCTCCGGCTCGAAGCAACTCCAGATGTTCGAGGTCGATGTTGAGAAGGTCGCCGAATACGCCAGCGAGGACGCCGATGTTGCCTGGCAACTCGCGGGCCTCATCGAGACCCAGCTCAAAGAGCAGTCGCTGTGGGATCTCTATTGGAACCTCGAACGCCCGCTGATCTCGATCCTCGCCGAGATGGAAGCCCACGGCATCCGCATCAACAGCGAGGAGCTCAAACGCCAGAGCGTGCTGGTCGAAGCCCGCATGGTCGGTCTGACTACGGAGTGCCACGCACTCGCTGGGCATGAGTTCAACCTCAACTCTCCCAAACAGCTCGGCGTCATTCTGTTCGAGGAGTTGAAACTCCCCATCATCAAGCGGACGAAGACCGGCCCGAGTACCGATGAGGAAGTCCTCGAAGAGCTTTCGTCCAAGCATCCGCTCCCCGCGAAGCTGATGGAGCATCGCATGCTCGCCAAGCTCAAGGGAACCTACCTCGACGCTTTGCCACTCATGGTCAATCGCCGTACTGGCAAGGTCCACACCTCTTTCAGCCAGGTCACAGCTGCTACTGGTCGGCTCTCCTCGACCGACCCGAACTTGCAAAACATTCCCGTGCGTACGGAAGAGGGTCGGCTGGTCCGGCGAGCCTTCATCCCCAGCGAGCCGGGCTGGAAGCTGGTCTGTCTGGACTACTCGCAGATCGAGCTGCGGATCTTGGCCCACTTTTGCCAGGACCCGGCGTTGATTGAATCGTTTCGCAATGGCGAAGACATTCACCGCCGGGTGGCCAGTGAGGTCTACGGCATTCCCCCGGAAGAGGTGAACAGCGATCAACGTCGGGTGGCGAAAGCCGTCAACTTCGGAGTGATCTATGGGCAGACTTCCTACGGACTGGCAGCGGCACTGGGGATCGAACGCTCGGTGGCAGAGACCTTTATCGAGGACTACTTCAAGCGCTACGCCGAGGTCGAGAAGTTCATGAACCAAACCCTCGAAGAAGTCGCTCACACCAAGTACGCGACGACCATCCTGGGCCGCCGCCGCGAGATCGACGGCATTCGCCCCAAGCGTTTCCGCACGCTCAACATGCCGGAGCGGACCGCCGTCAACACGGTGATTCAAGGTTCAGCTGCCGACTTGGTGAAGCAAGCCATGATCAATGTCAGCGGCCAGATGAAAGCGGTGAAACATCCGGGGCGGATGCTGCTCCAGATCCACGACGAACTGGTCTTCGAAGCCCCGGCAACCGATGTTGCCTCGCTCGTTGAACTGGCGAAGTACGAGATGGAGCATGCGCTGCCGCTCAACGTGCCCGTGGTCGTCGATGTGAAGGTGGGGGACAACTGGCTCGATGCGCAGTAGCCCCGGCTTGAGCATCGCTCGTCGCCAGCTCCTCGCGAAAGACAACCCGAAGAGTCTTAAGCTGCGAGGTGTTTCCTGGCCTCGGAATGCGACATCCTTGAAATGTCTTGTGTGAATCAGACCCAACCCTCCGTGCGAGTGATGTTTGACAAGGAGTCCCTGGCTCCCTCATGGCATCCCACGAGTCTATACGAGGTGGCATTCCCCTGGCTGAGGGCCTGCATTTTTTCAAGCTGTGGTTAGCCGTGCGTGGGGGCGAGCCTCCATTTCACCCGAACGGGCGTTTTGTCACACTACAAATTCATCACCCTGTTACTGGATCCGGATCCATCCTCCAATGCCCGTTTCGTCTCTCCCGATCGGCAAGAATAGTCTGGCGACGACAAGCCTTCCCCAACTACTCGTAAGTGTCCGAACTCCCCAAGAGGCTTTGGATGCTCTGGCAGGCGGTGCGGGAATACTCGATATTAAGGAGCCGTCTCAGGGGCCTTTGGGAATGGCTTCTCTGGCTGATCTCTATCTGATTTGTGCGACCGCCCGAGCTGTCTCCCCAGTGGCGATCAGTGCCGCTTTGGGGGAGGTTCTTCAGTGGCAACACGATCCGCTTCCGCCACTCGCTCCCCAGTTGCAGTACGCCAAACTCGGGCTGGCGTGTCTGGCTACCGAGCGGCACTGGCGAGTACTCTGGGAACAACTCCGGAAGGAGTTCGATGTGCTACGAGGGAAGCCGCTGGATTGGGTAGCGGTGGCCTATGCCGATGCCGACCGCGCGGGTGCTCCTGCCGTCCGCGAAGTTCTGGGGGCGGCAATCGAAGGTGACTGCCGGGCGTTCCTGATCGACACGTTCGACAAAACGAGCGGGCGGCTCGTGGATTTGATCCCCGAGACCGAATTACGATCGATCGTCACCCACGCACATGCCCATCAACTGGCGGTCGCTTTCGCCGGTCGAGTCGGCATCGCTGACTTGCCCCAGCTGTTGCCCTGCGATCCCGATGTGATCGCAGTTCGAGGGGCGGCCTGTGAATCAGGACTTCGTGAAGGCGAGATTTCTCAGTCTGCGGTGGCTGGTCTCATTCAAGAGATCAAACATCACCGATCAACACCTGGCTGTGTATTGGTCTGAATTATCAGCAGAAACGTCGGGCGGGCAGACTGACTTTCGTGAGGCATACACGCTGGCCCCGGATAGACTTCACGCGGCCCGAAATGAGAGGTCGCTGCCCCTCGCCAGAGGGCGGGCCCACCCGCCGATTCGGCCGGGTTCTGGCGAACGTTGGGACGATCAAACGTCCCATTTCTGGACGGGCGAAGATTGAAACGCAGAGGACGCCGTGTTGGAATTCGACACCGGGGTTTCCCCCGTATCGCCGCGACGCGAAGTCTTCGAAACGGAGAAACGGAGCACTCGCCCGACGTTGCTCTTGACCCCTCGTCCCGCCGCCGCATACCGTGACGGGTCAACGGACTAACCTAGGGGGCATGATGCACTTTTTCTTTTCCGCCGGGGAGCCCAGCGGCGACCAGCACGCGGCTCATCTCTTACGCGCACTTCAGAATCGCGTTCCCGATGCCCGCTTCTCGGGTTTCGGCGGCGTCCATCTGGAGCAGGCCGGGGCGGAGGTGCTCTACCCGCTCACCGATATGGCCGTGATTGGCATCACAGCTGTCCTGCCACTGCTCAAGAAGTTCTATGATGTGGCGCAGTTGGGACGCCGCTTCATCGAGGAGCAGCGGCCTGATGCAGTGATTCTGGTCGACTTCCCCGGCTTTAACTGGCACATCGCGAAGTACGCTAAGCAACTCGGCATTCCAGTCTACTACTACTGCCCACCTCAGCTGTGGGCGTGGGGCGGTTGGCGGATCAAGAAGATTCGCAAGTACGTCGATTGCGTGTTATCGGTGCTGCCCTTCGAGGCCGAGTGGTATCGGAAGCAAGGGGTTCGCGTCGAGTACGTCGGTCATCCGTTCTTTGACGAGATCGCTGAGAAGCCGCTGGACGAAGCGTTCTGCCGCGACCTGCGAGAGTCCGCGCCGCGACTGGTGGGTTTCTTACCGGGTTCACGCCGGAATGAGGTGACTCGCAACTTCCCAGCGATGCTCGAAGTCGCTCGCCAGATTCATCGCGATCATCCGGATGTGCGGTTCCCCGTCGCTTGCTACAAGGAGTACCAGCGCGACTGGTGCGCGGCGGAGCTGAAGAAATCGGGTGAGCCGCTCCCGCTCGACTTCCACGTGGGGCGGACCTCGGAGATTATCGCCACGATGGATTGCTGCCTGATGGTCTCAGGCTCGGTCAGCCTCGAAGTCCTCGCCCGTGGGAAGCCCGCAGCTGTCACTTACCGGCCCAATCTGACGAACTATGTGTTCGGTAAGTCGGTCGTGCAAATCAAGTACATGTCGCTGACCAATCTGATGGTCGACCGTGAAATGCTGCCGGAGTTTCTGTATGTCTACAACGTGCCGAAGCATGCCGCGAAGATGCACTCGGTCATTGATCGATGGTTGAGGTTCCCGTTGGAAATGCAGTCCCTGGCTCGTGAGTTGGACGAACTCCGGCAGAGCATTGTGCAGACCGGCGGCGTAACCAAGGCAGCTGATACTATACTCAAGTTGCTGGGGCATGAAGCCAGCGAACGCGTCGCCGCGTGAGTTGATCCCAGGCTCGGCGAGCGTCCGGCATGAGCCGGATGGGGCTTCCGGGGTTCCCCGCTGAACCGCCCAATGAGAATTACTTTACCAACCCGATATGTCAGCCTGAGAGGGCGAAGCTCCAAATCAAGCGTTGACAGACCACGAGTGAGCTACCGTATTAGGCGATCGGTCCGTGGAAATGGACCCGCTAGACTTCGGAAGTCTGGCGCGACGCGAACTCTGGCCGATCGCCTGAGTGCGGTTGTCGTACTGACTAGGCGCTAGGCCAGAATCTCCGTCAAGACTTCACCGCCGACATCGGTCAAGCGGTAGTCGCGGCCGTTGAAGCGGTGGGTTAGCTGGGTGTGTTCCAAGCCCATCAGCTGGAGGAGCGTGGCGTGCAGGTCGTTGACATGCACCTTCTTCTCGACGGCCTTGTAGCCAAACGGGTCGGTCGCCCCGTAGTGTAGGCCGCCTTTGACTCCAGCTCCGGCCAGCCAGATTGTGAAGCCGTTCGGGTTGTGGTCGCGCCCTTTGGCTCCTTGGGAATCGGAGGTCCGCCCGAACTCACCGCCCCAGATGACTAGAGTGGAGTCTAGCAGCCCACGGGCTTCCAGGTCCGCCAATAGAGCAGCTGCCGGTTGATCGGTATGCAGACCGCACGAGCGATGATTCGTCTGCACATCGGTATGGCAGTCCCACGGAACGTCATTGACGCTGCCATCCCCGCCGACTCCCTTGCCGGCGAAGACCTGGACGAATCGGACGCCGCGTTCCACCAGCCGCCGAGCGAGCAGGCACTGCCGCGAGAACGTCGCACACTCGGGATTCTCCATGCCGTACAGCTTGTGCGTGGCCTCCGATTCTTGAGCCAGATCGAGGGCCTCTGGAGCGGCCATCTGCATGCGGTAAGCCAATTCGTACGAGTTGATTCGCGCGGCGAGGTCGGCCTGCGTCGGGCGAGTGACGGCATGTTCTTGATTGAGTTGGCGGATGAGGTCGAGCTGGGCGCGCTGTTGAGAGTCGGTATGTTTGGCGTCGCGAGCGAGGTTGTCGATCGACTCCTTACGACGAGCGTCCAGGGCCAGCGCTTGATAGGTCTTGGGCAGAAACCCCGCTGACCAGATCTGGTCATCCCCGCGCGGCCGAGTGTCATGCAGCACCACATACGACGGCAGGTTCTGATTCTGCGACCCCAACCCGTACGTCATCCACGCCCCGAGCGCGGGCAGTCCTGGGCGGTTGGTCCCGCACATCAGTTCGATCGATGCCGGAGCATGATTATTCTGCTTCAAGTACATCGAGTGCAGGAAGCACATCTTGTCCACATGCTGCGACAGATGCGGGAAGATGTCCGAGACCCAGCTGCCCGATTCGCCGTGCTGCTTCCACTCGAAGGGAGACTTCAGGCACTTGCCGCTGGTGGCAAAGAAGCCGGTCTGAGAGTCGGCTCCCGCCAGTTCCTGGCCATCGCGAGCCTGCAGCTCGGGCTTGTAGTCCCAGGTGTCGACCTGGGACGGAGCCCCCGTCATGAATAGCCAGATGATCGACTTCACCTTGCCAGGGAAGTGCGGCTCTCGCAGTGCGAGGGGATCGCTAGCTGCGGGCGCAGCGGACGATTCGCTGTGCAACAGACTGGCGAGTGCCACTGACCCAAAGCCAAGACCCGCCTGTTGCAGGAAGCGACGACGGGCGGGTAGGGCAAGTTCGGAGGGGGTGTAGAAGTTGAACATGGATGACTCCACTGGGGGATCGTCAAAGGATCAGTCGTAAATCAGCACAGAATCATGATGACCTCTGCCAGACGGTGTGAAGGTCTGCAAGACTCGCTCGGAGGACAGGAGTTATCCACAGATTTCACAGATTGACGCAGATTTCGGAGTCTCTTCAATCTGTGTGAATCTGTGAAATCTGTGGATAGATTCTCTGCCGGAATCCTAGTCGATGTACACGAACTCATTCAGGCACAACAGCACCTGGCAGAATTCGATGAGCGCCTGATCGGTCGAATCGGGCTTCTCGGGACCGAGGGCAGCGCGTTGTTGCTCGATGAAGGTCAGCATCAATGACCTTTCGGCCTCGGTCGGTAATCGGTTGTAGGCCAGCTGATAACCGCGATCGATGGCCGAGGCGAGTGGAGCATCCGCAGCGGGCTTGATGCGGGCGAACAGCTTCTCGGCTTGTTGTCTGGCGAAGGGGGAGTTCATCAGCGCCAGAGCCTGCGTCGGGACAGTGGTCACGCTGCGTTCGCCGATGCTTTGAGTCGGCTCGGGAGCGTCAAACACAGTCATCACCGGCAAGAGTTCGCTGCGTTTCACCCGCAGATAGACGCTGCGCCGTTGGGTGTTATCGAGGACGCTGGGGCCGAACATCGCGGGATCGAGGTTGCCGCCTACCGCGAGCAAGGCATCGCGAATGGTCTCGGCCTCTAAGCGACGCGGCTGGAAGTGAGACAGATAGCGATTGGTCGGGTCGAGCCGCAGATTTTCGGGGTTCACTTCGTGCGACTGCTGGTACGTTTCGCTCAGCAGCATCAACCGGTGCAGTGGTTTCAGCTTCCAGCCACCCTTCACAAGTTCGCTGGCGAGGTATTCGAGAAGTTCGGGGTGTGAAGGCTTATCGCCCTGAAACCCGAAGTCGTTGGGGGTGCCGACGATCCCTTCGCCGAAGTGATGTTGCCACAGTCTATTGGTGATCACTCGTGCGAGTAGCGGCCCGGCTCCGCGCTCGACATCGGTCATCCACTGAGCCATCGACACGCGAGGGTCCACGGGCATCGGGGTGGCCGCGGGCTTGGCGGGCTCGCTGCTCCGCCACAGCACTTGCAAGAACCCCGGCTCGGCCTTGTCCTGTTTGTTTTCGACTTCGCCACGCCGCAGGTAGAAGACATCTTGCCCGCCAGCAATCGTCGTGTAGACCTCGGACAGAGTCGGTCGCGGTTCCTTCGCGGCATGCTCTCGGACCGCTTGAACGACCTTGGCGGACTCCGCATCGAATGGGGAGAACCAGCGAGCCAGTGACACTCGAACCGGCTCGGGAATCTCTGCGGGATTCGCAGCCACAATCGCCCGCATCTCACCCACATGTTGCGGCATGACATCGCCCGCCCAGGTGGCTGGGTTGGGCTCGACGCTGAGAGCCACTCGCAACCGGCCAATGCCGAGGTCAAGGAACTTCAACTCGACCACCAATTCCGTGCCGCCCACAAATCCGGCGAGGGGAGCTTCGAATTCGAGAATCGCCGCGTTGTCCTTCTTCGCGGTTTCTCGCACGACCCAAGCCGTCTCAGGTTTGTCATCCACTGCATGGGCGAGCGGTTGACTGGGATCTTCAAAGGCCGCGAAGACTGGCTTCAGCTTCAAGACCTGCTCGGGATCTTTCACAGCTGGGTCGAGCGGACGGGCTGTGACTTTGATGTTCGCGAGCTGGAAGCTGCCGTCGCCGTTGAGTCCCGGTCCGCGCTGCGGGAGCGATTTGTCGGTGAGGGCATCGAGCCGCAACGATTGCACATTCTTCTGATGCGTCTGGAAGGTGAGCCGATATTCGTCCTGGCCTCCGACGTTCCGTTTCTGGCCACGCTGGCGAGTCGGGTTCCCCGGAGTCAGCATTCCGTCATTGACCACAAATCCACCCGGCAGAGTCTTCAGGTACGAGCGTTCCGCTTGAAGGGTGATCGATTCGAGAGCCTGCCAGCGCGACAACTCGGGCTGGTTGTTGAGCTCCTTGGCCTTCCAATCGTTGAATCGTGCGGGCAGGTCCGCCGATGCGTATTTCTGTAGGGCAGCAGCGAGCGTGTCAGCAGCCGTTTGGTGTTGTAACTGTGCTCGCTCCGTGGCCGCCGGGTCGACATCCATTGTTCTCGGCCCATGTGCGGTCCGCGCCAATGTCGACGCCAAAGCATAATAATCCTCATGCGGGATGGGGTCGTACTTGTGGGTATGACACCGAACACACCCCAGTGTCAGCCCCAGCATCGAACCACCGACCGTCATCATCATGTCGTCCAGCTGGTCGTAACGAATCCGCTCGACCGTCTTGGCCGTGATCTGACCAGGATATGGCCCCGCCACCAGGAACCCCGTTGCAGCTGCGGCGTGGATGTCTTCCGGTGCGAGTAAATCGGCAGCGAGTTGCAGGCGGACGAACTCGTCATAGGGCATGTCGCTGTTGAGTGAGCGAATCACCCAGTCGCGATAGTGGTAGGCCCCGGGCCGAAAACCATCGAACTCGTACCCGCCGCTTTCGGCGAACCGGGCGGTGTCGAGCCAGTGCCGGGCCCAGCGCTCCCCATAAGCCGGGCTGGCCAGTAACTCATCGACGACTTTCTCGAAAGCCTGCGGTGTTGCATCGGCGACAAAGGCGGCCACCTGCTCTGGCGTCGGCGGTAGTCCGATCAGATCGAAGTACGCCCGGCGGATCAGCTTCTCTTTGGTGGCCGGTGGATTCGGCTTCAAGCCTTGCGCCAGTTGAGCTTGAAGAATGAAGCCGTCGATCGGCTGCTGGAGATCTGGCAGAGTGACGGCATGCAGCGGCTGGAACGACCACCACTGCCTTCCCTCTTCCAGATTGATTTCGCGTTTCGGTTTGGCGGGTACGTCTCCCTCGCGCGGGTCCGGAGCCCCCATGTCGATCCACTTTGCGAAGTCTGCGATCACCTCATCAGGCAACTTGCCCGTCGGCGGCATTTCGAGGCCGTCATATTTGAGGGCCTTCAGCAGCAGACTCTCGCCCGACTTGCTCTTCACGAGGGCCGGGCCGGTTTCGCCCCCGGTCAACACTCCGGCAGCCGAGTCGAGGTACAACTCCCCCTGTAACTTCTTCGCATCGCGAGCCGCGACGGAATGGCACCCATAGCAGTGCTGCACCAGCACCGGGCGAATCTTCTGCTCGAAGAACTGGCCCCCCTCATCCTCTGCCGCATGAGCCAGTGACACGCATGTGAGCGATACCGAAGCGGCAATGAGAGCCAGGATTTTCATGGGCGAGAAATCTGGGGGAAGGATCGGAGGGAGGACAACCGACTCTGGCGGGGCACACATTCAAGTTACCCGGGCCTGTGACTCATGACAATCACCCGATCCATTTGTGTTCCACCGGTCCACCGGGGGTGAGCGAGTGACTGCGCGGTGATTTCAACTTCGTGATCGCGTCTGGGCTTCTTATTTTGATGGGACGATCCAGCTGCAATCTCTGGCTCAGTCCGGTGAGGAGTGGCGTCTGGGCCGTGTATCACCTGTTCCACTCGCACTTCCTGCTGGCCCCGGCGGATGTGCCTGAGCGACTTCGTTGGATCCGGAAGAGCGACCTGCACGATCCGCGAACTGCTGGCCGACCATGTCTCGAACACCCCGTGCGCGGTCGGTCACAAACATTTCGAGATCCTCGCCCTCACGCGGGATGGCTTTGATGCCTGGGGCCGCACTCGAATCCCAGACACGCGGGACGACTGATCGAAACACTACAACCCCAGCACGTCATTCATCGAGTACAAACCCGCCGCCTGTGTCGCCACAAACTTGGCAGCTGCGAGGGCTCCGTAGGCATAGCTATCGCGCGTATGGCCGCGTACGTAGACCTCGAGCGTCTCACCCAGCATCCCGAAGATGATGGTGTGTTCGCCGACGTTGTCGCCGGTGCGGATGGCGTGGTAGCCAATCTCATTCGGGGGGCGCTTGCCGGTTTGGCCTTCGCGGCCGTGGACATGGTTCGGCTGGCCCATCTCTTCGGCGACAATCTGTCCGAACTTCAGAGCCGTGCCGCTGGGGGCGTCTTCCTTGAAGCGGTGGTGGCGTTCGACGATCTCGACATCCACTCCGGACGAAAGATCCTTGAGCGCTCGGCTTGCTTCTCGCACTAGCTTCATCGCCAGATTCACAGCCAGGCTCATGCTCGGCGAGTAGCAGACAGCTGTCTCTTGAGCAGTAGCCATCACGGCGGCCTTTTGTGACTCGTTCAGCCCCGTCGTCGCAACGACCAGTGGGATGCGGCGTTGGGCACACATCTCGGCGATGTGGATGCAGGCGTCGGGGATCGAGAAGTCGATGATCGCATCGACCGGCTCCAACAGCTCAGAGGCAATCTTCACGCCCAGGGTGCCGACCCCCGCCAGTTCGCCAGCGTCCTTGCCCAGCGAGGGGCTCTTGGGCGAATCGATCGCCGCCACGACCTTTAGCCCAGAGTCAGCGAACGCGAGAGCCACCACACGCTGTCCCATGCGGCCTGCGGCTCCGTGAACTGCGATGCGAATGATGTCGGACATGGGGTAACTCGGCAGTGGATATTGATCAGGGTGTGGTCTCGATGTGTATTTTGCATCGTACCGGACCAGGATCGGGTTTCCAACGAATGCGGCTGGGCGGATACGCAGGGGGAGTCCGTGCGCGGGGATCGCCTGCCCCACATTCTGCCGAAGTGTGGCCACTCAATGTCGGGCTTGAAGGACGAGGCCATCACCCGTGAGCACTTGTCACAATTCCAGGACCGACGCGCAGATCATGTGAAGAGCCACGCGGATCAGATCCGCGTGGCTCTTATGAGGGGGTCATCTGGAACTCAGCGACTAGCGCGGTGTCTTGTCGGGGACTGTCACCGGGACATACTCGTGGTTCCTCTTTCGAACTACGACAGCTGACAAAATTTCGTCGTCAATTTCCAGCGACTGGATGACATCCTGCCCTTTGACCGTCCGACCAAAGACTGTATGGACCATCTCGGTTTTTCCAGGTTCTGGATTGAGATGGTTCGTCGGCAGGTGGGTCAGGAAGAACTGGGATCCGCCCGTGTCCTTGCCCGCATGAGCCATGCTGAGTGAGCCCGCAAAATGCCGTCGGGCATTCTTCTGAAAGCACTCACAGGCAAAGGTGTATCCGGGTCCGCCCCGGCCCGCTTCGGCGGGGTTGTCGCGGCTATTGGGGCAGCCAGATTGCGCCATAAAGTGCGGCTCGACTCGATGGAACTTCAGGCCATCGTAATACTTTTTCTCCACCAGACTGATAAAATTGGCGACGCTGTTCGGGGCTTCGTTCTCCAGCATCAGGATCTCGATCTCACCCTTTGTGGTGGTGAGTTTGACAATCGGCAGTTGAGCATCCCCCGTGGCTGCGTCTTCTGCGGCCCGGATGGCCTGCTCTTGTTTCCAGAACTCGACGTATAGTTCGGCCAGATCGAGATAATGCCCGCCGAGCCTGGGGATCAATGCCCCCTCGGCCTCAGCGGCTTTCAGGACGTTAATCGCTCCGTCAAAATCATGCGTGGCGAACTTTCCGACGCCGTTGAAATTCACGGCAAGTTGAGCCTTCGGGTCAAGTTTCAGAACACTCTCGGAGACCTTGACCAGTTCGGCATACTGATGCTTGGCGTACAGGGTTTGGAGTGCGAATTCTGCGGCCACAGTGTTGGCCGGTTGGAGTTTGTAGACCTGCGGGGCCAGCTCGATCAGACGAGGTAAGGTTTTCATTTGGAACTTGGTATTGAGGCCGTTGGACTCCTTGACGAGCTTTGACCTTTCCACAGCGTTCGCCTTCGAGAATTGGAGCTTCATGGACTTCATCGTCTCTTTGAAGGTTTCCATGTCCTTCACGAGACTGGTCCACTCGGCCGCGATATCCGGGGCAGTCTCTTCTGCCTCAGCGGTTCTCACCGAACTCCAGACACAACACGCGATGACGACAATCATGCAGTAGCGAACCAACATTCCCCACTCCTCTCGGGATTCCTTGTCCGCACGTGAACTCACGCCTCGGCGGACTCTCGAACCACCCAGCAGCGCGCAGGACATTCCAGCGCTCTCGCGGGCGAAGCAACAGTCTACTGAATGAGCCGCAGAGGCGGAACTGGAACGCTCACTTCAACACAGCACGTGTGTGCGTCAGGAAAGTTGGTATCCAAAACCAACGGGCAATACTCACCCGAAATTCGCGACACCCGCAGGGGACACCTCGAACGCGACGGACGAGCGGAGTGAAAACGCAGAGGGCGCAGAGGACGCAGAGTTCGGAAGGAGAGTCTGATCTCTGCGTTCTCCGCGCCCTCTGCGTTTCACATTTCCGGGATGCTGGATGGAGGCTTCTCCTTCGAGGTGGCCGGGAACGGTCATGAATCTCGGACGGCTTTTTCGAGGCCCACTCGGCTGTCGTGAATTTCTGAGAGTGGCCTACTTTTGTGAGGCACACTCCACATTCACGGCCCCACGAGGAATACTGTCGACTGGTCATCTTGGCCCATCGAGAGTACGCTGATCCCTGCCCCTAGAGACTCATCCCCGCAGTTTCCTGAACCGATTCGGCCCCGAGACCGCTTATGCTCCCTCGCATCCAGTATTTCGCCCTGCCCTTGATCGCTCTGCTATTCGCAGTTGCCGGGATCTCGGCTCAAGATTTGCCCGCCGATCCGGCACGGTGGATGAACTCCCCGCCGCTGACCAAGGAGATGCTGGCCGGGAAGGCTGCGGTCTTCTACTTCATCGAGGAAACGTGCCCGAACTGCGCCAAAAGGTGGCCAGGAATCCTGGAGGCTACGACGAAGTTCGAGGGGCAGCCGGTCTTGTTCGTGATGGTGAACTCGGGCACGTCGCGACCGGAGATCGAGTCGTATATGCGCACCAACAAGATCAGCTGGGCGGCGATCAATGACTGGGACCGCACGTTCGAGAAGGAGTTTGGGTTTGAGATCTCGCTACAGAACATTGGCCAGGTCCAGATGCTGATGCCCGACGGCAGCTTCCAGGGGGGGAACTACACCGACATCGGAGCATCGGCCAGCCAGGCGTCCACCTCCGCGAAATGGAAGGTCGACCCGCAAGACATGCCAGCCGCCCTGCGACCCGCGTGGCTGGCCATCGAGTTCGGCAGTTACCCCGATGCAGCCAAGGCGATCACGCGCGGACTCGCGGGCAAAGGCCCACAACTCGAAGTGGCCCAGAAACTGAACACGGTCGTGATGGATGACCTCACCGCCCGTGTCGCCGCCGCCCAGAAGCAGCTCGACGACGGGAACTCGTGGGAAGCCTTCAAGGGGTTCTCCGCCATCCCCGTCCGATTCAAGGGATTCGCGATCCCCGAGGATGTCACCACACGAATCACCGAACTGAGCAAGAACGACGAGGTGAAGAAAGAACTGACCGCCCAAAAGCTGCTCATCCGCGCTCAGCAGTCCGCAGCCAAGTCGCCCAACAATCTCAAAACGGCGATCAAGCAGCTGCAGTCCCTGGCCAAGGAGTACCCGACCACAGAAGCCGGACTGGATGCTCAAGAGTATCTGGACCGGATGAATTCGCCAGCTCCGGTGACTTCGAGAGTCGATTAACCCAACCGCCCGCAGGCAGGGTCGCCTGAGTGATCCGGTGAAACCTGACCGACCGGAACTTGGAAGCAGGGGAACACCGGTGGCATACCGCCCAGCGGGGTCAGATCGGAAACCACTGCTTCTCAAAAGCTCAGCGGGGTCAGCTATGCCGCTGAAAATGGATCGGCACTGCGGCAGGACTAGCCGCGCGTGCCGCTCCCCGCCCAGCGCCCCCAGCTGCTCGCCTCTGCCGAGCTGGGGCGGCATGTACGATGCCCACCAAAGGCCGCGTTGTCGTTCGCCCGTTTGAAGCGAGTGAACGTTCCGCAATCGAAGCAGCCAGCTCGCCGGAAGCGTCAGCCCCTGGAGCTGTGGGGCGGGTCGTCGGCTCCGGGCGCTGACGCTTCCGGCTCGCGAACAGTCTCGCTTTCCTCGGGGAAGAGACCTGCGACATCTTTCTCAACGACAAGGTCTATTAGAAAAACGTCCCCCGCCCGGTCTGGGAGTAAATCCTCGGCGGCTACCAAGTCCTCAAGGAATGGCTGAGCTACCACGAACAAACTTTGCTGGGCCGCCCGCTGACCGTCGATGAAGTCACGTACTTACGCGATACCATCCGCCGCATCACCGCGCTGTTGGGTCTGGGTCCAGCACTCGACCAGAACTACGTCGAGGTGAAGTCCAACCCCTACGTCTGGCCCACGAAGTAATCCGCCCGGACAACCCGCCAATGTTCGGCCAGATGCGGGTATTATCACCCAGAGTTTTGTCGCTGCGTTCGCCAGAACGCGGGCGAATTGCCTGGCGTTCCACCCTCTGGCGAGAGACGGATGGCCCGGTCGGAAGCAACCCGTTGACAAAGGGCGACTCGGGTCCAACCGTTCTCGTTCACGCCACCGGATGGTGAACAACCAGTCAGTCTTTTGACTCACAGATTGTGTGCAGAGTTTTCACACCTCGCGGGAGGGGGTTCTGCCCACTTGCAAATCGTCACGTGCATCAAGATACTTGTGACGCGATGAGTCATGGTTCTCCCAGACGACGAAGAAATGCCCCTAGCCTCGTACTCTTCTTGCATGACTGCCCGAGGGCCTGTGGTGCGTGTGGAAAACCGGTTTGGAGTTTCATCGGATTGGCAGTCGCTTCACGTGGCATGTCTGGCCCGCCCTAGGAACGGTGATTGTCGTACACCGACATCGCGAATTCAGGAAATGCAAGACGTGAGGTGAAAACCAAGTACCGAAGGCGTAGCTCAGTCGGTAGAGCAACGGACTTTTAATCCGTAGGTCCTGGGTTCGAGTCCCAGCGCCTTCACTGTTTTCGTTTTTCGAACTCCCAGTGACCCTCGGGTTAACGGAGAGGGGCATTTTCACATCCCTTCGCCCCCGCGTCGTATTCGCCATCTCCGCCAGATGTTGCGATGACGGTCTCTCCGAGCGAGACCTCTCTGCTGTCCCACAAAACGCCCCGATTTCGATATTTCAAACCTCTCATGCGAGTTTCGGAGTTCGAACTCTCTCTGTCTCTCCAAAATCGCCCCCAAGATTTAACACACCGTTTGGGACCGCGAACCGGAACCAACCCTGATTTCGAACTCTTTTCTAAAATCTACGCGATTCGAGGAGCTGTCTTACTGGAGAGTGGAGCTTGCGAAGTCAGTTCAATTGTGCTGAGGGCAATTTGCCGAGCATTACACGAATCCGATGCTTGAGTACTCAGCCCGAACTCTCATCGCTTTAAGTACTGAAACGGGCAATGGCCAACATTACAACAGTTGCTGGTCAGATGACCAGCAACCGGTGATGCACCAATGCAATCAAACGAAGACGCAGTTACTTCGCCATCTTCGACATTTCGAGGCATTCCTTGGCACAGTTGCGACAAGCCTTGGCACAAGCGGCCATTTCCTTGTCATCAGGGATCGCCTCGCAGGCAGCGGCGCAATCGTCACAGCACTTTGCACAGCACAACGCGGCATGGGCCGAGAGATCGCTTTGCCGAGCGCACAGTGCTGAACACATCTGGCAGCACTCTGCGCAGTCCACGCACAGATGCATACACTTGGCATGCTCCTTCTTCCCATCAGCGACGAGTGTCGCGCAGTGATGGAAGCACGCATTGCACGTCACCGCGCAATCCGCGCACGTCGCGGCGCACTTCTTCATCTGAGCGGCGTGCGGGCTATCCGCCGAGAACGCGGACCCGCTCACAGCGAGCAGGGCGAAGGCGATGGTACTCAATGACATCATTCGGTAGTTCATGGTCTTGGTCTTTCGTTTCACAACATGCGGGCCGTTCATAGAGGCGACAAGCCTCCATGCATCACTAGTCTTGCGAACCAATGATTTCGTTTGGTCCCAGTTCGTTCATCCTCAAATCGCTTTCAATCCGACGGATGCGCGAACACTCTCATCACTCTCAATACACGAGATTGTCTTGCAGCTGATGACGACAGCTTTTTGGTCGGGTAGGCGCTCCAAACGAAGGGCCGTACCACAGTCTCCGAAAGGAGTACACTGGTCATAAGCAGCTGGACTCGACGAGTCTCGCGTTCAATTCAATCCAGCCGACCTGACTCTGGAGTGAATCCAATGTCCGGCGGATGAAGACAATCGGTCATAGGAAGCGAGAAGTCCTCCCCGGATCAAGGCTCTGTGTGAAGGCTGATTGCCTTGCGAGCCAACGAAAAAAGCCGACGAAGTGAACTCCTTCTTGCAAAGGCAATCCACTGCGTCGGCTTACAACTGAACTTGCCTTCCGGAACTCTCCAGAGTGCAATTTCTTGTGTCTTCCGAATTGCGGTGTCAGCTCGCCTTTTTCAAGACGTGTGACGACCCACTTCGTTACGCTGACCTGCGGTCGAAAGCTACTTTTTCTCGGGTGTTGCTGGCTTCGCAGCCTTGGTGGGCGGCTCCAGCTTTTCGATCTTGAGCGACTTCATCAGCTTGTCCATTTCGGCGTCCGCTGCATCCAGATCGGAGTGCATATCGGCACAGCAGGCGCAGATTTCCGTGCTGTCGCCCTTGCCATCCTTGAACTGCTTGTCCATCTGCTCACAGTGCCCGAGAACCTTCTTGTGAATCACTTCGATCTTTTCGATCGCAGCCAGGGCTTCCTTATTCTCTGGATTGCTCTTCTTCAGCTCACCAATGGCCTTCTGGCATGTGCCCAAGTTCTGTCGAACGGCAGTCACATGTTCCTGGGCTTGGGGCACTGAAACGGATGGTTGAGTCTGCCCGTAGTAGTAGAGGCTTCTGGAGTTATCGCGAGCATGGCTGTTGGCACTTCGACCGACCCAGAAGTTATACGCCTCTCCGCGAGCTTTGGACCCGGCATCCCGAGGCGCATCCGCCAATACGAGACTGGCCAGGCTCAGGCCAACAATCAGAGCCAACGACAGTTTGAAAAGTGTCTTCATGAAAATCTCCGATGGGCGGGCGAGGTTCGTCCGCAGTGATCAGGGCGTTTTCATATCCGCAGGGAGCGGTGACGAAAACAGGAGGTACGAACTGGGCTGAGTGCAACCCGGTTCGACGACAGCTGGAATGGGCACATGACCTCAGATCGCAGTGTTCTGCTGGCGTTGGCAATCTTTAGCCGGAGTGCTTCTGCGATGTTGGATGCGAGTCGTCTCCATTTCCTTCTTGAGATTTTCTGGTTTTTGACTCGAAACTGGATATTGCTCCGTTTCGCACACTGAATGACCTATTTGTCACACTGTCGCACACAATCTTGGCTATGATGGCTCTGACTCCAGCGTGGAGAGGGAAAGTCAATATGGCACCCCATTTGCTTCTTACTGAACGTCAGCCCATCTTCTGGTGTTGGAAGACTCTCATGACATCGAGATGCTGACTGTGATTACCGCTTCTCCCTCCGAGTTCGATATCGAGCGGCCAGCACTGGTACTCCAGGATGACGTACTAGTTCGCTTGTTGGCAGAAGTGCGGTACGGCAGTCGCGAGGCTCAGCAACGGCTGTATGAGTATTTCCACCGCCGTGTGTATCGGCTGCTGATTCGGATGGTCGGGCGGGACGACGCGGAAGACCTGCTGCAACAAGTGTTTCTTCAAGTCTTTCGGACGCTGAGCCAATTCCAGGGTCAATCGCGGTTTGAGACGTGGCTCTACCGCGTGTCAGTCAATGAATCGTTGCAGCATCTGAGAAAGCAACGGAGTCGACGTTCGGTCTCTCTCGAAGGCGACATCATGGACCGTAAGCTAGACCCAGTACTCGACTTTGACCAAAAGGAACTGATGGAGTACGCTCTGACGCGACTTGAACCCGAGTTGCGGTCTCTGTTCCTGCTTCGAGAAGTGGAGAAACAGTCTTATGCCGAGATCGCAATCGTGTTACAGATTCCAGAAGGGACCGTGGCCTCGCGACTGGGCCGTGCTCGACAACTCTTGAAAAAGTATCTGGTCGAATTAGGCTGGGAGCCGTAGTCATGCGATGTGGCGAAGTCATGGATCTGCTCTCCGCCTACTACGATGGCGAGCTCTCGACGGACAAGGCTGATTCTGTGTCGGTCCATGTGAGTGGCTGCGCTGTTTGTGCGGCAGAGTTGGAGACGCTCCACAAGCTCTCTGATTTGACGGCAAGACTTGATCAGCCTGCGCCCCCGAGTCAGGCTTGGCCTCGCATTTCTGCTCAGCTCGACACGAGTCCACTGCCAACCCATCCGATCGTGTCATCATCTCGGCCCAAGTCTCGCAAAGTGCTGTTGGCCATCGTACTGTTATTGCTGGCCAGTGTGTCATGGTTTGTATCTACCCAATGGCACGTTCACGACCATCATCATCTGTCTGAGAACTTCGGAGTCTTTCTTGACTCATTTGAGAAAGCTCCCCACGAGGCCCAGCGTCATCTGCTGACGAGCTTTACGGGGGTGCCAGTCGAGATCCCAGATGCCATCCGTGAACTGAAGTATCGCCCAGTCGTCGCGGATGGTCTTCCGGTCGAGTATGAACCGCATGCAGCCTACTTACTCAATATGCCCTGTTGCCGATGCTTAGAGGCGTGCTACCACCGGAAGGATGGCGGGATGGTGTGTGTATTCGAACACGATATCGATCAAGCCGCATGGTTCGGTGAACGGCCCCAATCCTCTGTCGTGTGTGGTGGCCAGACCACTCGCATCGTACAGCTAGACGGTGGCCTCGCAGCCACGTGGCAACGAGGTCGGCGTCACATCACGGTAATTGGAGCCAAGGACGTGGATGAAGTGACTCGTCTTGTCGAGCATTTCGAACAGCACCTTGCCTTGTGACCCGCTTCGGATGGGGTCAGAGCGGCTCAGCAGCTCAGACGTTCAAGCGCAATGACTCATGCAAAGTGAGCGGACAACGGAACGTCTCAACGTCAAGAAGCCTCAGTTGCCTGACTCGTCGAAATTGGCCGGTGTCAACCCATGAAGAGCATCGCTGCCGCCATTGCAATCATGAGCGTGTCTTCGACGAGCGTGACGGTGGACATGGGCAAGTTGAACACGGTTCCCAAGCAAGCGCAGCGGATCGTTCGTTTGGCCAGCAGACTCTGAATCACGCCGATGCTGCTGACGGACATGACGACCAACGTGGCGACATTGGTGGCCAGCGGGAGGACTCCCGTGACATAGGCCGCACCGAGCGACAACTCGATGAACGGGTAAATGTAAGCGTAGGCTGGCAAGCGTTTGGCGATGACGTCGTACATGCGGTACGACTCCGCGAATCCTCGCAGGTCCAGCAGTTTGAAAAACGCGAATGTGAGAAAGAACGCGCCCATGAAGTTCTGCATGGCTCGCACCCACACGAACGCGCCCGCTCGAAATTCCAGCAGCAGCACGAGGCCAACGAGGAACGTCGCCAACAACAGCAACGGGTAGTACGTCGTTCGATCTGACGCATCGGCAGTTGCCGCGTCAGCAGCCGATGCGTCAGACGTCGCGGTGATTTCACCAAGCACTTGGAATCCGGCCCTCGTGACCGCAGCTTGGATGGTTTCCATCGAGATGGAACCGCCATGCACGGTGAGCGTCTTGTCGGGATTGGCTATGTCCACGTCCCAGTGTTCAATGGATGGCTCGGCATCGAGGTACGGCTTCACAGCCGCGATGCAGGCATTGCAGTTGAGATTGGTCTTGAGTTGAAGTGTGTTTGTCATGGCTCTGGCTCCCTTTCCGGTTCGCTTGGCCCAACCAACCAACGGTCGGAATTGCTGACCAGCGTCCCTGTTTATGCCTTGGCAGACGGATCATCCCGCGCCGCGTTACAGACTTTTTGTGAAGCTCGTCGAAATCCCGCGAAATGTGGGAAATGCGGGGCAAACAGGGCCGAGGCAATCCGCTTGTCCGCGACCGCTCACTCCGCTTCATTACAGGCACGTTCCTGCTTGCCGCAGGTGCAATCCATGCAACCATGCGTGGCACAGGTGCGGCACGTTCGTTCGACCTCCTGTCGCAGAGCCACTCTCGCTCGGTGCAAGCGCACTCGGACATTGCCGGGGGTAATGCCCAACGACTCCGCCACCGTACCCACGTCGGCTCCCTGCAAATCGACCTGAGTGATCAAGTCTGCATGTTCCGGCTTGAGGACCGCCACAAGTTCTTGGACACATTCGCAAACGACTCGTTCCGTCGTCGGATCGGCTCGCTCGTCGGGGTCTGATAGCTTTCGAGCAAACGTCTCCAGCAACCGATGTCCAGCCGAACGACGGCGATAGTGATCGACGACCGCGTTTCCCAGCAGGCGATAGAACCAAGCGACCGCATTCTCGCTGTCGCGAATCTCGTCCCCCTTTTGCACGGAGCGGACGAAGGCATCTTGTAGAATCTCTTCGGCATCGTCACGGCTCCCGACACGCGCCTCGAGAAAGCTGAGGAACCGACGATGATTGGCCAACAAGATTGAGGTAACCATTTCGGACTTCGATTTGTGAGGGTCATGTAGCATCAGGTTTCTCCCATCGACAATCTTCGACTTGAACCGACCGTGGATGCAACTCTTCTAGGGCGTTGGCGGATTTGATGTCGTGGGCGCGGTGGGAGAGTCTGCGGCAACGCTGACCGGCTGCCGGTCGAACGCTGGTGTAGAAGGCGAGCGGTCGTAGACTTTACGACCGAATTTGAAGAACAGTGCCGGAGTCACCACCTGATCGAGAATCGTCGAGGTCAGCATGCCGCCGAAGACGACCAGAGCGAGCGGATATAGAATCTCTTTGCCGGTCTGACCCGCTCCGAACAGCAGCGGCAAGAGTCCAATGAAGCTGGTCATGGCGGTCATCATCACGGGTGCGAGACGCTCCAGACTGCCGCGTACGATCATCTGTTCGGAAAAGGCTTCGCCCTCATGCTGCATCAGGTGGATGTAGTGCGAGATCATCATGATGCCGTTGCGGCTGACTACCCCGATTAAGGTGATGAAACCGACCCAATGTGCGACAGACAGGCTGGTGGCACCAACCCAGATCCGTGGCCAGTCCCACCACGGAACCGCCTGCAATGCGGACCACTCGGGACGGTTCACAATCAGCAGCGTCAACACCGAACCGAACGCGGCCAGCGGGATATTGACGAGCACTTGCAACGCAGCTCTCCAGGAGTTGAGTGCTTTGCACAGCAACATGAAGACTCCGAGAATGCTGATCGTCCCCAGGATCGCGAGGCGGCGATTGGCGTCTTGCTGCGCCTCGAATTGCCCGCTGTACTCCAGATAATAGCTGCCCGGCAGGTCTCGCAGTTTGTTCTCCACTGGGGTGAGTGCCTGCTTGATGTCGGCGACGACACTCGCGAGGTCTCGCCCTTGTGTGTTGCAGAAGACGACGATTCGGCGCTGAACGTGTTCCCGGTTGAGTGTGTTGGGGCCTGTCGTGTCCAGCACTTCGACCACCTGTCCCAGCGCCACGCGGCGACCGGAGGGCGTCTCCAGAATCGTTTCGTTGATAACACTTGGGTCGCTCCGCGATTCGTCATCGAATTTCACCACCAGACCGAAGTACCGATCTTCGTCCAGCACTTGCGAGACAACTCGCCCCTTGTAGGCCGTCTCCAGGAGTTCAGCGATGTCTCCCGGAGCGAGTCCATAGCGAGCGGCCTCATCGCGTTTGACCTTTAGCCGGACCTGAGAAATCTCGACCTGCGGTTCGATCTGCAAATCGACGATGCCGGGGATCGGCTGCATGCGTTCCTGGATGTCATAGGCGGCAGTCCGAAGTTCCCGCAAATCCTGCCCAAAGACTTTCACGGCAATTTGAGCACGGATGCCGGACATCATGTGATCCAGACGGTGCGAGATTGGCTGGCCAATGTTGACGGCGGCACCGGGGATATTCGAAATTCGGTCGCGCACATCGGCGATGACGACTTCACGTGGGCGGCCCACGGAATCGAAGCCCCACAAGTGGGCAATCGGGATTAGCCTGAGTGCGGTATATCCCCAACCCGGCTTGGGGGGACTGTGCTCAGCGAGTCGAACATCGATCTCCGACGAGTTCACTCCCTCGGCATGCTCGTCCAGTTCTGCCCGGCCCGTGCGGCGCGAGACGGAGAGGACTTCCGGCACATCGAGGATCAGCTGTTCCGCACGAGCAGCGACGCGCTGACTCTCGTCCAGACTGGTTCCCGGCTCCATTCGTAAACTGATAGTCAGCGTGCCTTCGTTGAAAGGTGGCAGAAACTCGCCTCCCATCCAGAAGATGCTCACGCAAGACAGAGTCACGAGCACGGCGACAGTACTCAAAATCAGTGTTGCATGACGCAAGGTGAATCGCAGCACGACAGAATCCAGCCGTTTGAGCCAGCGCAACAGCAATGGATCTGCGGCTTCCTCCAATAGTTTTGCCTGCGGGAGTAAGACGGACCCGAAGACCGGAGTAAACGTCAGCGACACGACCAGTGAACACAAGAGCGAGATGATGTATGCCAAGCCCAGGGGGGCGAACATCCGGCCTTCCAACCCGGCCATCGAAAAGAGCGGAAACATGACGAGAATGACAATCAGCGTCGCGTAGACGATGGAATTTCGGACTTCGCAAGAGGCGTCGTAGATCACATCCAGGGGCGGTCGCTGCTGTTCGTGCGGCAACTGCCGGTTCTCTTTCAGGCGGCGGTAGATGTTCTCGATGTCGACGATCGAATCATCCACCAGATCACCGATCGCCACAGCGATCCCTCCCAGCGTCATCGTGTTGATCGTGATGCCACACCAGTGAAAGACCAGCACGGTGAGCAAGATCGAGAGCGGCATCGAGGTGAGTGAACTGAGGCTCGTGCGAAAATTGCCCATGAGCAGAAAGAGCACGATAATGACCCAGATGGCTCCGTCACGTACCGCTTCCGTGACATTCTCGACAGCGGCTTCGATGAAGTCGGCTTGCTTGAAAATGCGGCGTTCGATGACGACATCCGCTGGTAGTTCCTTTTGCAGCGATTTCAGAACCTCGTTGATCTCGCGATCCAGCGCCAGAGTGTCTGCACTCGGCTGTTTCTGAATTGTCATCATCACGGCGGGGCCACCGCTGACTGCGTTCTTTACTTTCGCTTTGTCGTGATTGACAGCAGCGTGCGAGTCTCCAGCCGAGTCGTGATCGATCTCAGGAGTAGCCTGTTCGGCGTGTTCATTCGGAAGTGATTCTCGAACGCCAGCGTTCACATCGGGTTCCAGCTTCACCCAGACGCTGCCTTCTCCGCGTTTGACCGGACCTCCGAAGCGGACATCGGCCACGTCTTTGATGCGGACCGGAATCGGTTCACGCCACAGGACCGGAGTGTTCTCGATATCTTCCAGCGTCAGACTTTGCCCGCTGATCCGCAGCAGCGATTCCTTCGGAGACCGCACCATGATGCCACCACCCGCGATGACGTTCGACTTCTGAGCGGCCTCAGTCAGTTGCAGCAATGAGACATTCTGAGCTGCCAGTCGAGCGGGCGACGTGACGATCTGGTACTGCTTGAGGACGCCACCCATCACGGTGACTTGCGAGACTCCTTCGACCGCCAAGAGCCGGTTACGCAGGGTGAATTCCCCCAGCGTACGTAACTCCATCGCCTTGGCTTCCTGCTCTTCAGGAGTTTTCAACTCGGCAGTGGAGCGCAAGCCGAGCAACATGATCTCGCCCATGATCGATGAAATCGGAGCCATCACGGGGTTGCTGTCCGCTGGCAGTCGCTCACGAGCCAGTTGCATCTTTTCCGCCACAATCTGCCGATCACGGAAGATATCGGTCCCCCAATCGAATTCGACCCAGACGATCGACAGACCGATTCCCGACGCGGATCGGACGCGCTTCACTCCTGTCGCACCATTGAGCAGAAACTCGATGGGCCGTGTGACCAGGACTTCGACCTCTTCCGGTGCGAGTCCCGCTGACTCGGTCATGATCGTGACGGTCGGGCGATTCAAATCGGGGAACACATCGACCGGCATCTGACGGAGCTGGATCAGTCCGTAAACCATGACGGCGATCGACGCGATGAGGACGAGGGCGCGATTCTTCAACGAGAACGCAATGATCCAGTTCAGCATTTCAGTACCCTCTTATCTCACCAGGGAATAGGCCGTTTGAATTTGCGGGACGCCGCCGGTCGCCACCATCTCGCCGTGAGTCACCCCGGTTTTGATTTCGACGTACCGATCATCTTCTCGTCCGAGTTCGACACGCCGACGGTCAAAAGTGCGGTCGGCTTTCTGTACGAACACAAAGCTGCGTAATCCATCTCGCACAACAGCACTCAACGGAACCGACAATGTGGGTGGAGGACGATCCGTCGTCAGTGCAGCCCTGACGAGCATGTTGTGCGCGAGAGCAACGGAGGGGGGCTTCTGGAACTCGATCCACGCCGCCTGAGTGCGGCTGTCCACGCCCACGACCGGACCCAGGCGGGCCACCGTGCCTTCACCCTCCAGGTCGGGGTACGCAATCCATCGGATACGTGCCGTCTGACCGACTTGGACTTGGCTGGAGTCTCGCTCACCCACGAACGCCTGCACCCAGACCTGCGAGATGTCATGAATCTCGAACAGAGGTTCGTTGGGTTGAATGACTTGTCCCAAGACTCGGTCAAAATCCACGACGACTCCATCCATCGGGGCTCGTACCGGCAGAGACTCGACAACACGCTTTGAACGGAGAACCTCATCAATCTGGGAGGGTGAGAGGCCCAGGGAAAGCAGCTTCTGGCGGACATTGGCGAACTGCGTTTCTAATGCTTTCACACGGCTTTCCATCTCCAAGACTCTACGGCCTGAGACCGCATCTTCCGCATCGCGAAGTCGTGTGAACGTGCCCCGCCACATCGCCCCATCGAGATGAGCTTGGAGGAGTTCTAGCTGCACATCTTGCAGTTCCAAACTGGAGATTTCGGCGAGTATGTCCCCCGCTTTCACCTTTTGTCCCCGATCCACCAGAATCTGCCGCAGCGTACCCGCCAACTGTGACGATGCCGATGTCCGGCGTTGCGGAGGCACGTCAATCGCCCCATCCAGTCGTAGAATCCGCTCGATGCTATGTTCAGCCACCGCTTCGACCTGCAAGCCAATACTCTTCGCGGTTTCCGGGCTGAGCCGTAAAACCCCCAGAAAGAACAAGCTCGATAATTCGTGGCCACCGCGCGTCACCACTCGGTCGCCCGGAAAGATGTCTCCGGAAGTCACTTCCGCTAAGTCTCGTGTCTGTCGCCCGATGACCACCGATTTCTTCCGGTATTCAGAGCTGGATTTCGTCGAAGTCTCCTCCACGAAAACATACCGTTCTGCACCGTCGCTGAAGACGGACGCCGACGGAACACTCAATCCCTGCTCGCGACCGGGCAAGATGAACTCCGCCTGGCCATTCATCCCCGGCAGCAAGCGGGGAACTCTCGCTGAATTGGCAATTTCCGCCCAGGCTGTGCCTTGATGGGTTTGCGGATCGATTAATAACCCCAGCTTGTCGACCTTCGTATCAAAACTCTGGCCGGGCAGTCCGTTGAAGGAAACGCGGACAGCTTGCTCTTCTTGAATACGATGAAGATCCCGCTCCAGGATGCCGATTTGGACCCACACGCTCGATGTGTCCACAATCTCAAACAGATGCTCGGTGGAGTCGACGAACTTGCCGACGGCCACATCCGCATGGACGATCACGCCTCGAATCGGACTGGTGAGCGTCAACCGCAACGGAGGGGCGTCTCCCTCCGCCGACGCATCGAGATCCGCTTCTCGAACCTGCAACCCCACCGCTTTGGCTCGCAACACGTCGAGTACGTTTTGGCTCTGCTGATGAGTGTTTTCGGCCTCAACGAGCTGTCGTCCGGGGACAGCTCCCGATTTTACGATCGGAGCTAATGACGCCAGGATCTTCCCCGACAACTCAAATTCGTTTTGTGTTTTCTGATACTCCTGTCGCAGTGTATGTAGATCGAGACAGTCAAGGTCCGCGAGGATCTGCCCAACCTCCACCACATCGCCGGGCCGGACATGCAATTGGACAATTCGTCCTGGGAGCCGCGACGTGACATACGCCCGTCGAGTCCACGGTGCCACGACGGTCGCGTAAGCCTTGACGGTCCCCGCCACGTCGCGCGTCTCGACCTCGACGGTTGCCACATCAAGGACTTCGCGCGCCGCTCGACTGAGTGTGAGATGTCCTGCCTGAGCATCGATCTGCACGCCTTTTGTCGGCAGTGGTTGATGGCCTTCGTGTCCATCAGCTGACACGGTCACGAGAATCGCCAGCAGCGCGCTCCAGCGAACCCAACCGTTACGAGATATTTCAGACATGGCTTAATCCCCTCCTCAATGAGCCGCTGGGTGAGCGGTTGAGTGCTGCAATACGAACGGCACCGTAAATACGGTATCGTGACGTTGGAACTGGCCCCACGCCTTGTAGAGACCGGGCTTGGGGAAGTGAGCCGTGAACTCGACGGCTCCCTCGGGGGCGGTCTGCGATTCACTTAATGGGTGAGCGTGGACGTACTCGGCACCGTCTGCGCTGATGATGACCAGATGTCCCATCGCTCCGAGATATGGCTGCAAGTCACTGACCACCTGATCGCTCGCATCGACGAGGTGAAATCGGACCGTCGTCTCCTGATCGCCCGGCTGGAAGGCGACATGAGCCTTGATCTCGCCCACGGCGACCTCATCGGACGCATTCGGGACGAGCGCCGCTGCCGATTCGTCATCACCGGAAACGATGAGTTCGCCTCGCGCCAGCCCTGGAGTCTGTCCCTCTGGCTGATGGTCAGCAAACAATCGGTACTGGCCTGCTTTCGGAAACACATGCTCGATCGTGATGTTTCCCGACGCATCCACCTGTGGATGTAAATGCGAAAACTCGTCCAGTCCGTCGCGCACCACAATCAAATGCACAAGCTTCTCATGCAGCAGTACGAACTTCGTAATCGGCTGCCCTTCGTCATCCAGAATCTGGAGCAGCAGCTTTGTCACTTCTCCGGCTTGTGGCTGCGAGGGTTCGGTCTTCACCACAAGCTTACGGGCGGTCGCCGCTGGCATCTGCATTTGCTCGTGGCCAACATGTTTGCTGTGCGCACTGTGACCTTCATCCGGCGACGCATGCTCAGCGTGGCTGCCAGGATTCGCTTCAGGGGCCGAAACGGGCGGGACTTCTTCTTTGCCGGAACATCCGACAGAGACCACGATCAAACTCAACGCAATCCAAACTCGCATCATGATCTCCTGGGGTTGTTGTCATCGCAGTCAATGCCCGCACAACTACTTGTCTTTGGACTTGCCTGCTGAAGTTGCAATCACTTGGGTCATCACGGTCGACGTACTGCCTTGCTTCGCTTCCCAGCAGACGATGGCGAAATTGCTCGTGGGATTCGAAGCAACCACGGGATCACGGGCGGTCGTGGCGAGTTGTTGAACCTTCCCTGGGAGGCCAATCTGCATCGACAACGCCCCTTCACGGCCACCGGTCCAGACTATGACCGGTCCCGCTACTGACCAAGCGGCCCAAGGTTGCTGCCCCGATCCCAATCGCCGCTCGCTCTTTCCCTCTCCCAGCGTGGCAAACACCTCGTTGTCACGCCGCCAGACTGTGACAAGCCCTTTCTGGCCATCGGAAGCCAACATGCCTCCATCCATCGGGCAAGCGTCCAGCTCCCAACTCTTTTGACATAGCTGGCGTCCCTTCGTGAACGTCAGGCCGTCCTCTGTACTGGTGAGATACATGTCGCGTTTTGCTTTCCAAGAGTTACGAAACATCACGGTCGCGCCACCCGTTGGCCCGCCAATGATCGACGGATGACAGCATTCGCAAACGCTTCCCTCGGGGGAACGGTAGGCCCGCACATTTCCGTTCCAGGTCTGGCCGTCGTCGCTGCTGACTGCGGTGTAGATTTCACTTTTCCCACTCCGTAGATCCAGCCAGACGCACCAGACCTCACCGTCCGGACCAGCCGCCATACCATGCAAGCCTTCGCGAGCAGAGTCGGGAGCATCGTTGACCCGAATTGCGTCCGACCAACTGGCCCCATCGTCGGTCGACCTCCAGAGCAGCAGATCTCCGTCCCGTCCCTTGCCTTGTTTCCCCCCAATCGCTGTCACGATCACAGATGACTCTGTCCGGACCACGCGCGGACCACGGCGCATCCCCAGGGATAGATTGGGGCAATGGACCGCACTCGCCGCAGATTTGAAAGTCGCTCCCCGGTCGTGCGAGGTGGTCAGGTGAATTTCGTCATTGACCGCGCACACGACATCCACCGTCCCGTCGTCCGAGACGAACGCCTGCGGCTGCCGGGGTGCATTCTTCAGTTCGCCCGTGGCAAGTGTCAGCGGAGTTGACTCTGCCTGAACCAGACTCGTACACAGCACCAGAATGGACCAGATCAGCATGCGACGACACATCATGGAATTGACTCCGAGACTTCTGACGGGAAGGAGAGTGAACGGATATAGATGGAGAGCGGTTGACCGCGCGTGCGCCGTGTGATTGGACTACTTCGACTGGCTCGATATCACCTGGGCCTTCAGTTCCATAACCTTGGCCAGTGTTTGATCGGGATTCGCCAAGGCTTTCTTTTCGCAGCCTTTGCAGCAGACCCAGATCGTCTGGTCTTTGATGGACAGCTTGAGCGGGGCACCCATCGAACCCAGAGGTTCAGAGGTCACCGCGCAGAAGCCTTGAGCAGTGGCTGACAACCGATCTTCGTCACTGAGTTTCGCCAGTGAAGAGACTTGTTCCTGGTCGACGTTCGGGCTAGCAGACTGATCGGCGGAAGGAGCGCTCGGCGCTCCGGTACACCCGACCAGCGAGAAGGCGAGTCCACCGACAGTGGCAGCAATCAAACAGAGGCGTTTCATGAGAGTTCCTAACAGGAGGTTTGACACGAACAAAGAAGAGAATGGGCCGACGCGAGCGCTAATCGGCCCCCACAGTGGACACTAGGACTTGGGTTTTTCAGTGAAGCTGCCGCTCGGTCCATCGAGCTGGGTCGGCGTATAGCCCGCCTTCTCGACCGCTTCCCACAGTGCCCGAGGAGAGAGGGACTTGTCGACCTTCGAAGTCACCGTCGCGATTCCCGCTTTGACATCGATCTTGACCGTGGCGACCTCCTTGACGGTCTTCAGCTTGCCTTCGACCTTCTTGGCACAGGCCGCACAGTGCAGCCCTTCAATCGAGATTGAGGTGACGAGTTTTGCGTCGTCTGCGGCTGCTGACTCGGACACAGTGGTCGTGAGCCCCAGGCACAGGGCCAGTGACGCGACGACGAGTTTGAGAGGGTTCATGGGTTATCTTTCCAGACATGAAGAACACATGGTGAGTGTCGATACAAGCGACACTGGGAGTACTCTGCGGTGATGTTCAGCCAATGATTCGGCAGAGCGGCAAAGACTTGGCAACTGTGATTCGGGCTAAGGCTTGACGTAGGTTTCGGGAGCCTTGATCTCGTTCGGGGAGGTTTTCGCCAGCTTGACGAATTCATCCACACACGGCGGGCAGCAGAACTCGTAGCTCTTACCACCGACGATCCAGGAGAATTGAGGATTCGCCAACGTCTGGGTGATCGGGCAAATCTTTTCGCCCGATTTGGGGAACATGTTGTGCGAAGACTTGAGTCCCACGAACTTGACGGAAGCTGTCACTCCCCCATTCGCCTGGATGTCCTCCAGGCGATAGCTCCCTCCGGGGGTGAGATAGAGTTCTCGTTCGGCCTCGTCCGCCACCTTTTCAGGGAGGCCTTCCATGTGAGGCTCCGCAGCTGACTCGAATCCCATTCGAAATCGTTCTCCTGAGATCACAATGTTGGGGATTGTGACCGAGAGTTTTTTGCCATCGAGTCCTGCGGGCAGCTTTCCAGTGAATTGCGATGTGCGACCTTCCGCATCGCCTTCTTGAGGCTCGGATTCCATCGAAAACGGCTGTGAGGCCGAATCGCCTTCCGCCTTCACGAAGGCTTTGAGGGTCTGCTTGTCGATGTCAATGACTCGCGATTCGTCATTGCCCAGCGTGTAGAGTCGCAGGACGCCTCCCTTCTCGAACACCGCTTCCGCGTGGTAGCTGTCACGTCCAAGTGAGACCATGATTCCACCATGGGCTCCGGTCTTGTGTCCGTGTTCAGAGGTGTCGGTCGCGATCACCGGAGACGCATCTGAAACGGGTGGTGTCACGGCACTCACCGATGGCACCTTCTGCTCCGCAGGTGGAGCAGCTGCTGGCTTTTGATCGCCGCAGCCCACGAAGAACGCGCAGGTCACAACCGCTGACGCCCATGCGCCACGAGAGAGAATGGGAAACATGATCGACTCCTGCCTCGCTGCAACGGCGCGAGGCTTAGACTTATGGGGTGAGAATGGCGGGACCGATCAAAGAGACAATCCGCGCAGCCAAAACTGACTTGCAAGGATCGAGATCCCTTCGACAGCATTCCGATGAGGCTCCGCCGAAACCGGCCAAATCGGAATGAATAGACTCAGCCAATCAGCAATTTCGCCGAGGCTGTTCCGGGTGGGCGATCAGCAACGCCACGAACAGAATACCATGCAAATCTCATGACCCGAGGGGAACGCGCCCTCATCGCATTGATACAGTTCTGCACACGAAACACTCTGTTGAACCGGGATCGTGTACAACCGCAGATCATCACACTGAGCCAGATGATCCAGCCAGAATACCGTTGTGTTCGTCGGACCGCAGACCCTTTCAGGCACACTACTACAAGGCGACTGAGAACATTGACAGTGGTGAGGTGCCGGGTGCGATGACGGCAGTTCCGCAGAAGGCCCGCCTGAATTGGCTCGACGACTCGAAGTACCAACAGACATTGCATCACAACAGCAGCTTGATGAGCCAGCGCTGTCTGATCCGAGTGAAACACAGGTTCTCACAGCGGAGACGAGCCGCGCCGCCGAACAGCAGCACGGGCTGAAACCCGTGATACCCAGCGCCAGCCAGTACGTTGTGAGCAGCAAACGGAACAAGACCAATAACCTCCTCGGACATAATCATTGTAGGTTCAACATCACAGCAGGTCTATCACTGTTTCCGCGATACACAAAAATTGCATTCCTTCTCACATCGAACTGAGTATTGGTCTGAGTTACTTCAGGACTTCACGGGTAAGTCCACTTGTGGTCGCAAGTTCAATGCATCGGGATTGCCACATCTCCCGCTGCTTTCCCCAATCCAATTCCATCGCGATCCAGCGGACAGCCTTCTCCTGGATCTCCCCGCGTCCAGCTGTCGTCCTCGGCAGGAACAGGATTTGTTCCTGGATGTCCGGCGCGAGATTGAGGAGCGTGAGAATCTGCGTCAGCCGGGCGGGGGTGATTTGGGCGTAGCGGGCGAGTTCGGATTGGTTGGTGATCTGCCCGGAGCGGAGGAGTTCGTCGCAGTGGATGGCCAGGGCCATCAGGCGGCCGATGCGGGGGATTCTGCCTTTCGGGGTGTCGGGGGCAGAGCCGGGGCGGAGTTGCTGGCGGCCGTCTTGGCGGCGGGTGGTGTGAAAGTTGCGGGTGATCGTCAGGGCGGTGTTCATACGGCGGTCTCCTGGGTGAGTGTCTGGATGCCGCTCGGGCGGAACGTGAGGGAAATCTGGCCTTCCTTCCCTCGGTAGTCGATGCGTTCGATCAGGAGTTCGAGGACGTGAGCCTGGTCGCGGGGGGCGAGGGCGTCCCAAGTATGGTGGAAGTTGGCGAGGAGGCGGGTGACTTCGGATTCGTCGATCTGGTTGGCGCGGAGGGCGGTGAGTTCGCTGTCGATCTCAGTCAGGCGGCGTTCGGTGGTGCCGATTCGTTCCTGCAGGTCGGCGAGTTGGGAGACTCGTTTGGTGGTGCTCGGCAGGCTGGCGGTCGCTTGCAGGTCAGCGTGCTGAGCTCGCAGGTGGTGTTGGAGGGAGCTTCGCTCATCGTTGAGCCGGGAAATGCCGACTTCCGATTGCAGTCGGACTTGGCGGATCGTCTCCGTGATCAGCTGGGGATCGGTGCCGATCTGGTGGATCTGGTCGACCACGAACCGTTCGATCTCACCGGCGGGCACCGAGGGAGCGGGACATTGGTCCCAACCGCGTTGCTGGGCGGTGCCGCAGACGTAGTAGCGGTAGCGGCGGTTGCCCTTCTTGCAGGTATACGTGTGCGACATCGCACATTGGCAGGTGCCGCAGCGGAGCAAGCCCTTGAGTAGCGCTCCGTGTTTGTTGCGGACGGCTCGGCCCCCGGAGTGGCCGTTTCGCAGCAGCGTCTTCTGCACGCGGTCGAACTGGTCCTGAGTGACGATCGCGGTATGTTCACCGGCGTGGACCTCATCTTTGTATTTGATCTGGCCGAGATACGTGACATTGGTCAGCAGGGCGTACAGGCTGTTCTTCGTGAACGGGTGACCGCCCTTGGTCGTTCCCTTCTTGGTGATCCAGCGTTTCGTGGCCCAGCCTCTCCGGTTGAGTTCCTTCACAGTCGGCAGCAGGGCTTGATACTCCAGGTAGAGATCGAAGATCTGGCGGACTTGGGCGGCTTCGGTCTCGTCGACCACCAGCTTGGTGTTCTCGACCGTATAACCCAGAAGCGGCATCCCGCCGGACCATTTCCCCTTGCGGCGCGTGGCGGCGATCTTGTCGCGGATACGTTCGCTGATCATCTCGCGTTCGAACTGGGCGAACGAGAGGAGAACATTCAGGACCAGTCGGCCCATCGAGCTGGCGGTGTTGAACTGTTGAGTGACGGAGACGAACGAGACTTGGTGCTGATCAAAGACCTCCATCATCTTGGCGAAGTCGAGCAGCGAGCGGCTGAGGCGATCGACCTTGTAGACGATCACGCAGTCGACTTTGCCCGCAGCGATGTCGGCCATCAGCCGTTTCAGTGCCGGACGGTCCATGTTGCCGCCGGTGAAGCCGCCGTCGTCATAGTGCTCGGGAACGAGCTGCCAGCCTTCGTGACGCTGGGCGGTGATGTAGGCTTCACCCGATTCTCGCTGGGCATCAAGGGAGTTGAACTCCTGCTCCAAGCCCTCCTCGGTACTCTTGCGGGTGTAGATCGCACAGCGGACCACGGGGTTCTTGGTGGCGACAGTAGAATTCTTGCGAGGCATCATTGGTCTCCATTGGAGTTGGTGAGTTGGAAGAACCGGTTCCCGCTGCAGTGGGAACCGGTGATCTGTTTGGCGATGGCGCTGAGTGAGCGATACCGCTCACCGAGGTAATCAAACCCGTCAGCCAGGACGCGGACCTGGAGCAGCTGGCCTTTGTAGCGGCGGGTGAGGAGCATGCCGGGCAACGGGGTGCGGGAAGGGGGGACCGAACACTCGATGGTCCGGGTGGTGGCCCCTTCGGTCGTACGCTGCCGTGTCGGAGCGGTCACTCGCAAATCGGAGGTCGCAGCCAGTTCCTTCGCTCGTAGCAGCGCTCTCTCCGAGAGCCCGCCCTGTTCCAGCGACTGCATCCGCCAGATGATTCGCTTGATCAGCCACGGTCGATTCCGAGCCTGGGTCGTCTCTTGGAACAGCTGGGTGTAGCGTTCGCGGAGATCGCCGACGCTCAGCTTCTGCAGCGCGGCGAGTTCTTTGGTGACGTTCAGTGGCATACGGCATGTCCTTGGGTTCGAGGTCTCGATTGGTTAACCCGCGTGGACAGTGGGCCGACTGTTGGTCGAAACCTCAAGTGAGCGGCGAGAGGTTCTGGGGATTCGTCGACGAGCCGTGCGGCTCTCTCGCTCCGGTCGGAAAGGTCGGGGCAACACCGACGATTCGTTAATGACGGGAACCGGCAACGTCTCAGGACGCCGCCCGCGTTGCCACTGGGCGAGAACGCCCTTGGCCAGGATCGCGGCGATCTGCGACAGGGCCTCGCCCTCTGGCTGGAACACTTTCAGACTCGACATCAACGTCTCCATCAAGAAGAGAAATGAGAACCGGGAACCACGCTGGTCACCCGGAAACGCTACCGGCAGGCTCAATCAGAAACCTGCTGGATTCCTGCAAAATCAGCTCGCATTCGACTGGATGTCATTCCGCAGTCGAGGTAACTCATGTCACGTCGCCACCGCGATGCGACCTTCGAAACCACCACGCGAGACCCAACGATGAACGCCCGCCTGACCACCGAGAAACACGCCAAAGCCTTGACTGCCTTGCTCACGCGGATCCAGGCCGCAGCCACCGAGATCCCACAGCAACCGAAGGTTGATTGGGGTCACGCCGAGCAGATGCACGACGCCCTGAAGCACGCGGTGTACGCCGCGTTCGCGATGGGGATCGTCAGCGAAGACGAATCCCGCGAACTCGGGTTCCCCTGCTGAGGCTGAGCGATGAAGCGACCCTTGAATCAACTCCTGCCGGGAACCAAGTTCCGGCAACCGGACCTCGACATCACCGGCAAGCTGCTGATGGTCAACGAATGTCGGGCCTTGGTGAGGATCGACCAACCGCAACAGCTGGTCGAGTTCGCCGCCCCGGACGGCTCGATACGCACGTTTCGAGCCTCACGCAACCACGACACTTCCTGGGCCCCGACCGTGTTGGTCGAGGCCCTTTCCTTTGAGACCCTGTCCGAAAGAGATGCCACCATGCCCACGAAGAAGACCGCCCCCAAGTCCACCAAGAAGGCCCCCGCAACCAAGGCAGCCAAGCCCGCCGCCGCGAAGGCTGCGGCCCCGGCCAAGACGCCGACGGCCGCGAAGCCCGATGTCAAGCTGAGCCAGCTCGACGCAGCGGTCAAGGTGCTGACCGAATCCGGGCAGCCGATGTCCACCAAGGCGATGATCGAAGCGATGGCCGCGAAGGGCTACTGGACCAGCCCCGGTGGAGCCACTCCGCACGCGACTCTGTACTCCGCACTGATTCGAGAGATCGGTCACAAGGGCGATGCCTCCCGGTTCATCAAAGCTGACAAGGGGCTCTTCAGCCTCAAGCCGTAACCGCTATCAGCCAACGTTGAACCCGCCCCAACGCCCCACGAACCGTGCGGGCGTTTTGTCGTGGTCGCGGCACGCAAACGTCATGCGTTCCGACTCGCCACAAACTCGGAATCGTCCCCGTTGTGGAAGAACAGCATCCCGTGGAGTTCACTGCCCTTGATGACGGCCCACCCCCGGCCCTGAGCTGGGTCCATTTCATCGTGGCCATCCCAGCTCCATTCCACAGCTGGTTCACTATCCCGCTGGGTCAGCCGGTAGTCGATGTCTCCGTGGACATACCCGAAGTGAAACTGACCGCTGTCCTTCGGATCAAACTTGAAGTAGCCCTCTTCGTCAGCATCAATGAAGTCGCTGTCCAATTCACTCATGGACATGATTCGCCAACGGCCAGCGAACGGATTCTTGGATGTGGACTTCTTGGCCATAGGTCACCCCTGTTCCTTTCGCTCGATTCGCAGGCGAGTCTCTTCCAGCCTCTTCGACAGCTCCTCTTCCGAGGGCAACGCCGTGCGATACTCTGCTGCGATGACCTTGTTGGGCAGTCCCTCCAAGGCGTACTTCACCAGCGTCTGCCCCTTGGACGCACACAGGATGATGCCGATCGGTGGGTTCTCGCCTTCCACCACCCAATGCTCACGG